>JBGFRN010000062.1:0-16843 GCA_041695105.1 Bacillota bacterium | reverse complement strand
CCCCGCCCAGCCCGGCGATGAAACCAATCACCGGCGGGATCTCGGCCGGGCCTCGCCCGGCGACCGCCGCCGCCAGGGCGGCCCTCGTTTCAACCAGCGCCGCCCCGGCGCCCCATCCGAAACAGACGTTGCGGTCAAGGATCCCGACCGCCCGGCGTCCCATAAGCACCTTAGCCATCGCTGCCGCCGGAAAGGGCCGGAGGGCCCGAAGCTTCACTAAACCGATCTTTTTGTCCGCCTCCCGGGCGCGGTCGACGGCCACCCGGGCGGTGCCGGTGACGCTGCCCATGGTCACCAAGACCAGATCGGCCTCCTCCGTCCGGTATTCCTCAATCAGCCCGCCATAGGAACGCCCGAAGGCGGCCCCGAACTCCCGGTCGATCTCACCGATCATCTCAAGGGCCTTTCCCATGGCCGACAGGTGAGAACGCCGGTACTCCATCAGGGTGTCCCCCTGGATCATCGGGTCAATCGACAGGGGAAAATCCGGGTCCAACCGGACTACCGGCTGCCAGGGGGGCAGGAAGCGATCGACCGCCTCCTGGTCGGGAACCTTAACCGGCTCGGTCAGGTGCGAGAGGTAAAAGCCATCGTAGCAGACGTTGACAGGAAGCAGGACCTCCGGGTGTTCGGCGATCCGGTAGGCCTGGATGATGGTGTCGATGATCTCCTGGTTGTCCTCGACAAAAAGCTGGATCCACCCGGCATCGCGCACCATGATGGCGTCCTGCTGGCTGCCCCAGACGGTCTGGGGCGAGATGGCCTCTCGGGTGGCGATCGCCATTACCAGAGGAAGCCGGAGGGTCGAGGTCCGCAGGTAGGGCTCGAACATCAGGAACAGCCCCTGAGAGGAGGTGCCTGTGAAAGCCCGGCTTCCGGCCATCATCGCCCCGTGCAGGACACTGATGGCCGAGTGCTCGCTTTCGACCTGAACCGTCTCGGCATCGAGTTCGCCGTCAGCCACCAGGGTGGCCAGGTATTCGACCAGGGGTGTCTGGGGAGTGATCGGATAAGCCGCCAGGACCTCCGGCCGGCAGAGCTTAACCGCCTCGGCCGCCGCACGGTTTCCATTCATTACCACGGTCCGGCTCATCGGGACTCACTCCCTTCCGGGACCATGGTCAGGGCCCCGGCCAGGCACTCACGGGCACAGATGCCGCATCCCTTGCAGTAGATCAGGTCGGTCTCGAAGTGGGTGCCGGTCTCGTGCTTTGACCCGGTTGGGCAGTGCAGCCAGCAATTCGAACACTTTTTGCATTTGCCTGGATCGGAAACCGGACGCTGGTACCTCCACTCGCCGGTGTTAACAATGTAGAGGCCTTGCCCGCTTGGGGTCAGGTATTTTCTCGTGGCTTTTGATAGGGAGTCAGACACGGCTCATGGCCTCCAGGTACTTCCGTCGTTCGGCTGCCAATTCTTTGATCCGGCCGGCCTCGGCCTCAGAAAGATGCTCGTACTTGCCGATCATTTTTAGGAACTCATCCATCGGCCGGGCGAAGATCGGATGATGAGTGAATTTGACCTTACCGCGAACCGCTTCCCAGAGGGGGAAGAAGCCGCTCTCCACGGCCGCCCTCGAAACCTCGATGCTCCGGTCGGTCGGGAAGCGCCAGCCGGTCGGGCAGGGACTGAACAGGTGAATATACGCCACCCCTTCAGGAATTTCGGCCGCCTTTTTGAGCTTGACAGCAAAGTCGGGGAGAAAAGCGGTCGAGGCGGTGGCCACGTACGGTATGCGGTGGGCCGCCATAATCACCGGAAGGTCCTTGGCCGGCTGTCCTTTGCCCCGGTAGTGGCTGGATGAACCCGCCCTCCCAACCGGGGTGGTCGTCGTCCAGGCCCCCAGGGGGGTGGTGCCGCTCCGCTGGACGCCGGTGTTCATATAACCCTCGTTGTCGTAACAGATGTAGATGAGTCTTTCGCCGCGCTCCGAGGCGGCCGAGAGGCACTGGAACCCGGCGTCGGCCGTCCCGCCGTCCCCGGCATAGCAGACGACGTTTACCTTTCGCCCGCGCCGGCGGAAATGTCGCTGGATTCCCGACATCATGGCCGCGATGTTGTCAAGCAGCGGGAAAAAGACCGGGATCCGGCATCCGGAGGTCTCGCCGACCCCGACCGCCCCCACCCCGCCCATGCACGACGGGGGGATGGCCAGGATCGTCTGGGGCCCGAGGTTCCTCAGAACAAAACGCAGCCCAAGTTCGGCCGGGCAGCCGAGGCAAGCCGAGCACCCGGGCGTGAAAAGGTCAGGCCGGTCCTTGAGGTTCCGGTAAAGCGCTTTGAGTTTCGGCTCTTCGGTTAAGACCCACCAGGCTCTCTTCCAAAACGGTGCCGCGCCCATTACCTGACCTCCACCCTAGTCTCATCGTAGGCCCTCGCCACCGCCCGGCGGTTCGCTTCCAGGAGCGAGGGTTTAAAGAAATTCTCGAAGCTCCTCAGCAAAGAGTCCAGGGATAACCACCCCGTGGTCCGGGCAAAGGCCCCAAGAACCGCCGTGTTGGTAATCGGAACCCCCAGGGTCTCAACCGCGATGGTCGTAGCGTCGACCAGGCCGACCTTCCGGACGGTTTCAGGAAGTTCCAGTTGGCCAACCATCCGATTGTCGTTTAGGACCGCCAGGCCCTCCCCGGTCAGCCCCTCGAAGACGTCGACGGCGCGGCGCAGGGAAGGGTCAGTGACTAGCACGCAATCCGGCCGGTAGACCTGCGTCTTTTCGCGGATCTTCTGGTCGTCGAAGCGGACGAACGCCGCCAGCGGGGCACCGCGCCGCTCGAAGCCGAAATAGGGAATGGCAGCGGCAAACCGGCCCTCGCCAACAAAGGCGTGGACCAATATCTCGGACGCCATCACGGCACCCTGGCCTCCACGTCCGTGAAATCTGATTTCCTTCATAGGCCCAGGATAACTTACCGCACGGTAGAAGACTGTTAAATCGGATACATTCAGGCAATTTTTTCAGCGGCAGGGATTGCGCCCCAAACGATGAATGAAGTACGACATAGGGGCAAAGAGAGGGGATTCAATTGCTGCCATCATCGCCTCACAACGATGAGCGCCCCAGCGGCTCGCCGTTCGTTTTTTCTCAGGGTGATTTTTGGGACCGGTGGATCCACCTCGGAGCGATCAAGGATTACCCGGCCGGATCGGTCATTTTCAAGCAGGGCGACCACGGCTCTTCATTCTTCTACCTGCTCAGGGGCAGGGTCAAGATCTCGCTGTTCCAGGCGGGAGGATCGGAAAAAATTTTATCCCTGATGGAGACGAAGAGCTTGTTCGGTGAATCGGCCGCCCTCGATCAGCTCCCCTATTTCGCCACCGCCATCGCGCTTAAAGATTCTCGAGTCTGCTGCTTCACCCCGCTGGCCATCCGAACCGCCATAGCCAAAGACCCCGACGTGGCCTTTCAGTTGATCACCTCAATCATCAGGAAGCAGCGCCTGCTGGCCATGCAGATCGAAAACATGACTTTTCTAAAGGCCGGAGCCCGGGTGGCCCATATCCTGAGCAGGCTCGCCCAGGACTACGGGGAGACCACCCCCTACGGGCGAGTCATCAGGCTGCGCCTGACCCACGAGGAGATCGCCGGGGTGACCGGAACCTCGAGGGTCACCGTGACCAAGGTCCTCAACGACCTGAAGCGCCAGGGCATACTCCGGTCGCGCCGGAGGGAACTGGTGATCGTCGATGAAAATAAGCTGCTAACCCTGATCGGATGAGTGCCGGCGACACGCCCGGACGGCGTTAGTGTCGGCGCGAGCCACGGATGGCGCCAGCCTGACGCGTGGAGCGCCGGGGAAAAATGAAGAGCCAGGATCGCTCCTGGCTCCTGTTTCAGGCTCTTTTTCCTTGCCCCGGATGATGCGGCGGGATTAAACCCCCAGGTACTGGTGCTTGATTTCCTTATCAGCCTTCAACACGGCGGGGGACGACTCATGGACGACCTGACCCTTGGACATGATGTAAACCCGGTCAGCCGCCGACAAGGCCAGGGAGAGGTTTTGCTCGACCAACAGGATCGAAAGCCCGGCCTTCTTCATCTCCAGGACGATCTCCCCGATCTCCTTAACAATCAGAGGTGCCAGTCCCTCGGAGGGCTCATCGAGCAGGATCATCTCCGGATTAAGCATGATGGCCCGGGCCATTGAGAGCATCTGCTGCTCGCCCCCGGAGAGCTGATTGCCATAGTTTTTCTCGCGCTCCTTCAGGCGGGGAAAGTGCTGGTAAACCTTGTTCAGATCCCAGCCCTGCCCCGAACCCTTCCGGGCGGCCACCGTCAGGTTCTCCTTGACCGTCAGGTTGGGGAAAATGCCTCGTCCCTGGGGAACCACCCCGATCCCGGAGCGCGAGATCCGGTGGGGGGGAAGGCCACTGACCTTGGTGCCTTTAAAGGTGATCTCGCCGCGGCGCGGGGCATTGAAGCCGATGATGCTGCGGATTGTTGTCGTCTTGCCGACGCCGTTGCGCCCCAGCAGGGCGACGCATTCCCCCTGGCTCAAGCTCAGGTTGACCCCTTGGAGGATATGGCTCTCACCGTAATAGGTATGGACGTCCCTCAGTTCAAGCATGAGCCGCTTCCTCCCCCTCGGCCCCGAGGTAGACTTCGAGGACTCTCGGGTTCGCCTTGACCTCTCCGGGCAGTCCGTCGGCCAGGACCTCGCCATAGTGGAGAACCATAACCCGGCCGGCCAGCGAGAAAACCACGTCCATATCGTGCTCGATAATGATCAGGGTCAGGTCTTTAGGCAGGTTGGCGATCATTTGGGTGGTCCGGGTCGTTTCCGCCGGGGACATCCCGGCGGTCGGCTCATCCAGTAGCAAAACCTTGGGACCGGTGGCCAGAGCAATGGCCATCTCAAGCTGACGCTGTTCACCGTAGGATAGGTTCTTGGCCTTGACCCGCTCCTGGCCGCTCAGGCCCACCTGACCCAAAATCTCATAAGTCTCGGTGGTAATAGCCTCAAACTTTCCCACCGGGGTGAAGAAGTTCCGGCTGATGCCCCGGTACCGCTGCACGGCCAGGCGGACGTTTTCAAAAACCGAAAGCCCCAAAAAGAGGTTATTCTTTTGAAAGGTCCGGGCCAAGCCCAGGACCGACCGCTGGTGCGGTTTAAGTTCGGTAACGTCACGCCCTTGCAGGCAAACCCGGCCTGAAGTGGCGGATAGCTCCCCGCTGATCAGGTTAAAAAGGGTGGTCTTGCCGGCGCCGTTCGGGCCGATGATCGCCCGCCTTTCCCCTGGCTCGACCGACATGGTTACGCCGTTAAGAACCCTGAGACCTCCGAAACTCTTACGGAGTGCCTCGAGCTTGAGCGCCACGGGCAGACCCCCTTTCCGGTTTGCTCGAAAGCTTGGCCATCACCTGGTCATAGATCCCGGTAATGCCGTTTCTGGCCACCAGAACGGTGAACATGAACAGGGCACCCATTATCAGCGGCCATCGGTCGGTATATGAGCTCACCAGGTTCTGGATCAGCAGGACAACCGAACTGCCCAGGATTGGACCGACCAGGGTGCCGGCCCCGCCGATGATGCTCATGACCATTACCTGGCCTGACATCGCCCAGCTAAGCTCATGGGGCGACATATATCCGTTGAAATAGGCGTACAACCCGCCCGCCAGACCGGCCATCGAGCCCGCCAGGACAAAGCAGACTAGCTTATAGACACGGGTGTCATACCCAATGGCCCGGATACGCGACTCGTTCTCGCGGATACCGATCAGGACATGGCCAAATGGCGAGCGGACTGCCCTCCGGAGCAGGAAGAAGGCGACCAGGAAGACAACCAAAATCGTATAGTACAGTCGCAGGTTTGGCTCCAACCCGATCTTCTCCAGAGCATCAATGACCGAAGGGTCGATCTCATCGCTCAGGTAAACCGGGCGGGGAATACCGGCCAGACCATCAGAACCGCCGGTGACCGATTTCCAACTGTGGACGATGGCATAGAGCACCTGCGAGAAAGCCAGGGTCAGCATCAAGAAATAGATGCCGCTGGTCCGCAGGCAAAAAAAGCCGACAATCAGGGCTACCAGGGCGGAAAGGACCACGGCCGCCGGGAGAGTAACGAAAACCGGCATCCCTAGTTTCAGGGCCAGCCACCCGGCGGTGTAACCGCCAATTCCAAAAAAAGCGGCATGCCCAAGGGGCACCAGCCCGGTGTAGCCCAGCAATAGATCAAGACTCATAGCGAAGATACCGTAGACCAGCATTTCGGTCATCAACCCGATAATATAGGAGCTGTCGACTACCCAAGGGAAAATAACCAACAAAACAGGGACCGCCCACAGAGGCGCGTATTGCCTGAGACCCAACATCTAAGCCCCTCCCTTTCGGAAAAGGCCTGAGGGTTTCAGTATCAGGGTCAGGGCCATGATGGCGTAAACAACGAACATAGCGTAATTAGGGAAGATGACCTTGCCAAAGGTATCCGCCTGACCAATCAGCAGAGCGCCGAAAAACGACCCGCTGAATGTTCCCAAGCCCCCGACCACAACCACGATCAGCGTAATGATCAAGGTGTCAAAATCCATGCCCGGAGCCGGGCCAAGGACCGGTCCCGCCACCACCCCAGCCAGTCCGGCCAAACCAACCCCAAAGGCGAAGACCAGAGAAAAAACGCCAGTAATGTTGATGCCTAAACCATTGACCATTTCCTTATCCGAGACACCCGCCCGGACGATCGCCCCCAGCCGGGTCTTCTCTTGGATCAGGTAAAGTACCAGAGCCATGATCAAACCGAAACCGATGACGAACAGCCGGTATTTGGGGAATTGGTTGCCCAAGATCGTCACCGCGCCGGCCAAAGAGGGCGGGGGAGCCAACGAGTGAACGTCGGCCCCCCAGATCCATTTGGTCATGTCCATGACGACAAAGGCGAAACCGAAGGTAAGAAGCACCTGGTCGAGGTGGCCCCGGTTGTAGAGCGGCCGAAGAAGGAGAACTTCAACCACCAGCCCCAGCAGCGCCGTAGCCAAAGGTGCCACAAGCATGGCCAGCCAGAAGTTGCCCGACCACTTGAGCAAGCTCATGCCCAGATAGGCACCGAGCATGTAGAAGGAGCCGTGGGCCAAATTGATGACGTCCATTAAGCCGAAGACAACGGAAAGGCCGATCGCCAGCAGGAAAATCAGCAGACTGTAGGCCATGCCGTTGAGGATTTGAATTATTACGAAGTCGAGGCTCTCACTACCCAACGGTTAACCTCCACAGCAGGGCCGGGCCTTACTTGCCCGGATCCTTGACGTTTTTGACTGTCGCGATCACAACGTTATGAAGGTGCCCGCTGACGTCCTTGACCTCGCGGATGTATATATCCTGGACGACGTTGTTGGTATCGGGATCGAAAGCAAAGGGCCCGCGCGGGCTATCGAATTTGACCGCGGAAATGGCCTTAACCAGTTTGTCCTTGTCGGCGGTGTCGCCCTTAACGGCGTTGACGGCCTCGACGATGACCCGGGCGGTGTCATACCCCTGGAGAGAGAAAACGTTGGCTCCCTTGTTGAACTTCTTCTTATAGTCGTCCAGGAACTTCTTGTTGAGCGGGGTATCGAGGCCGAAGGCCCAGTGCATACCGCTGATGGCCCCTAAAGCCGACTTGCCCTGGGCGGGGAGAACGTCTTCTTCAAAAGAGAACC
Organism: Bacillota bacterium; assembly: GCA_041695105.1. Lineage (GTDB taxonomy): Bacteria > Bacillota > Sulfobacillia > JAMDAP01 > JAJYMS01 > JBGFRN01. The sequence goes on along the minus strand of JBGFRN010000062.1, from coordinate 9,207 downwards.
CGGCACCGCAGAGTTTCATAGTCTTCCGTAGTCCATATTCGTCGAACTGCTTAACGAACTTGACAGCGTCAGAGCCGCTGTAGAAGCAGTAGACAGCTTCGGGTTTGGCCTCTTTGATCTTGGCCAAGAACGGTGCGTAGTCGTTATTGCCCAGCGGCGGGTAGACCTCGCCGAGGACAGTGCCCCCGGCCTTGGTGAAAGATTCCTTAAAGGCGGCCATCTGTTCCTTACCGGCCGCGTAATCAGGAGCTGTCAGGTAGACCTTCTTGGCCACGTTCTTGTAGACATACTCGCCGGCCGCCCAGTTCGGCTGCCAATTGCTAAACGAGCTCCGGAAGATGTAAGGGCTCTTTTTCGCCCGGGTGAGATCGTTGGCGCCAGCGTTAGAAATAATGAACGGGAGCTTGGCCCCATGAATGACATCTCGAAGAGCGAGGGCAACGCCTGAATTAACCACGCCAGTCATGAGATCAACCTTGTCGCTCTCAATGAACTTGCGGGTCTTGCGCAGGCTGGCCTGAGCGTCGTTTTCCTCGTCCTCTTTAATCAGCTCAATCTTGCGACCCCCGGCTTCATTCTTCACCTGTTCAAAGTAGAGTTCCATACCCTGGGTGATGCTCTCGCCCAGGACGGCGTAGACCTTAGAGAAGGGCAGGAGCACGCCGATCTTGAGGGCCTCTTTGGCGGGAGCGGCGGGTTTGGGGTCTTTCTTTTCGTCAGCCTTGGGAGCCTGACCCCCGCCGCCGCCACAGCCGGCCAACAGGCTCAGGCCCGCCGCCGCAGCCGCGGTCTTAAGGAAGTTCCTCCGAGAAAAACCGCTGGAGATACCCACTTTGTCCCTGACTTCTTTCGACACTGAGACATCCTCCCTTGTTTCTTATTCACCCCAGGGTTAACCCCAAAACCCTCAATAATTATATGTCATATTTTTTTCTATCGCCATTTTTGCGACAGCTTACCAAGGGTTTAATTGGGGTAATTCGCCGAAACAGAAGTTTTCCCTTCTAAAGGTTGTGACTTTTTTTATTTGAGTTGCGTATTAAGAATTAAGAAACAGGCCAGGCCGGCGGTTACGGTTAACAGTACATTCTTTCGCCAAAAGGCTATCAATCCCGCCACGACACCAGCCAGCAGGTAGACATTGGTCAGAGATAGGTCAAGGCTTCCAGCGGGCGCCACCAGGGCAGGAAACACCAAAGCACTCAGAATCGACGGTGGCACCAGCCGCATCCACCTCGTCGTCCCCGGGCCTAATCTCAGGCTCCCCAGGGCCAAAATCATCAAGTATCTAGTGGCGAAGGTGACGGCGGCCATGCCAATAATGGTCCAAATTGCGCTCACGAAGTTACCTCCCGGCCATCAGGTTCGACGCAAGGCCTTTCCGTTGGTATGGCCAGCCCGCAGGCCACCCCTACAGCCGCGGCCGCGACCAGGTAGAGCTGGCCGGGGAGCCAGAAGAACCCGACCACGGCCGCCAAACCGCCCGTAACCGCGGCCGCGGCCGAGGCTCGGTCGGTCACCTGCGAGGCCAGAATCCCGAGAAAGGTCAGCGGCATGGCAAAGTCGAGTCCCCAGCTCATCGGGTCGGGCAGGCTTCGACCCAGGATCCAGCCCGAAACCGAAGTCGCCATCCAGCCAAAATAGATAGACAGGCTGGCCCATGCCTGATACCGGTAATCCGGACCCGACCGGAGGAACCGGGCCATGGTCAGGCTATAAGCTTCATCGGTCAGAAAAAAAGCCAGGCCAGCCCGTCCCCGCGGGTGTAGCCCGTTAAGATACGGCGCCAGGCTTGCTCCCATGAGCAAGTGGCGCAGATTGATCAGCAGGGCCGACATCACAATTAACCCCGGGGCCGCACCGGCGGCCAAGAGCTGGACGGCGGCGAACTGGGACGACCCAGCAAAAACGATCGCCGACATCAGCCAGGTTTCAAAGAGGCTGAGCCCTGCCCCGGTCGAGCTGACCCCATAGGCCAGACCAAAGGGAATTAGCCCAATCAGCAGGGGGAGCGTGTCCCTAAGGGCCTCCCCGGCCGAAGCATGCCTCACCCGCACACAACTACTCATCGCCAATCATTCCCCTCACCATCTCTACCGTGGCCGGGTCAACCCGGTCAGCGAATTCGATCACCGGCAGGCCAGCCGGTATAAAGACCCGGGCCGCGATCATGGCGGCCGTCGAGACCACCGCTAGGTCGATAGCCCTGACCGTTCCTCTAACCGCCTCCGGATCTTCAAGCGAGGCCCGTGAGGAGATCAGGCCGCCGAATCCAGCATCGGTGATAGATTTTTCCATGAGGCCCACCCCCTCGGCCGTGGCACAGATCAGGCCCACCCTGGTCCCGGCCGGCACCTGGCCGATCCGGGTCAAGGATGAGAACTGGGGCGTTGAGAGGATGGCCAGCACGCTGGCTCCTAGCCCAACCAGCCGGGTGACCTCCTTGACGTGAAAAAAGGTGGTCAAAACCATCCGGGCCCGCCGGCAGAATTCCAAGGCCCCCGAACCCGTCTCTTTTAAATCGGCCAGCAGAATTCCCCGCACCTCCCGGCCCAGCCCGCGAGAAAGCTCAGTGCGATAGAAGTCAATGTCAGGCAAGTTGCATTCTACAAAAACCAGGTCTCCCTCCCGGGCGCATCCCGAGCCCGAGCGGAAGGAACCGTACCCAAGGACGGCGGAGGCAAACTGCTGCGGGCTGTACCCAAGAGCCGAAGCCCGATGAGTCGCCTCGGCTACCAGACGCCGGAACTCGTCGCGCCTGGCTGGGGCTTCGGGAGCCGGACCCTCGGCGACAAACGTCCCCTGCCCCTGGCGGGAAATAATGTAACCCTCCGCCTCCAATGCCCGGTAAGCCTTGACGACCGTATTGACGTCAATCCTCAGGAAGCCGGCCAGCTCCCTGACCGAGGGCAGCCGCCGCCCGGGTTCAAGTTGCCCGATCAATATAAAGTAACGAAGCTGATCCCGCAACTGGGCAAAGATCGGCGAGCGTCCCCGGCGCGAGATTGTAAGGTCCAAGTTCAAGGCTCACTCCTCTGTCTCCCAAGTGTACTATTGATTGTATTACATGCCAGACAGTCCGACTCCTTTAATTTCTTTTTGGAATTTGGCAAATAACTAGAACATGCGAATAGCCATGCTTTCACCGATTGCCTGGCGGACACCGCCCCGGCGGTATGGCCCGTGGGAGCGGGTTGTCTCTCTCTTGACGGAGGGACTGGTAGCCCGAGGAATCGACGTCACCCTTTTTGCCACTGGGGACTCGGCCACCGCCGGCAAGTTAGTTGGCACCTGCCCGGCTGGGTATGAGGAGGACAAAACCCTAGACGCCAAAGTCTGGGAATGCCTTCATATCTCCGAGGTTTTTGACCGGGCCGGGGAGTTCGATCTAATCCACAACCACTTTGACTTTTTGCCCCTGACCTACAGCCGGCTAGTCAGAACCCCGGTCATCACGACTATCCACGGATTTTCCTCACCTAAAATTCTGCCGGTCTACCAAAAATACAACGGCCAAACTTTTTACGTCTCGATCAGCGACGCCGACCGGGCGCCGGGGCTTGACTACATCGCCACAATCCACCATGGGATCGACCTGGATTCGTTCACCTTCAGGCCGCATCCCGGGGACTATCTGCTTTTCTTCGGGCGGTTCCATTATGATAAGGGAGCCGCCGAGGCTATCGAAATTGCCCGCCGGGCCGGGCGCAAGCTGGTCATGGCCGGGTTCATCCAGGATCAGGCCTACTTCGACCGGGAGGTCAGGCCCCTTATCGACGGCGAGAGAGTCACTTATGCCGGGGTGGCCGGTCCGGAGCTGCGCGACGATCTGCTAGGAAATGCTTATGCCCTGCTGCACCCAATTAATTTTAATGAGCCTTTTGGGCTTTCAGTGGTCGAATCTATGGCTTGCGGCACTCCGGTCATTGCATTCAACCGCGGGAGCATGCCTGAGATTATCCGGAACGGCGAAAACGGCTGGCTGGTCTCTGATGTGCCAGAAGGAGCCGCCGCAGTGAAAGAGGTCGCGCGAGTCGACCGCCGGCGCTGCCGAAAGGACGCCGAGCAGCGGTTCAGCGCCGGGCGGATGGTCGACGATTATCTTGAGGTGTATGACCGGCTGCTCAGCGGCAGGAACCAATCTGAACCGGTAAAGGGGCAGTCGTGAAAAAGAGTCTCCTTATCGCCAAACGAAGGCCCGAAACCTTCGGATCGGAAAAGGCCCGGGTGATCGCCAAGCCCTTTATCCCCGGGCCCGAGCAGCGTTTTCGCAATATCATCAACCGGGTTCTTAACCTCCCAGAAGACCGGGCTTTCTCATTGCTCGAAGAAATAATGAAGAATTTTGCCTACCGGCACAAAAATTTCGAAGAGATCCTCCGGAGGCATTTTCGGGAAATTGCCCACCACCTGCCGGGTGACCTGACGCTGACTCCCGAGCGGGAGCTCCTGCTCGGTGCCTATTTCACCCACGAGTACTCGGTCGAGTCGGCCGCCCTCTTCAATCCCTCGATCGTCCTGCATCCTGACCAGAGCGGGCTCAAGCCCGGGCAATCTCGTTTCATCATGAGTGTCCGGGCTACCGGCGAGGGGCATATCTCCTCAATTGAGTTCCGCAGCGGGATTATCGATGAAAGCAATGATCTCTGGTTCGACCCGACCAGCCGCTATCTGGAGACCCCCGAGATTATTAAGAATCCTGCCTTCGACAAACGGCTGTTTTCGATCAAGCTCTGCGACATCGGGGTTTCTCGGGAAATGTCGGGACAGATCCTCGACCGGTTGCCGCCCAGCTTCGCCTATAACGACCTTGACCTGGTCATAGCCAGCTTGACCGACCAGGGGGAGATCCCCGAGACCCTGAGGTGCGAGGCTGTCGAGAGCATGATCTGGCTGGCCAAATCCAATTACGAGCTCAGGTTTAGCTCCAATTGCTGCGTTTCGGAACGGGTGATCTTTCCGGTCGCCGAAAACGAAAGCAAGGGGATCGAGGACGCCCGGTTCGTACGCTTCAACCATGACGAGGGCGGCGTCACCTACTACGCTACCTACACCGCCTTCAACGGCTGCCGGATCCTGCCCCAGCTCATCGAGACCCGGGACTTCCAGACCTTCCGGATGATCACCCTGAGCGGCCGGGCCGTCCAGAACAAGGGGATGGCCCTTTTCCCGCGGCGGGTCGGAGGCAAGTACGTCATGCTCTCGCGGCAGGACGGCGAGAATATCTTCATCATGCATTCCGACAGCCCTTATTACTGGGACCGGGCCGAGATGATCCAAGGTCCGGTCTTTCCCTGGGAGTTCATTCAGGTCGGCAACTGCGGCTCGCCGATCGAAACCGAAGCCGGTTGGCTGGTCTTGACTCATGGGGTGGGCCCGATGCGGGAGTACCGTATCGGGGTCTGCCTCCTCGATCTCGACGACCCAACCCGGGTGACCGGCCGCCTGGACGAACCGATCCTGGTGGCCAACGAAAGAGAGCGCGAGGGCTACGTCCCGAACGTCGTCTACACCTGCGGCGGCCTGATCCACAATAACGAGCTGATCATGCCCTACGCCATGTCGGACACCGCCACCGGGATCGCCACCGTACCCCTCCCCGCCCTGCTGGAACACCTGACCGGAAAGAGCGACTGAAGTCTGTTACGTCACGTGCCCTCTGACCGGCGAAAATTTTTTTTTATTGTTTTAATGGAACCCGTATCCATGTTAAAGTATAATTAATGGTTTTCCCGGAAACGGAAATTACCCTTAAAGATAGGAGTTGAACTCTGGCAAGATGCGAATCGCTATGCTCTACCCCAGTGAACGAGAAACTCCTGCCTGGCGAGACGACTCCCCGCGGGCGGCCGTCACCCGGCTGACCGAAGGCTTGCGTGACCGGGGGGTTGACGTCACTCTCTTTCCCCAGGCCCACCATGGCGCCAGCCGTCCTTCCGACGGCGAGGTGGCCGAGTGCCTGCGCCTGTCAGAGCTCTTCGAACGGTCCGATGATTTTGATCTGATCCATAACCACCAGAATTTCTTTCCCCTGGCCTTCACCCAGTTAGTGAGCACCCCGCTCCTAAGCACCATTTATGGCACGCCCTCTTCTGAGGCGCTGCTGGTCTACGCCAAGTACAACGGCCAAGTCTTTTACGTTTCTACCAGCGAATCCGACCGGGCGCCCGGCCTGGACTACATAGCGACCATTAGCCAGGGGGATAGGCGAACGGTCGACGACTATCTCAAGGTCTACCACCGGATCCTGGAGATCAGGCAGCGGGAAGATCACCGCCCCTGGGGATTCTACATTATCCTGTCCGATGCTCCGGACCATAAGATCAAACGGATCAACGTGTTTCCCGGTAAGCGCCTGAGCCTGCAGCGTCACCGTCGCCGGTCCGAACATTGGCATGTTATCGCCGGGGAAGCCCTGGTTACCATAGACGACCAGCACCTCCGGCTTGGTCCGGGAGAATCGGTGGATATTCCAATGAGGTCAAGACATCGGATAGAGAACCGTAACAGCCAAAATCTTGTTTTTATTGAAATCCAGAGAGGAGAATATTTTGGAGAGGACGACATTGAAAGATTCGAAGACGACTTTGGCCGGGCTTGATCTGGTCGCCGTCATCATGGCCGGCGGTATCGGAAGTCGCTTCTGGCCGCTGAGCACGGCAGGCAAGCCGAAACAATTCCTGAAGTTGTTTGGGGATCGCTCACTGCTACAACTGAGTTACGACCGTATCGCCTCACTGGTCCCGCCGGACCGGATCCTGGTACTGACCAACAGCTCTTTGGTCTCCCAAGTCAGCGAGCAACTCCCGCAGGTACCGGGCGAAAATATAATTGAGGAGCCCATGCGGCGAGATACGGCGGCAGCGGTGTCTTTAGCCGCATTTTTATGCCAACGTCGTTTTGGGAATCCGGTAATGACTGTTCTCCCCTCCGACCACCTCATTGAGCCGGTCGAGGAATTCCAGCGAGCCCTGATCTCAGCGGCCAGAGCCGCCTCCGCGTCCGCGGCGCTCTACACCTTCGGCATCAGCCCAACTCATCCCTCGACTGGTTACGGCTACTTAGAACGGGGCGCTCGTATCGCCACCGGGGATGGCATCAGTCATTTCGAGCTGCTCCGTTTCCGCGAGAAACCCGAGCTTGAAACGGCGAAATCTTTTATTAAACAAGGGTCTTTTTTCTGGAACAGCGGTATTTTTGTCTGGACGGTCGAAGCGATCCTGGAGGAGATCAGCCGTCACTTGCCGTCACACCGGACATATCTTGAACCACTAACCGAGTTCGACCGAACCCCGGCTTGGCCAAGCAGGGTTTGCCAGGCCTTTGAGCCCCTGCCATCGATCTCAATCGACTATGGGGTTATGGAAAAGGCCTCCACGGTTCGAATGGTAGCCGGGCCCTTCTCGTGGAGCGATCTCGGAGGATGGTTGGCCCTGGAGGATTATCTCGAAAAGGACGAAAGCGGGAACGCTCGACGCGGTCAGATCCTTACGCTGGACGCTGAATCCAATCTGGTTTTCAGCGAGGATGCCGCCGAGACGATCGCTCTGGTCGGAGTCAAGGATTTGATTGTCATCAGGTCCGGCCAGCAGACCCTGATCGCTCACCGAAACCGGGCCGAAGACATCAAGAAACTTTTTTAAATTTTTACATTCGAATGGGGCAGGTTAAGACCATGGACGATCAGGTTCCCTGCGCGGCAACCAGGCGCCCCGAAACGTTCGGGGCCGAGAAAGCTCGAGTGATCACCAGACTATTCGTTCCGGGGCCTGAGAACCGTATCCGCCGGATCATTGACCGGGTGCTGGGCCTTAGCGAGGATAGCGTCAAGCGCTTACTGAACGATGTTCTGGAAAAATTTGCTTACCGGCACAAAAACTTCAAGGGGATCCTGCTCCGGCATTTCCAAGAAGTGGCGGGTTACCTCCCAGGGGAGGCGGCTCTATCGCCGGAAAGACAGCTTCTGCTTGGAGCCTACTTCACACAGGAATACTCGGTCGAATCGGCCGCCCTTTTCAATCCGTCGATCGTCCTTCACCCAAACCAGGAAGGATTGAAACCCGGACAGTCGAGGTTCATTATGAGCTTCCGGGCCACCGGCGAGGGACATATATCATCGATTGAATTCCGGAGCGGGCTGATCGACGAGAAAAACCAGCTTTGGTTCGACAAGCCGAGCCGGTTCCTCGAAAGCCCTGAAATCATTAAGCACCCAGCCTTTGTGAAATACCAGTTCAAAATCAAGCTTCAAGAGGTTGGGGTCTCCAGTGAGGCCGCCAACCAGCTTCTCGACCAGCTTCCCGACCGGTTCACCCAGGAACAGATCGAGCAAACAATTAATCAGGCTCGAGAGCAGGGCCTGATCCCAGAGTCTCTGGTCAACGAAGCGGGCGAGAGTATGCTCTGGCTGGCCCGCTCCAATTACGAGCTGCGCTTCAGTCCAGAATCTAGCGTCTCCGAGCGCTGCATCTACCCGGTGGCCGAAAACGAGAGCAAGGGAATCGAAGACGCGCGCTTTGTACGTTTCGTCGACGACAACGGCGAGATCACCTTCTACGCCACCTACACCGCTTATAACGGGAGCCGCATTCTTCCTCAATTGATCGAGACCAAGGACTTCCAGACCTTCAAGATGATGAGCCTGAACGGGCGGGCGGTACAAAACAAAGGAATGGCCCTTTTTCCCCGGAAAATTGACGGCAAGTACGTTATGCTCTCTCGCCAGGACGGGGAAACCATTCACATTATGTATTCGGACGATATCTCCTATTGGGAGATCTCGACTATCATCCAGGAACCTCTTTACCCGTGGGAATTCGTCCAGATCGGGAACTGCGGTTCTCCCATCGAAACCCCGGCCGGGTGGATCCTGCTTACCCACGGGGTCGGCCCGATGAGAGAATACCGGATCGGAATTGCCCTCCTGGACCTGGACAATCCCTGGCAAGTGACCGGACGGCTTGATTGCCCGATCCTGGCCGCCAACGAGCGCGAGCGTGAAGGCTATGTCCCCAATGTGGTTTACACCTGCGGCGGGCTCATCCACAGCGGCGAGCTGATCATCCCATACGCCATGTCTGACTCCGCTTCGGGCATCGCCACTCTTTCCTTGGCTGAACTCCTGTCCCGGCTAACCAGCCAAGCCCGGGTCCAACAGCAAAAAAACATGAGACAAAGAGCGTGTTCAATGAACCGAAGGAACCAAGT
>JBGFRN010000154.1:0-2983 GCA_041695105.1 Bacillota bacterium | reverse complement strand
TGTCATCGATATTCCCGGGTTCCTTGATGGAATTGGCCACCATTTCCACGGCGATAGCCCATCCCTCTGTAACTTCACGAATACGGGCGGCTTCGGCCTGAAAAACCCGGCGGCCGGTTCGGATCTTAATAAACTGCATTATGTCGCGTTCGGCTAAGGCCAGGTCTTCTTCGTCGATGAGGAGAGCTCGACCCTTCAATTTCCATTCACCCACCGGGAGAAAGGTGTACGGGTAGCGAGAAGCAAGTACGACATGGATCCTTGGAGGAATGTGACGCAGAAGGTATTCAACCATTCGGTTGCAGTCAGTTTGCTGTTGCACCAGATGATAATCATCAATAACCACATAAGAATGCTCACTCTCTGGTGTTGTCCGATGCAGACCGTTAATCAGAGCATTCAATACGTATTTCCAAGACTTATTGAGATCTTCGCTTTCTTGGAGCACGCCCAGGGCCTCGGCGGCCAAATCTGGCCGGAGGGTCCTGACTGAAAGAAGAAGATTGTGCAAAAAGACCTGGAGTTCGTTGTCTTCCTCCGTAATGGTGAACCAAGAGTATTCTTTCTTATAAGCAGTAAAGTACTTGCTCAGCATGGTGCTTTTCCCGTAACCGGCCCCGGCTCGTAACAATATCACCGAGTATTTTTCTGACTGTTTTATTTTTTGAAGGAAGCCGTCAATCCAGATCACGTCTTTAGCGGGAATGGGGTTGATGAACTTCGTAGAAAGCCTATGCGATTCTTTCAACAGACCCACCACCTTAGATTGAACGATGACCGGAATCTTGTTATTCGACTGCTCGGTGTTTTCTACCTTTACTGGTAATTGCCAAGGCAGATGAGCGGAGGGAGGAGATCAGATAACCAGAAGGACATGAAAAACGGGGCCGACTCAATTTCTTTTGAGTCAGCCCCGTTTTATTGGTCGACTGTCGCCAGGTTGTCTTAGAAGCGAGGGCCGCGGGGGCCGCGCCCGCCGGTGCGAGCCGGGCGCTCCTCACGAGGACGTGCCTCGTTAACCACCAAGTTGCGGCCGCCCCATTCGGCGCCGTTGAAAGTGTCGATCACCGCTTGAGCCGCTTCGGACGGAACCTCGACGAAGCCGAAGCCGCGCGAGCGTCCGGTTTCACGGTCTACGGCTACCCTGGCCGAAATCACCTCGGCGTATTCCGAGACGGCGCGGGTCAGATCCTCACTGGCCGCCGCCCAGGGTAGGTTTCCAAAATACAGTGTCTTGGTCATGGTACTTCTCCCATCATCTCAAATTGGAAACTTGCGTTCGGGAGAGAGCACCTCGCCGCCCGCGTATCCTCGCCTATTTTACCACTGAACTTCTTAAATTAACACCAAAATCTTTAATTTTTCATAGCCCGAATCTTGTCGTGGCATTGCTGGCACTCGGTTCCATCGTGGCAGCGGCCAATGCAGGCGTTCTTGGCCGTGCGGTCCGGGGGAATCGGGTGAGAGGTCCTGAACCCAGGCTGCAGGTGATTCGTGGGCCGGACATCGTTCTTGTGGCAGGTCTGGCAACCGAAGGCCGCGCCCTTATCCCGGTGGCAGTTGACGCAGGGGATCATCTCGGGGTAATAGGCGTTGGTCTCCAACTTGGGATGATCGGTCTCATCCTGACTGGACAGTGCCTCCCTCAGTTCGGGTTGATCAGCTAGCTTGGCGTGAGAGATGGCCGAATGGCAATCGGTGCAGGACATTCCTTCCTTGACAATGTGCTTATCGTGTTTTATCTTGACTTGCACTTCCCCCAATAGCGTCGAGGGGCGCGACTGGCGCTCCAGGGGGTGGCAAGCTTCGCAGGTGCGGTTCGGGATCTCCGTATCGAGGCGGATTTCACTTGGAACTTGGTTGGTCAGGTGAAGGTAGAGGTCTCTGGCTGCGAGCAATTTGCCAGCCACAAAGTTATCCAGGCCGGGCCCGATGTGACAGTCGACGCACTCGGTCTGGCGATGGGGTGACTTTTGCCAGGCCAGGAACTCGGGTCTCATTTCATGGCAGTTGGCGCAGAACGAGGCGCGGGAAGTCACATAGAGAAATCCCCAGGAGGCCAGGAAAAAAGAAATAACCGCCAAAGCCAGGATCAGCCCGCCCAGGTTGGCTCGGGGTGGTCTGACTTCAGGCGGTGTGGTCATTGCGGGATCCACCGGGGCCGGGTGGGTCCGGGGATCTGACATGGACAACCCTCCTGCCCCATTATAACCGAAAACTTTTAATCAACAATGAGATTTTACCGATTGGCGAGGGCCTCGTCGATCTTCCGGCTGACCCACGACCAAGAGCGCCGGGCGAAGACGACACTTACCTGCCGCTGCTTGGCCTGCTCCTTTACGGCCGAAGCCAAGTTATGGTTGACGTAGTCAGTGAGAACTAATACCATATCCGTTCCCCGGGGAATTTCGGTCGCAATCTGGGTGGCCTTGCGGCCGCTGACATGCCTGATTTGAGTGAAGCCCAGGGAAGCAAGGTTTTTTTCGATGCCCCCCAGATGGTCAGCCCCGACGACCAAGATCGACATCTAACTACCTCCTAACAGAGAACCATTCTCAATAAGAGATTAACCTATGCCTCAGGGGGTTGTCAAGGGTAAGGGTTTGCTCTTGTTAGGGTTCGCCCCGGGAGAGACGGTCGATCAGGGCCGGGTCGGGGGTGACGTAAACCGTCCGCTGGTTTTCGTAAAGAACCATCCCCGGGCGCGATCCGGACGGTTTCCAAACCTGGCTGCGCCGGGTATAGTCGACCGGGACTTTGGATGATTCCTTGGCCCGGCTGAATAGGGCGGCCAGCCCGGCCGCCTCGAGCAGGGAGGCCTCGGGGGCCTCGCCTTGCCCTGAGTGCAAGCGAATAATGACGTGGGAGCCGGGAATATCCTTAGCATGGAGCCAGATGTCGCCTGGAGAGGCCAGCTTTATTGTCAAATAGTCGTTTTGGCAGTTATTCTTGCCCACCAGGATGGTCAGCCCGTCGCTCGAAG
>JBGFRN010000008.1:0-3008 GCA_041695105.1 Bacillota bacterium | reverse complement strand
AGTCGTTGCCGACGTCGAAGAGGACAGCGGCCTTTTTGGCGCCGAGGTTCTCACCGGCGAACTTGGCCATAACGTAGCCCTGGAAGGAGTCCTTGAAGCAGGCACGGGAGATGTAGTCGCCGGCGTTGGTGAGCTTGTCGTTGGTGGAGGTGGGGCTGATCATGGGCACACCCTCAGACTGGGCAATAGGCGCCATGGCCAAGCTGACCTTGGAGGCGACAGATCCGATGATGCCGATGACCTTATCCTGGGTAATAACCTTCTGGACAGCGTTGGTGCCCTCAACGGGGTCGTTCTTCTCGTCTTCGTAAACAACTTCGATCTGCTTGCCGTCGATGCCGCCCTTGGCGTTCAGTTCATCAACCAGCAGTTGAACGGCGTTCTTCGTGGACTGACCGAAGGTGGCGATGTTGCCGGTCAGAGGAGCGATAAGGGCGACCTTGATCTTTTCAGCAGCCTTGGGCTCTTCCTTCTTGGGTTCCTCAGCCTTCTTGGCGCCGCCGCAGGCGGTGAGCACCAGCGACAGAGACAGGACGAGCACCATCAGAACCATCATTTTCTTGTTTCTAAGAATGGACACTTGTCAGATCCCCCTCTTGAATGAAATTCACTATCCCACGGAACACCCCGCAAACTCTTTCCCTCGCCCAAACTGGGTTACATCACCTCCTGGACCGGTATGCCCACAAACTTGGGCAGGGATTGGCTGCCCACAAAAGCGGGCAGCGATTGATAAGAGGGATGATTCGACGAATACTAACAGACTCCTGCCTGTTGGACAAAATTTGTTCACACTTTTTGACTAAAAACCTGAGACATACCGCTATGGTTTTTGGGGGATTGGGGTAGGGACCCGAATTGCCCTCTCCGTCAAGCACTCGCTGCCTTCTCCGTCAAACACCATCTGCTATCCCGGTCAAGAACCCGTATCCTTCCCGGTTCAGCAGCTCCCCAAAGCGTTCCTCGCCGCGACCACTAGCCAGGCAATGTTCCAGTGAGCGCCTGAAGGTCTCAGCCGCTCGGTCTTCATCAGCCATCCCCATAATCTCCCGGGCCAGTTGCGGATGTCTCCCCAGCTTGCCGCCAACCATCAGCCCAAGCCCCGATTGTCCAGTCTCAAGGGCGCTGGTCGGGCAAACCCTGGCGCAGCCCCCGCAATGGACGCACAGACCAGGGTTGATCGTCGGTTCTGCGGCAGTCACCGTCACGGCCCCCTCGCGGCAGGCTTCGACGCACTGGAGACACTCAGTGCAGTCTCCTTCGCCCCTGCGCGGCGTCGCCCGTCCCTGAACGCCGAAGTCCTTGATTTGGGGTTGAGAGCAGCTATTTGGGCAGCCGCTGACAGCAACCCGAAAGACGTGGTGATGCTTAACCTCTGCGGGGAGACGAGCACGGAAACGCTCGGTGAAGTCGATGTCCTCGGCGACCCTTTCTAGTCGCTCAGCTATGGATCGGACGTCTACGCAGGCGTTTAAGCAGGAGCGGCAGGTCTCGACGCGCCAAAGCGACTGGACTTGGGATTCCGGCTTTGGGGTCATCGAATGCATGGACGTAGACTACCCCCTCTTGTCTCGTTTGATTTTGGGAGACTCCCCTTCATTATCCAATGTAAATCGATTTTCCGAAGACGGCGGTGACCAAAGTCACCCGCTCCGCGGTCGTCTCGGCGTCAAGAAAACAGGGCCACCCGGCCTCTCGGCCGACTGAGCCCTCGTTGCCTAACCCGGCGTAGCCGGAACCAAATATTTTCTTTCCATTTTGCGAAGATGTTCAGACTTAAGGGCCTAAGGCACAAACCGGAACAAATAGATTTACTCGGGCAGGCAAGCTCCGGTGGGGCAAACATTGGCACAGGCAGCGCAGTCGGTGCAGGTCGCCGGATCGATAATGTACTTGGGATCACCGGCGGTAATCGAGCCGGAAGGGCACTCGGGCTCACAGGCTCCACAGATGATGCACTCATCGGTAATCTTAAAGGCCATTTCAGAGCACCTCCTCTCATTGATTAAGGCACGGGTATATTCTAAACCTGAAGGTGCGAAAAAGCAACAACAACCGAATTACTGTCTACTCCCCAGAGGTCGCTGCGCAGCTTCTGTGACCATGTCTTACGCCTCCGCCTGGTAGCTTGTCCGGAACCGACCGGGGGCTTATCCTGCTCAGTCTTGGCCGGATCTCAAGTCCACGTCCGCAGTTTTCGGAGGTCGGTGATGACGATGCCGTTCTTATCGACTGCAATCGCCCGCGCCCTGCGGAAATCGCTCAGTATACGGGTCACCGTCTCACGGGAAGCCCCGATCAAGTTGCCCAATTCCTGATGCGTAAGGGGCACAGCCAGCCGGATCCCGGCGCCTTCCGGCACCCCGTCTTCCTCCGCCATCTTTAGAAGCGTACTCGCCAATCTGGTCGGGGTATCCATCAAGGCCATTTCGCTAATCCGGCAAAAGGCCTGACGCAGGCGGCCTCCTACTTCCCGTAGAACCTTGCCCGCCAATCGCGGATCGCCCGAGAGGAGATTCTGGAAGTCCCTGACCCTGATCATCGCCACGGTGGTATCGTCCGCGGCCTCGGCGGTGGCCGAATACGGCTGGCCATCAAAGAGAACGACCATCCCGACCGGATCGCCCGGGTGCCAGATCGAAAGGATTTGTTCCCGCCCGTCCTCAGCCAGTTTGGATACCTTGACCCGCCCTGTCTTCACGACGAAGAAAGCCTCGCCCGGCTCGCCCTCGGCGAAGATGATCTGCCCCTTGCGGTAGCGGCGCTCATAGACAATGTGAGCGACCCTCTCCAGATCCTCCGATGACAGATCCCTGAAGATGGGTACACCCTTGAGGAATCTGGCCATTGACCTGTCTTCCACGGCTTCCCCCCTGCCCATCTGCCGGGGCCTCAGGCGGCCCCCCTGCCCATCTGCCGGGGCCTTCAGGCGGCCCCCCTGCCCATCTGCCGGGGCCTCAGGCGGCCCCCCTGCCCATCTGCCGGGGCCTCAGGCGGCCCCCCTGCCC
>JBGFRN010000278.1:0-3020 GCA_041695105.1 Bacillota bacterium | reverse complement strand
GCACTTTCGGGAGTGCGTAATTCTCCCGGGGCTCTCGGTCAGCGCCGACGGACGAGTGGGGAGCATCCTGCTATTTAGTCGCCAGCCGTTGGGCCAGTTGGACGAGGTTGCTGTCAGCCTCACGGGATCATCGGCCACATCGGTAGTTCTGCTGAAGATCCTCCTGCAACAGTACTACGGGTTGCGGGCGACTTACGTCACAAGCTCGCCAGATCTAAACCAGATGCTCGAACAGGCTGACGCGGCCCTCCTCATTGGCGACGACGCGCTCTTGGCCGCTCAGGCTCGTACTGATCTGACCGTTACCGATCTGGGGCTTATGTGGAAGGAGCTTACAGGTCAGACCATGGTCTATGCCCTGTGGGTAATGCATCGGGAATTTGCCGAAAGGCGCCCTGATTCGGTGGCCAGGGTGGGGAGGTTATTGCGGGCCTCTCAGGCCTGGGGGTTTCAGAACCGGGAAGGGCTGGTAGACGAAGCCCTTCGTCGGCGCAATTTGCCCCGACAGGTGGTTGAAGACTACTTCGAGCTGATTCGCCACCGTCTCGATTCTTCCGAACGCGAGGGACTTGCCGAGTATTACCGCCAGGCTCGCCTGATCGGGGAGCTTCCTGAGATCCCGGAGATACGGATCTTCGGCGAGGGGACGGCTGTCCCGCGAGCGGCTGGAGCGCCGGATCTCCCGTCAGCGGCGAGCGAGATGTGAAGGGCGAATCTCCCGCCAGCGGCGAGGGGACGGCTGTCCCGCGAGCGGCTGGAGCGCCGGATCTCCCGTCAGCGGCGAGGGAGATGTGAAGGCCAAATCTCCCGCCAGCGGCGGGGGAGATGTGAAGGGCGGGTATTTATGAACGGCGGGGTATCTATGAACGGCGGGGTATTTATGAACAGCAGGGCGTCTGTGAAAGGGATCGAAGAAATCCTGCCACGGGCCTTGGATGGAGAGAGGCTCAGCCTGGAGGACGGCGTGGCCCTACTTGAGACCGATGAACTCCTGCCCCTGGCCGTGGCCGCCGACGCAGTCCGCCGACGGCTGCACCCAGAGGGACGGGTCACCTTCGTGGTTGATCGCAACATCAATTACACCAATGTCTGTACGGCCGCCTGCCGTTTCTGCGCTTTCTTCAGGCCGGAGGGGCACCCGGAGGCCTACGTTCTCGATCGGGAGGCAGTCTTTGCCAAGATCGAGGAAACCCTGACCCTGGGCGGAACACAGATCCTGATGCAGGGAGGGCTTCATCCCAGCCTGGGGCTCGACTGGGCTTGCGACCTCTTGCGAGCCATCAAATCCCGCTATTCAATCCACATCCACTCTTTTTCGCCCCCGGAAATCGACTACTTCGCCCGTGAATCCGGTCTGCCGCTGCGAGTCGTTATCGAACGCCTCCGGGAGGCCGGACTAGACTCGATTCCCGGCGGAGGGGCGGAGATCTTGGATGATCGGGTTCGGGCGCTGATCAGCCCGAGAAAAATCGGGTGGGAGCGGTGGATCGAGGTCATGCTGACGGCTCACGAAGTGGGGATGAGAACCACCGCCACCATGATGTACGGGCACGTGGAAACGATAGAGGAGCGGGTGCGGCACATCTTGCGGATCCGTGACGCTCAGGACAAGTTCGGAGGTTTTACCGCCTTCATCCCTTGGAGTTTTCAGGCTGGCAACACGGCCCTGGGGCGAGACGGGGCCGTCAGGCAAATGGCCACAGGTCTGGAGTATCTCAAGCTGGTGGCGGTTGCCCGGTTGCTGCTCGACAATGTCGCCAACATTCAGGTCTCATGGGTGACTCAGGGAGCCAAACTGGCCCAGGTGGCCCTGGTCTTTGGGGCGAACGATTTCGGGAGCACCATGCTGGAGGAAAACGTGGTCCGGGCTGCCGGAGTCAGTCACCGGGCGCCGATGGAGGAAATCATTCGGTGCATCCGGGAAGCCGGACTTGGTCCGGCTCAGCGGAATACGTATTACAAAGTGCTACGGGAGTTCTAAGAGCGGTCTGCGTTGCCCTGACGCCCAGGCGCCGAGACCGGCCCCTTTGTCCAGTCAGGCGCCGAGACGTATGAGATTCGTACGCTGCACCTTTCATGCAAAGAGAACAACCACATGGGAATGGGGTAATCATTCTTGAGCCTTCTCCAGCCGCTGCACACCCCAATAGGCAGCGAGCCCCACGACGCCTGCACCAAGTTGCAGCGCCGAAAGACTCCCCATTGCCGACTCCGCCAACCTGAAGAAATCGATTCCCACCACCAGCGGAGACAGGAGCACCAGTGCCGCCAGGGTGAGCAGCCCGGGACGGGCGAGACTGGTTCGCCACCGCCATACCACAACACTCACCGTCACCCCGGCCAGGGATAGATAAAGCTCAATGGGGTGAGTTGTCGGCCAGGAACCCGCAGTTGGCGCTCCAGGCAGATCAAGGCCCAGCACGGCCAGAGAACCTCCGGCCAGAAGACCTGGTGTCAGAAGATCACCCACGCGCCAGACCGGGAGTTTTCGACGGTAGATGGTCCAGGCTAATACTCCCAATACGGCCAGCAGCGCGCCCACCGGGGAAAGCGGCCCACGGGACGCCAGGAGCAACCGACCTGGCCGTTCGATGTAGGTCAACGGGTCTGCTACTACATAAATTAGTCTCGAGCCCAACAGACCGGCCAGCACTGAGTAGAGATACAAATCGTCTACCAGTTCTGCCGGGGTCGACAGGCGCTGGGCCTCGCGGGAACTCAGATAGATAGCCGCGAATAGTCCGGCGCCCATAGTCAGGATCACCGACGGGAAGGCGAGAGGCCCTATTTCAATTTGTGCTGGCAACATCAGATATTTGCTCCGACCTGCCGGAGTCCGTCCTCCATCATCTTCTTGGTCATGGAACCGGGAACGATCAGGCGGATGATGCCCTTCGAATCGATGAAGAAGCTCGTAGGGATTCCCCTGACGAGGTAGGTTGTCGCCACATCGCCCCGCTTGTCGAGCGCCACAGGCATCTTGTAGCCGTTATCGGCCAGGAATTTTTCCACTTCATCGA
>JBGFRN010000081.1:0-17178 GCA_041695105.1 Bacillota bacterium | reverse complement strand
CGAGTCCGGACCGGCTGAGGCGGCGGCCGCGCGGCGCCCGGTCCAGGCCGAAAAGAAGGTCGGGCGAAACGAGCCCTGCCCTTGCGGCAGTGGGAAAAAGTACAAAAAATGCTGTGGGCGTGAGGAATAACGATGGAGTGGTTTAAATGTACGACGAGCTACTGCGAGAATTCGATAAGATAAAGGCCAAAACGGCTGAGATCAGGGGGTCTCTTTGACCTTGACGCTCTGAATGAGCGCGTCCGGGCCCTAGAGGCCAAGATGGGCGCTCCCGGGTTCTGGGACAACCAGGAGGCGGCCCAGAAGACCCTGAAGGCGCTTTCGGCCGCCAAGGCGCCTATCGAGGCCTATAATGACCTGGCCAAGCGGGTTGAGGATCTCGAGGTTCTGATCGAGCTGGGGAGCGAGGCTGAGGACCAGGAAACGGCCCGGGAGGCTCAGGTCGAGCTCGAAGCCGTCGCTACCATGACCCAGGAGCTTGAGCTTAGGGTTCTTCTGAGTGGAAAGTACGACAACCGGAAGGCCATCCTCTCGCTTCACGCCGGGGCCGGCGGTACAGAGGCCCAGGACTGGGTTCAGATGCTCCTAAGAATGTATACCCGTTGGGGCGAGCGGCGCGGGTTTAAGGTCAACATTCTTGATCTGCTCGAGGGCGAGGAGGCCGGGGTCAAAAGCGCCACGATCTCGGTCGAGGGCGAGAACGCCTATGGCTTTCTCCGCTCCGAAAAGGGCGTTCACCGGCTGGTTCGCATCTCGCCCTTTGACGCCTCGGGGCGACGGCACACCTCCTTCGCCTCGGTCGACGTTGTCCCCGAGATTGAGGATGACGTAGAAATCGACATCCGCTCCGAGGATCTTAAGATCGACACCTTCCGCTCCGGTGGGGCCGGCGGCCAGCACGTCAACAAGACCGAGTCGGCCATCAGGATCACCCACATCCCGTCCGGGATCATCGTGGCCTGTCAAAACGAGCGCTCCCAGATCCAAAACCGGGCTACGGCCATGCGGGTGCTCAAGGCCAAGCTGCTTGAACGGCGCCTGGAGGAACAGGCTCAGGAGCTGGCCAGTGAGCGCGGCGAGCAGATGGAGATCGCCTGGGGCAGCCAGATCAGGTCGTACGTCTTCCAGCCTTACAGCCTGATTAAGGATCACCGGACCAACCACGAGATCGGCAATGTCGACGCGGTCATGGACGGGGCGATCGATCCATTTATTTACGCCTTTCTCCAAAAGTCGGCACGGCAGGAACGGCCCGCCGGATTGTAGAAAATTTGAAGACTACTAGCTCGTGGACGGCACTAGCTCCATCCAGGAGCGCCGGCCAGCCCGCGACCGCATCCAGGAGGAGAGCCAATGAGGCCTTTGATCGTGATCGCTGCGGTATTTGTAATCCTGGCGGTTTTCGTGGCCGGAGTATTTTACGGTCAGCCGGCGGTGGCGGCGACGACCGACCCCGGGTCTGACGCCGACCCGGTCGTCACCAAGAGCTACGTCGACCAGTTCGCCGGTCTGACTGTGATTCAAATCAAGGCCGGGCAGACCCTGACCGCCGAGGGCGGGGCCGAGATCATCCTGCGGTCCGGGCAAGCCACCGTCGTTGAGACGACCAACGGCCTGGCCGATGTTACCCAGGGCAAGGATCTGACCAGAGGCACTACGGTTCCGCTTAACCACCTGCTGATTGTCCCGCGGTCGGACGGCCGGGGCATTAAGGCTTTGACCGACGGATTTGTTATGGTGCGAGGGGTTTTTACGGTTAAATGAAAACCGACCGGATACTCTGCGCCATGATCTTGCTGGCCCTGCTGGTCTCCGTGCCGGTAGGGCTTCGGCGCGTCGTGGCCGAAAACCAGAGCCGGCAGGTCGAGATGGTGGCCGACTATGTCGATTTCACCCGGCTGGCCCAGATCGATGGGGTCGGTCCGGAGGCGGCCTTGTCCTCTCTTCGCGAGGCCGGGATCACCTCGATCGGCCTGGAGGAGGTAACCCTGGAACGCCTGAACCGCTTGGGGGCCGTCACCATCCGCTGGGATCACGAGATGATTGACTTGGCCCGGGCAGGCTCCGGGGTTAACCCCGAGCTCAGACGCTGGGCCGAGGGACGCTCGCCCCGGGGCACCGTCTTCGCCCTGACCCCCGACCCCGCGACGGCCAACTGGCTGAAGAATTCCCTGACTGCCCGGTTTGGAGCCGAGAGGGTGGAAGCCTTCGAACTAGGGGGTACCCTCCTGGTCGGGGCGCCGCTGACCGAAGATCAGATCAAAAAACTCTATCTGGGTTTCTGGGAGCCGGAGTTCCGGCAGATTATTAAAGCCGGGCTCAGGGTGGCGCCCCGGCCGGCCAACTATCACGGCCTGGACGGGATCGCCCTCGAGAATTCTTTGAACCAGATACGCCGGTCCGGGGGCCTGATGTCGACGGTGATTTTCGCCGGGGATCAGGCGCCTGGGTATCGCGGTAACCTTAAGGAGACCGCGGCGGTGCTTCAGAAGCTCGGCCTGGTCCAGGGAATGGTTGAGGCCCCGGTCCAGCTCGGCTTCGTCAAGCAGCTCGGGCAGGAGGTCGTGGCCGGGGAGGGCGGTTTCCGGGCCGTCCGGGTTTACAGCATCCCCAAGCGGGAGCTTGACACCTACACCGGCCGGGACGTCATCGACCGCTGGACGAGGGCGATCAAGGAACGCGACATCCGGATCATTTACATACGCCCACTGACCAAGCTGCCCGACCCAACCTCGACCCATCCGTTTGAGGACAACCTGGAATTCCTGAGGTCCGCCTCCCAGCCACTGGCCTCTACGCGGTTCACTTTCGGCCCGGCCCTTCCGTTCGGGGCGTCGGGACCGTCGGCCTGGGAGTCCTGGGCGATTTCCCTTGGGGTTATGGCCGGGGGAATCATACTGCTAAACTTGCTTCTTCCCCTTCCGCGGGGCTCGGCCTTAGGGTTGCTGGCCGCCGGAGCGGTCGCGGCCGCCCTGGTCTTTTTCTTCGCCCGGGGGGAGCTGGCCCGCAAGGCGCTGGCCCTGGCGGCGGCACTCGTTTTCCCGTCGCTGGCCATGGTCTGGGCCGGCTGGCGGGCCTCACGCTTTGAAAATCAATCGTTGCCGTCGATTTTGGCCCGGGCGATAGAGGTTCTCCTGGGTGCCGCCGGTATTGCAATGATTGGGGCACTGTTCCTGGCGACCTTGCTCAGCCACAACCGCTACCTGCTTGAAATCGACTACTTCCGGGGAGTCAAGCTCACCCTGACTCTCCCGCTGGTCCTGGCCGCCTGGGCACTGGTCCGGGGCTGGGGGCTGGAGGCCCAAGGGCGGTTTGGGACCGCACGGCATAACCTTGGGGGCCAGATCATGAGGGTGATGGGTCACCCGCTGTCGGTCGCCCACGTTTTGGTTTTCGGGGCCCTGGCCGCCGTTGCCTATATTTATCTCGGCCGGTCCGGCCACACGGCTGGGATCGAGGTCTCCCAGGCTGAGATCCAGTTCCGCGCTTTCCTGGAGAATGTGATGGTTGCCCGGCCGCGGATCAAAGAGTTTCTCGCCGGCTGGCCCGCGCTGATGCTGGCGGTCTGGGCACTAGTGCGGGGGTACCGGGTCTGGGTGATCCCCCTGCTGATCGGTGCCGGGGTAGCCTTGACCTCAATGACCAACACCTTCCAGCACCTGCGCACCGAGCTGATCATCTCCGTGTGGCGGTCGGTCAATGGGGTTATACTGGGCTTGATCCTCGGCCTGCTGGCCATCCTCCTGGCCGAGACCGCCCACCGCTACCTTATGAACCGGGAAATCAAGCCTCAGGAGAGCGCCTGGCACTGATGCCGAAGCTTGTCATCACCGGCTATTACGGCCGGGACAACCTGGGAGACGAGGCGATGCTGGCGGCTATGGCCGCCGGTTTTCGTCGTTTATGGCCCGACTGCCGGCTAACCGTGATCTCGGCCAACCCGGCCCGGACAGCCGAACTGCACCGGGTTAAGGCCGCCGGGAGGACCGACCTTGCCGGGATCATCCGGGCGATCCGGGCCTGCGACCTGCTGGTAGTCGGAGGGGGCAGCCTGCTTCAGGACGTCACCAGCCTGCGGAATCTGGTTTACTATCTGGGAATCTGTCTCCTCGGAAAACTCCTGGGCAAAAAGGCGATGCTTTACGCCAACGGCATCGGCCCGATATACAGCCCCTTGGGCCGGATCCTGACCCGGTTGGTGCTCGACCGGGTCGACCTGATCACAGTCAGGGACGCCGAATCACAGGCTGAGCTCTCTCGCCTCGGGGTGAGCCGCCCGAAGGTGGTCTTGACGGCCGACCCGGTTCTGGGCCTGGCGGCCCGGCAGGTGCCAGACGCCCGCGGCGCGGGCTCGGGGTCGACGGGCGGCCCGGCGCTCTATATCCCGGACGGGCACCCGGTGATCGGCATCTCGCTCCGGCCCTGGAAGGGGGCCGAGGGGCTGCAGGACGCGCTGATCAGGGCTTGCCAGGAGTTCATCGCCAAGAGCGGCGGGCGGGTGCTGATCCTGCCGATGCAGTGGCCGGTGGATATTGAAGCGGCCGGCCGGCTGATTCGCGCCCTGGGCCCGAAGGTGATCGTCCCGGAGCGCCCTCTGGGTGTTGAGGAGATGCTCAGCCTGATCGCCGGCCTCGATCTGGTGGTGGCGGTCCGTTTTCACGCCCTGGTCATGGCCGCACTCGGGGGCGTTCCGGTGGTCGGCCTGACCTACGACCCTAAGGTGGACAACTTTTTGAACTCAATCGGCCTGCGCTCGGCCGGTTCGGTCGACCGGCCCGACCACGAGGTCCTGGCCCGGGAAATGCGGGCGGCTTTCGAGGGGCGGCGGCATTTTTATGACGGAGTTTCGGGTGAATTGGAGCGACAGCGCCAGGCGGCCTTGGACAACCTGAGATTGGCCGCCGAGCTGCTGGATAGAGCGCGGCCTGGAGGGTACGCCAATGAGTGATCTGCTACGGGCTACCGTCCTCGGGGTCGAGATCGACCGGATCAGCCTCAGCCAGGCGGCGGGGAGGATAGAAGGGTGGATCGAGGAGGCGCGGCGCCCGGCCCCGGCGGCCGGAGCCCGGATCGTCGTCACCCCCAACGCCGAGATGATCTACCAGTCACAGACCGACCCGGAACTGCTTGAGGTCCTCAGGCGGGCCGACCTGGCCGTTCCGGACGGATCAGGGGTGGTCTGGGCGTCCCGCCGGGTCGGGCAGCCGGTGCCCGAGCGGGTGCCGGGGGTCGATCTGGCCGCGGCCCTGCTCGAACGAGCCGCCCGGAAAGGCTACCGGATCTACCTCTTCGGGGGCAAGCCCGGGGTGGCCGAAAGGGCGGCCGAGGCGATGCGCCGGGCCCATCCCGGCCTGCAGATCGCCGGTTGCCGCCACGGCTACTTCGGTCCGGGAGATGAGCCCGAGATCGTGGCCGGGATTCGAGCCGCTCAACCCGACCTGCTCTGTGTCTGCCTCGGCTCCCCCAAACAGGAGAAGTGGATTGGCCGGAACGCCGCCGCGACTGGAGCGGCCGTCTCGATCGGACTCGGGGGATTCCTTGATGTTTGGGCCGGGGACGCCGAAAGGGCGCCGCACTGGATGAGAAATCTTGGCCTTGAGTGGCTGTTCCGGCTCTATCAGGAACCCTGGAGATTTCGTCGAATGATGGTGCTACCCAAATTCGCGCTGGCTGTGGCATTATTAGCTAGTAGGCCTTTGAGGAAAGGGGTTTAGCGTGCAAGACTTCCGCGAACTGACTAGAACCGCCAACCAGATCCGCCGCGACATTATCAAGATGGTGACGGCGGCAAAATCGGGACATCCTGGGGGAGCGCTCTCGGCGGCTGAGATCCTGACCGCGCTGTTCTTTCACGAGATGCAAGTCGACCCCGAGCACCCAAGGTGGGAGGAGCGCGACCGCTTTGTCCTGTCCAAAGGTCACGGGTGCGCCGTCCTGTACGCCACACTGGCCGAACGCGGCTTCTTCCCTCGCGAGGAGCTGCAGACCTTCCGCCGGATCAACTCCCGCCTCCAGGGCCACCCGGCCTCGCATAAGACCCCGGGGGTCGAAGCCTGCTCCGGCAGCCTCGGGCAGGGGCTGTCGCAGGCGGTCGGAATGGCTTTGGCCGGCAAGCTCGACGGGCAGGCCTACCGGGTCTACGCCCTGATCGGGGACGGCGAGATCCAGGAGGGACAGATCTGGGAGGCGGCCATGGCCGCGGCCCATTACCGGCTCGACAACCTGACGGTCTTCCTGGATTTCAACAACTTGCAGATCGACGGCAGCCTAGAACAGGTGATGTCGATCGGCGACCCGGCGGCCAAGTTCAAGGCCTTCGGCTGGGACGTCGAGACGATCGACGGGCACGACTTCCGCCAAATTTTTGAGGCCCTGCAGCGGGCCCGGCTGAGCGGTCACCCCTACCTGATCGTGGCCAAGACGGTCAAGGGCAAGGGGGTCTCTTTCATGGAGAACCAGGTCGGCTGGCACGGCACGCCCCCGACGCCCGAGCAGGCGGCGGCGGCCTTAAAAGAGCTGGGCGAGGACGTGGCGGAGGTGGGCCGATGATCAAGAACGCTAACTATGAGGTCGGTAAGAAAATCGCCACCCGTGACGCCTACGGGCAGTCGCTGGCCGCCCTGGGGGCGGTCAATCCGGCCGTGGTGGTTCTTGACGCCGACCTCTCCAAATCGACCAAGTCCTACGACTTCGGCAAGGTCTATCCCGAACGGTTTTTTAACATTGGAATCGCAGAGCAGAACCTGATGGGCATCGCCGCCGGGCTGGCCCAGGCAGGGAAAATCCCCTTCGCCAGCACCTTTGCCGTCTTTGGCGCCCTGCGCCCGATGGAACAGATCCGCAACGCTATCTGCTACCCGAAGCTGAGCGTCAAGATCGCCGTCACTCACGCCGGCCTGACCGTCGGCGAGGATGGCGCCTCGCACCAGGCGATCGAGGACATCGCCGTGATGCGGTCGGTTCCGAACATGACTGTGGTCGTCCCGGCCGATGCCCAGGAGACCTACCAGGCGGTCTGGGCCGCGGCCCAGCACGACGGCCCGGTCTACCTCAGGATGGGCCGGGCGGCCGTTCCGGTGATCTTTGATTCCAATTACCGCTTTAAAATCGGCCAGGCACCGGTGGTTCGCCCCGGCGGCGATGTGGCCATCCTGGCCTGCGGGATCATGGCCGGCGAGGCTCTGTCGGCCGCCGGGGAGCTGGCCAAAGACGGCATCCAGGCCCGGGTGGTCAACGTCTCGACCATCAAACCGCTCGATGTCGAGGCTGTGGTGGCCGCAGCCCGTGACTGTGGTGCCGTGGTCACGGCCGAGG
Organism: Bacillota bacterium; assembly: GCA_041695105.1. Taxonomy (GTDB): domain Bacteria; phylum Bacillota; class Sulfobacillia; order JAMDAP01; family JAJYMS01; genus JBGFRN01. The sequence goes on along the minus strand of JBGFRN010000081.1, from coordinate 9,864 downwards.
AGGCCTCGATCATCGGCGGGCTCGGCGGTGCCGTGGCCGAGGCCCTGGCCGAGCATTATCCGACCCCGCTGGTCCGGGTCGGGGTCCGGGACACCTTCGGCGAATCGGGAACCCCGGCCGCATTGCTCGAGAAGTACAGCCTGACGGCCAGGGACATTTACCGGGCGGCCAAAGAGGCCGTGGGAAAAAAGCGGTGACACTGCGAAGCATAGATTTCGAAGGGAGTACTCACTATGGTTTCAATTCCGCTGGTGGTCGAGGCGCTGATTGAGGTTCCCAAGGGATGTCAGAACAAGTATGAACTTGACCCGACCACCGGCCGGCTGAAGCTCGACCGGGTGCTTTACTCGCCGGTCCACTACCCGGGCGAGTACGGGATGGTTCCTGAGACCCTTGAGGAGGATGGCGACCCGCTTGACATTCTGGTCATCTCAACCTTCCCGACTCACCCCGGCTGCCTGGTTCCGGCACGGGTGCTCGGTGCCCTAGAGATGTCGGACGAAAAAGGCCTCGACACCAAAGTGGTAGCCGTGGTCGACGTAGACCCGCGGATGCAGGAGGTTACAACCCTGGAGGGTCTTCCCGGCCATATTCGCCAGGAGATCGTCCACTTTTTCGAGGTCTACAAGCACCTCGAAAATAAGAAGTGCCTGATCAGCGGATGGCACGGCCCCGAGCGCACCGCTGGGATTGTCCAGGAGGCCAGGGAGAGGTACTTGAACTCGCGGGTAGGGCGCTCCGCTCCGGCAAGGTAGCCGCGGGTAGAGGTCGAGTAGGCCGCGGGGGTAAGGGGGCAAATTATCCGGCGATGCCTGCCCCCCGTGGCCGGGGGATGGCCATTGCGGGATCGTCGCTGAGTGAATTATCAGTGGCGTATTCTGCGCGGGGTGTCGCTAGTGGGTGATATGGAGTGGATTGATAGGTAGAGGGTGATGGTTAGAGGGTGATAGTCAAGATTTTCCACCCCCGCGGGTGCTTTATCGGAAAAATGTTGACGATTCAACCCCAAAACCCCCTTCTTATCCCCCAAAACCCCCTTCAGAGGACAGGATTTGGGGGTTTTTTGTGTCGAAAACACCCTTGTAGCTCAAATTTTTGCCCTTCAGGGGCTAAAATCATCAAATTTTTTCACCGATTGACCCTCATTAGCCGGACAAACTTGACGATTCGCCCTGGGGCAGCCCTGGGGCAGGTGTCGCCCTGGGGCATGTGATTCGTTGGACTATCCCTTTATTGACGAACAGATCAATGTTCAAAATCGCTTGCGGTCGTCCAATATACAGGGGATAGTCTTTGCATCAGAGTTAAATGAGTCAATAAACACCGCGGTTAGGTTACTGTTATCTACCTTGGAGGGGGCCTCCTGATGAACTACAATACCCATCACCGGCTGGTTCAGGGTGACGCTCGCGACCTTTCCTTTTTACCAGATGGAAGTATTCATCTTGTTATCACCTCGCCCCCTTATTGGAATCTCAAGAAATACCGAGAGCATCCCGATCAAATGGGACACATAGCCGATTATGAGGTGTTCCTTGAACAGTTGAACAAGGTCTGGAAAGAATGCTTTCGGGTGCTTTTACCCGGAGGGCGACTGGTTTGCGTGGTGGGGGATGTATGCCTTTCCCGCCGTCAGCACGGCCGGCATGTCGTTGTCCCTCTGCACGCAGATATCGCAGTCGCCTGTAGAAAGATCGGGTTCGACAACCTGAACCCCATTATTTGGCACAAGATTTCCAACGCCACTTACGAGGTTAGCAACGGCTCGAAGTTCCTGGGAAAACCCTATGAGCCCAACGCCATAATCAAAAACGATATTGAATTCATCCTAATGGAGCGCAAGCCAGGTGGGTACCGAAAACCAACTGAAGAGCAGCGCCGGCTTTCCATGATAGACAAAAAAGACTATGAGGATTGGTTTCAGCAGTTTTGGACTATTTCAGGAGCCTCAACTCAATCGCACCCGGCGCCTTTCCCCTTGGAACTTGCCTACCGGCTCGTGCGAATGTTTTCGTTCTTCGGAGACACGGTGCTGGATCCTTTTTGTGGCAGTGGAACGACTATGGTGGCAGCGATTAAAGCTAACCGAAACAGCGTTGGTGTTGAAATCGATCCGGTTTACAGTAAAAAGATCATGCACCGGTTGGAGAAAGAGCGAAATCTTTTTGATGAAATCTCCTTGGAGATGGTCGAAGCGTGTAACTTCAAGCAGGTTGGATTGCAGCCCGTGGATCTCAAGTATCTGGGAGTATCGACGGTAGTTCCATCAGACAGGGCATAGAAATGGAGCAGGCCCAGCTGCCAGGTGGTCGCATCCAAGATCTAATGCCCCGCCTCCGGAACCTCCACCTTAACGTCGCCTTTGATCCGGGTCTGGCAGGCCAGGCGCCAGCCCTCATCCAGGTCCCCGACCAAGAAGTCGATCTCGGCGTCGCTGAAGTCGGAAAGGTTTTTCTCGCCCTCCAGTACTCGGACGCGGCACATCCCGCAGCTTCCTGATTCACAGCCCCATTCCAGGTGGATGTCGTTATTGAGGGCCACTTGAAGCAGCACCGAACCGGACGGCACCTCGATCGTCTTTTCGCCCCCGGCAGTTACAAAAGTCACTTTTGGCATGGCTCGTCCTCCAAGCTAAGTATTCAACTTGCTTACGCCTTTGGCGCCTCTCGGGGGCGCTTTGTTTGTTTCTTGGTTCGGACCCAAAACGTCGCCCAATCATCCTGGCCGCCATGCTAAACAGCCTATACTCAAACACCGTCCCTAGTCCTTACCGATCCCACCAGACGTTCCCGCTCCGGTAGTAAGGATCCTTCAGCCCCTCAAAGAAGGCCCTCTCGGCGGCAGGGGAGGATTTGAGGGGGTAGTTCCATTTCCACCAGGGATAATCGTACCAAACCGCCAGTTTGATCGCCGGGTAGTTCTTGAGCTGATGGAAGGCATCGCGGATCCACCCGGCCTTATCCCCGCCAAACTCGTCCGAGGCGAACTCGGTGATCAGCATCGGCTTGCCGGGGTAAAGCAGGCGGTACTCGTCGTAAACGCCGCGGTAGATCTGGTTGAAGCTCTGCCAGCGGTCGCCGGCCCGGGGGCCGGTGTTGTAACCGGTCAGGCCGACCCAATCGACGTATTGGTCGCCGGGGTAATAGAGGTGCGGGTCGTTCCAGGCGAAATCGGGGTAGGAACGGTCGTGGGGGTTCCAGACCCACATGGCGTTGGTGGCGCCTTCATTCTGGAAGATCTGCCAGGCGTGGCGCCAGGCTTTGATGTATAAGGAGTGGTCAAAACCGAAGAAATAAACGCTCCAGCCGTCCCAGTCACCGTTCATCTCGTTGGCGAAGCGGAAGAGGACCGGCTGGCCGAAGTCCTTCACCGCCCGGGCCCACTGGCGAATATAGTTGTCGTGCTGGCCGGCGACGATCTCAGGGATCATCACCGGGTTGGTCATATCCTTGCCGTTCCAGGGTTGCCAGGTAATCATGGTCAGGCGGCCCTGCGCCGCGGTCCGGCGGATCTCCTCAAGGGGGAAGGACTGGGTGAAATCCCGGTAGGTCATGACCAGATCGAACTTGACCCCCCACCTGGCCTCACGGTCTGAGAGCGGTTCCAGGTTGACCGGGGCGTTGCCTTCGAAGAGGCCCCAGATCAGGCCGCGGGACGGAATGTTGATCTCAAGCCGCGCTTGATCCGGCTTCCCCTTGACGTACTTCTTGACGTATTTCTGGGCGATCATGGGATTGGGGTCGGGAAGGCGGCTCAGGTCGGGGCTGAAGCGCAGCGACCAGGGGCGGACCTCTAAGGCGGTTTGGCCGAAAGTCCCGAGCAGTTGGTCAAGGGCGGCCGAGGCGGCGGGGAACTCCGCGGATGCGGCTCGCAGGATGAAGGTGTAGACGATTCCTGGCCTAACCAGATTAACCTGGCGGTAATAGTTCTGGTCGCTCGATCCGGTGGCGTCGCCCGCCCCGGCCGCGGGCCGTGACCACTCCACCTCATGGCGGTCGGGTGAATCTTTTAGGGCCAGACGGCGCGTTACCTTGATGCCGCCGATTTGGTTCAAGAGGTGCTTGTTGCTGTATTCGATGTACTCCGCGGCCGGTTTCTTGCCCAGGGGTTGGGTGTAGATGTCAACTGTGAACCGGGGGGCAGTCAGGGTAGTTGCCAGAGGGCTGCGCTCCTCGATCCGCCAGCCGGCCGGGATTATCAGCCGGTAGCCCGGACCGGAGTAATCGACCGGTTGGTGGGCAGGAGGGGTGACGGTGGGTGCCGGTTGGGCAAAGAGAACGGCAGCGACAAAAATGAGGGCGATGATGCGGTCGATAGCCATGGTTGCTCCTTCTGTCAACTAGCCCGGTGGCGGCTTGACCGGCCTACGGGCCGTTAACATTTTACCATTTCTTAACTCTGACTGGGATAGTTTACATCTGGTGAAGGGAGGAACGAGATCATATTATGTCGAAAAAACTCCGCAAGGAGTGGGTTTGTGCTGATGATCCAGTTAAAAAACGTCTACAAAACCTATTCGAACCGGGTAACCGCCCTCCATGATGTTTCTTTGACTATTGGGAAGGGCGAGTTCGTTTTTCTGGTTGGACCGAGCGGCGCAGGCAAGTCCACCCTGGTCAAGATGGTTTACCGGGAAGAAGTACCGACCGCTGGCACTATTCTAGTCGATGGGCATGACGTCACCCGCATGAAGCCGGGTAATGTTCCCTTTCTGCGCCGCGACATCGGCGTGGTCTTCCAGGATTTTAAGCTCCTTCCTAATAAAACGGTTTGGGAGAACGTCGCCTTCGCTTTGGAAGTTACCGAGGCCCCGTTCCGCGAGATCCAAAAGCGGGTTCCGGCCGTTCTCGACCTGGTGGGAATGAAGGACAGGTTCAAGGCTTTTCCCCCGCAGCTTTCGGGCGGCGAGCAGCAGCGAGTGGCGCTGGCCCGGGCGATTGTCAACAGCCCGGCGGTGATTGTCGCTGACGAGCCGACAGGCAATTTGGACCCGGATAACTCTTGGGTTATTATGCGCCTTCTTCTGGAACTGTCCAAGATGGGGGCCACAGTAGTGGTGGCCACCCATGCCAGGCAGATTGTCGACGCACTGCGCCAGCGAGTGATCGCCCTGGAGCAGGGCACAGTGGTGCGCGACGAGGAGAGGGGGGCTTACGGTCTTGAAGCCTAGAACCTGGCTTTACGTCTTTCGCGAGGCGCTGGCTTCGGTCAAGACCAACGGTTTTATGTCGGTCGCTTCGGTCGGGACCGTGGCCATTTCGATGATGGTTCTGGCCATCTTTTTGCTGATGGCTATCAACCTCGACCATCTGGCCCTGACCATCGAGGACCAGGTCGAGATAACCGTTTTCTTGAACCCCAAGGCCGAGGCCGAGACCATCAAGAATTTGGGGACGGTTATTTCCGGAACGCCGGGGGTAGCCTCGGCCCGCTTTGTTTCCAAAGAAGAAGCGCTGGCCGAACTTAAGAAGAAGTTCGGCGACAAGCAGGAGCTTTTGGAGGGGATTGGCGACGAGGCCATCCGGCCCTCGTTCCAGATTCGTCTGGCCGACCCCAACCAAGTGACTACCGTCGCCCGGCAGATCGCTGGGCAGCCCGGGGTCGAGAAAGTCGACTTCATGGAGGAGACGGTTAAGAAGATCTTCCGGTTTACCCGGGCGCTGCGCCTGCTTGGCCTGACCCTGGTGGTTGTTCTGGCCGCGGCTACCATCTTTATTATCAGCAATACCATCCGCCTGACCGTGTTCGCCCGCCGCCGGGAGGTGGGGATCATGAAGCTGGTGGGTGCCACCGACAGCTTCATCCGGCGGCCCTTCATGGTCGAAGGGATGGTCCTCGGGCTGGCCGGCTCACTGCTGGCGGCCGCACTGGTTTGGGTCAGCTATTCCTGGGCCGTCCGGGCCGTGGTGGAAATTGTTCCTTTTTTCTCGCTCGTTCCTCCCAATCCGATGATGGCTAATCTGACCTGGCTCTTGCTGGCCCTCGGGGCGGCCTTGGGTGCCATTGGCAGCGCCGTAGCCGTGCACCGGTTCCTGCGGGTCTGACGAAGGGGTGAAGTTGTTGGTATCTCTGCGCCGCATGTTCAGCTTTGTCTTAATCGTCCCGCTGGTTATTAGCCTGCTTTCTCCCGCCTGGGCCAATCCGGCCGACGATCTTCGCCGGGCCCAAGAGCAGCAGCGTCAGACTCAACGGCAACTTGAGGAAATCCAGCGTCGCAAGGCCGAGACTGATCGTCGCCACCGCCGGCTGACCGAGGAACTGCGGCAGGCCGAGGATCAACTTTATCGCTTGCGGAACGATCTGGCCTACCTCGAAGTTCAACTGACCGAAACTGAGAAACAAAGCCAGGTCACTGAGGCCGAGCTGAAAACGGTTGAGGAGCGGCTCGATCAGCGTACCCAGCTTCTCAATACCCGGGTCAGGGTAATTCATGAGTTGGGAGCGGTCAGCTTATTGCAGGTGTTGATGAACGCCACCGACTTCCGCGATTTCGTCACCCGGTTCGAACTGCTGAAGAATATAGTTTCCAAAGATGTAGAACTCTTTTATCAGGTCCGGCTGGCCCGCGATGAGGTAGCGGCAAAAAAGGCCCAGCTTGATGACCGGCGAGCTCGGATCGCCTCTTACCGCAACCAGACCGGCGAAAAGAAGAAAGAGGTCGAGGTGGCGGTTGACGATGTCTGGGGCAAGAAACAGGCTGCCCTGCGCGATCTCGCCTTGCTCGAGCAGCAGGAAGACCAGCTTCAGGCCATCTCCCGCGAGTGGGAAGCTAAAATCTTCGAGCTTCAGGCCAGGTTGAGTTTTAAGCGGGTCGGCAAGCTGGCCTTCCAGTGGCCGGTCAGGGGACCGATCACCTCGCCCTACGGGATGCGCTGGCACCCGATCCTGAACAAATACAAAGGCCACAACGGGCTTGATGTGGCAGCCCCGACCGGCCGGAGCATTTTGGCCGCCGAGTCGGGCAGCGTCATCTACTCCGGATGGATCGAGGGATATGGCTACACGGTGATCCTCGACCACGGGGACAATGTTTCGACTCTTTACGCCCACTCGTCCCGGCTTATGGTCAGACAGGGGCAGACGGTAGCCAAGGGCGCACCGATCGCCTTGGTCGGGTCGACCGGTTGGAGCACCGGACCGCACCTGCATTTTGAGGTTCGCTTGAAGGGTGTTCCTCAGAACCCTATTGAATGGCTTCCATAACCTCAGTATACTGGTGCAATAGGCGAAATATATGATTAAGGACGGCCCGCCGTAACGGTTCGGGCCGTTAGCTTGATATACCGAAAGGATGACCGCTATATGTATATTGACCGCCGTCGACTGCTGACCGGTGCCCTCGTTCTGGTCATGATTACGGCCCTGGTCACGTTCGGCGTGACGGCGATGGTCTATTCCCACCCCGGCTTCTTGGGACTCCGCGTCCCGCGGGTTCATGATCTCATCCCTTCCCCCGGGGGAGCGGGCGGTTATGCCGGCCTGGATAAGGTCAGGGCGGTGATGGATGAGCTCAGGAAGAGCTACGTGGACGCAGAAAAAACCAAAGAGGAAGTTTTGGTCAACGGGGCGATTGAGGGGATGGTCAAGTCGCTTGACGATCCCTATTCAGTATATCTGGACACTAAGAAGTTCAAGGATCTGATGAGCCACTTCTCGGAGAGCTTCTCAGGAATCGGCGTCAGGGTCGAGTCCAAGGATGGGTTTGTCACTGTGGTGGCGCCGATTAAAGGGACTCCTGGCGAGAAAGCCGGCCTGGTGGCCGGAGACAAGATCGTCGAGGTCGATGGTAAGGATGTCGGTGGAATGGCCCTGGACGAGGCCGTCCGGCTGATCCGCGGCCCGAAAGGCACCCAGGTCAGGCTTAAGATCATCCGTGAGGGTCAGGCCCAACCCCTCTTGTTCACCATCATCCGGGCCGACATCGCGGTTCCGAATATCGAGTCCAAGATGATTGAGCCAGGGGTTGGCTACATCAGGCTGATCGAGTTCAATGAGAAGGCTGGCCAGCGGGTCAGGGCCGAGGTGAATAACCTGCGCAAGCAGGGGATGAAGGGCCTAATCTTCGACCTTCGCCAGGATCCGGGCGGGCTGCTCTCGGAGGCGGTCAGCGTGGCCGAGGTCTTTGTCCCGGCTGGACCGGTTGTGCACGTCGTCTCGCGCGAGGGCGATAAGAAGACCTACGAATCGAACTCTCGCGGTTTTAACCTGCCTCTGGTCGTTTTGATCGATGGCTTTTCGGCCAGCGCCTCCGAGATCGTGGCTGGGGCCGTCCAGGACCGGGCGGCCGGAACTCTGGTCGGCACCAAGACCTTTGGCAAGGGCTCGGTCCAGAACTTGATTACCCTGAAAGACGGGGCCGGGCTGAAGCTGACCACGGCCAAATATCTGACCCCCAACGGCCGTTCGATCCACGGGAGCGGGATTGTTCCCGATGTCGTGATTGAGATGCCCAAGGGTGGTAAGCCACACGGGGTCGCCCTTGACGACCCGAATAACTCCCAGTTGATTAAGGCTATCGAGGTTATTAAGAGCAAGTTCTAAAGCGGGGATGCCTTTGTTTCCGTTCTTTGATATCGGGGCCCTGATCCTAAAAACGCTGCCGGCGTCGCTGTTTGATCCAGAACATGCCTTTCTCTTTTGGATCGTCGTCGTTTTGGTCTTCTTACAGTACCGCCGGCTGGCCGCGACTGAGGAGGCTCTCTTTGGGCTTCCGAAAACCGCGCCGGTAAGGGAAACGGTTCATTCGATCGTCTTCGGCATCCTCGGAGGGTTCGTTGGCAGCCTGCTGATGGCCCTGATCGGGGTCGCCTTTTCTTTGGAGTCGGGAGAGCTGATGTATATCTGGGCAGTAGCGATTATACTGGCCCTGATCAACCCCCGGCTGATGTGCTTCTCCTACGCTGGCGGGATCGTCGGCCTCAGCCACCTCTTTTTCGGCTGGCCGCAGATCTCTGTGGCCCAGGTGGCGGCCCTGGTCGCGGTGCTTCATATCGTCGAGAGCCTGCTGATCTGGCTGCATGGTTCGACCGGGGCCAGCCCGGTGGTGATCAAGAACCGTTCCGGCGAGACGGTGGGCGGGTTTTCCGTCCAACGATTCTGGCCGGTTCCTTTTACACTATTAATCTTGCTGCCGGTAACTGATCAGTCGCTGGTCCAAGGTTCGGTTGCCATGCCCGGCTGGTGGCCGCTGCTCAAGCTGGACCCCGACCTGGGCGCCGGGGCCAACACCGTTTTTGCCATCTTCCCGGTCGTGGCTGGGCTGGGATACGGCGACCTGGCCATAACCATGCCCCCGGAGCGAAAAAGCCTGAGAACCTCGGTCAATTTGGCCCTATTTAGCATCACCCTTTTGGCTTTGGCCGTGCTGGCCTCGCGCTACCCCCTGCTGGCCTGGGCGGCCGCCCTGTTCTCGCCGGTGGGCCACGAGCTGGTCGCCCGGCTCGGGAGCCGCGGGGAACTTCGCGGTGATCCCTACTACGACCCGCCGATCGACGGGGTAAGGGTGCTTGACGTCTACCCCGAGTCGGCGGCTGAGGCGGCCGGAATCCAGCCCGGATCGATCATCCTTGAGGTCGATGGCACCCGGGTTAATGATCGGATTTCCTTCCGCCGGGCCCTGGAGATGGCCCCGACCTACGTTCACCTGACCTATACCAGCGATCTCGACACTGTCACCCGCCGCCTGGAGCGAAACGCCGACCACGAGGCTGCCCTTGGGCTGGTGCTGGTGCCCAACCCGGGCGACGCGGGGGCGATGATGCTGGAATCGCGAGAGGGCTGGCTTTTTCGTCTCTGGCAATCTTTCAGAAAGGACTGATCGGACTGAGGCCCGAAGATTTCAGGCTTGGCGCCCACCTGAGTATC
>JBGFRN010000167.1:0-17193 GCA_041695105.1 Bacillota bacterium | reverse complement strand
GGGCCTAACTCCCCCCAACCACTACTCCCAACCACCGCCGGCTATCAGCACATTGCGGCTACCTGGCACCTACTCCCGCTCCAAAAAATACGCTAAAATTGGTCTGACTGCCCCCGAGCAGTCTCTGGGAGGCAAGAGTTTGGACAATTTCAGCCACGGCCTGGCGGGAATCGTCATCGGTGCCCTGAGGCCCAATGACGGCCCCCCTGACCGAAATACCGGACTGCCAACCCGCTCCGCTAACGACCGGGCGGTTTTTTGGGCCACCTTCCTGGCCGGCAACGCCCCCGACATCGACTTCATATTCCCCTTATTCTTAGGCGGCGGGCAGGCGGCTAACTTCAAATACCACCGGGGGATCACCCATTCCCTTCCAGGCGTGCTGGTGCTTTCGGCCGTCGTTACCCTGCTGGTCAAGCTTCTGATTCCCCGGGCCAGGGCCGGGACGGTTTACCTGTGGTCGGTCCTGTCCATGTCCGTGGCCCATGTTTTTTTGGACCTGCTCACTTCGTACGGCACCCGGGCCCTGCTGCCCTGGTCCGACGAGCGCCTGGCCTGGGACATCCTGATGATCATCGACCCGGTCGTCACCATTCCAATGGGCATTGCCTTCATCTATGGGCGCTACCGGCCGCTGCTGCGCCGCCGGGCACTAATCCTCGCCGGGGCCTTCGTCTTGCTTTACATTGGCACCAGGACTTACATCCACCACGACCTCCAGGCGCAACTCACCCGCGAGATCTCCCCCCAGGGTAAAATCGTCAAGAGCAGCGTCCTGCCCGGCCTGTACGGGGTGACCGGCTGGAACTACGTCGTCGAATTCGATGATCGTTTCGTGCTTGGAACCGTCAGTTTTCCCTACCGGCGGACGTCCGAGGAAGTGACCAAGAAGACCCCCCAAGACGAGGTCATCCGTTCGGCCATCCAGAATGAAGACGTTAAAGAGTTTATGAAGTTTGCCTCCTATCCTCAGATCACCTATGAACACACGACCGAGGGCTACCGCCTTCTGATCACCGACCTCCGCTTCCGGCTCCGGGGCCGGGCTCCCTTCGGAGCCTTGGTGCTGCTGGATAACAAATTGAATGTCATCCACGTCAATCTCCGTCACGGCGGCTTCCGGGGAACCCCGATTCCCGAGGCAGGGCGTCAGGGGTAAGCGGTTTTGGTCTTACCGACAAAGAGAGACAATTCGAGGAGGCCGGAAATGAGATTTACCGTCGCCGGGAGGATTCAGAACCTCCCGGAGCAGTTTTTCGTCAAGATCGTCAAACAGACCGAGGCAGCCATGGCCCAAGGGCGAGACGTCATTAACCTTGGGCGCGGCAACCCCGACCAGCCGGCCCCCTCCAACGTGGTCGAGGCCGCCTGCCGGGCGACCCGCGATCCCCTGACTCACGGGTACTCGCCCTTCCCTGGACTCCGTGGCCTGCGCGAGGCCGGTGCCCGCTACTACCGGACCCACTTCGGGGTCGAGCTTGATCCCGACCGTGAGGTCTGCATCCTGATCGGATCCAAAATTGGGCTGGTCGAGCTGCCGCTCTGCTACCTGGAGCCGGGCGACCTCTGCCTGATGCCCGATCCGGGGTACCCGGATTACTGGTCGGGGGTGGCCCTGGCCGGGGGGCGGATGGCAACAATGCCGCTTCTAAAAGAGAATCGCTTCTTCCCCGACTACCGGGCGATCGACCCCATGACGGCCAATCAGACCAAGTTGATGTTCCTGAATTACCCCTGCAACCCGACCGCCGTCGCCGCCGGTCCCGAGTTTTTCGCCGAAACGGTGGCCTTCGCAGCCAGGCACAACATCATCGTCGCCCATGATCTGGCCTACGGCGAGCTGGTCTATGACGGGCGCCAGCCGGTCTCGTTCCTTCAGGCCCCCGAGGCCAAAGAGGTCGGGGTCGAGTTCTATACTTTCTCCAAAAGCTATAACATGGCCGGTTGGCGCCTCGGGCTGGCCGCCGGCAACGCCGAGGTGATCTCGTCTCTGACCTTGATCCAGGACCACCTGCACTGCAGCCAGTTCCCGGCCATCCAGCGGGCCGGGATCGAGGCCCTCGACGGACCCCGCGACAGCCTGGCAGCTCTAGTCGATCTTTACCAGGAGCGTCGCAATACCCTGGTCGAGGCCTCCCGCTCAATCGGCTGGATGATCCCCCCGGCCGACGGAACGTTCTACTGCTGGGCCCCGGTCCCCAAGGGCTTCGACTCTACCTCTTTCAGCGAGTTCTTGCTAGAAAAAGCCGGCGTTATGGTCGCCCCGGGAATTGGATTTGGACAAGCGGGGGATAACTACGTCCGAGTTTCGCTGTGCCTTACTAAAGAACGTATTTCGGAGGCCATAGACCGGATTCGAAAGCTGAAGGTTTTTTAGCAGGAAAAGGCAAGCCCGGCCTAGAAATTTGGAATACTATTGAGCGCAAGGAAAAATCCCGAGGGGGTGGTATTCCTTGAACCGCATCTACGAGGGAATGTCCATTCGGGAGATCAGTGAGTTCCTATTCGTCCATGACGAGGCGGAACCAGCTGATCTCATTTTTGTTTTCGGCTCCAGCCGCCCGGAACGGGGAGCCAAGGCGGCGGAGCTATACCGGAAGGGTCTGGCCAGCCAGATCTGGATTGCCGGGGGAGACAAAACGGACAGCGGTGTTTCAGAGGCCGAGAGCCTGAAGCAGTTGATGATCCAGGGCGGAATTCCGGCCGAGGCCGTCCATATCGAAACTAAGTCAACCACAACTCTCGATCACGTCCTCTACTCCGTACCCCTGCTGGATAAAACCTTCGGTTGGAAGAACCTGAAGAAAGTCATCCTGGTTTCCTCCCCGCACCATATGAGGCGGGTCAAGCGAGTCTTCGCCAATCACTGTCCGGCCGAGACCAGGATCATCTGCCAGCCGGATGACCGCCCGGAGATCAGGGCTGACAACTGGTGGGTCAGCGACGAGGGCCGCCGGACGGTGCTACGGGAGCTGGAGAAGGTACGGGATTTCGCCTTGAAGGGCGAGTACTAATGCAACCTGAATAGTCGCCATCGAAAAATTCGGGCACCCTACCTCAATTGAGGGGGGTGCCCGATTAATGCGAGTCGCGATTCTCGGGGCCGGACTGAGCGGCCTAGCCTGCGCCCACCAACTGGAGCGGTGGGGAATTGAGGCCCAGATCTTTGAACGCACGGAGCGGGTGGGGAAATGGTTTCCCGAGAACATGGAGGCCATTCTGTTCGCCATGCACCGGCCCTTCCGTGACCCGGTTAAAATGATCGAAGAGCAGTATGGCTTGACGGTCAGACCGGCCAGGGCAATCGAGCGGCTGATCCTTCACGGCCCAAGTGAGTCTGCCACCATCGAGGGGCATCTGGGCTGGTTCCATTTCCGCGGCCATCTGGAAAACTCGATGGAGCTCCAATTGCTTAGCCAGCTCAAGAAAACACGGATCCAGTATGAAAGCCATCCTCACCCGAGAGAGTTAGCTGGGCAATTCGACCGGGTGGTAGTCGCGACAGGTTCTCCGGTTCTGACCGCCGAGCTCTCGACCTGGGAAAACGATACCTTCGTCACTCTGACCGGCGGGCCGGTCCTGGGTGATTTCCAGCCCGAGGAGGCCCACGTCTGGGTCAGCACCAAGCTGGCCAACCGGGGTTACGTCTTTCTGTTGCCCTACAGCCGGTCCAAAGCGGCCTTGGTCTGCGCCGTGGACACCCGCGACCACTCCTTGGCCCGTGAGTGCCTGAGGCGAACCCAGGAACACACCGGGCTCTCGGTGCCGGACGAAATGGCTTTTACCTGGGACCTAAGCATGGGACGAACACCGCGGAGGCAGGTGGATAAGTTCCTCTTTACTGGCCATGCCGGTGGATTCATCGACCCCCTGGCCGGCTTCGGGCAAATCCCAGCCCTGCTCAGCGGCATCCTGGCCGCCCGTTCGATCGCTGCTGGCGAGGACTTCGAACGCCTGACCTCCTGGCAGCGGGACCACTATGGCCGGATGCTCCGGCTCCGGCACCGGGTCGACCGTTGGGAGAACCGCCATTTCGACCGGGCGATCCGGCTGCTCCGTCTCAGACCGGTCAACTGGTTGGCCGCCAAGGCCCCATTTAACATCATAGCGGCCCTGGCCGGAGGGGCGGCCCTGGCGGACTGGGCGGAAGAGCGCTAAGGCGGGGGGTTTTCTTACAGAAAGTAAAGATCTGGGCCGGGGATGGTTGGCAACCATCCCCGGCCCAGCTTACGTTTAGTTTGATTTCTTGGCAATATCCTTGGCAATTCGTAGGCGTTCAGGTAGCTTTGACAGCAGAAACGTCATTTGCGACCGTTAAGCCCGGGAGGTCCTCTTCAATGACGGTGCAGAGGGCGACGGTGGTCTTGGTCGAAGTCACACCCTCGACCTTCCACAGGGAGTCGATGACCTCCTGCAGGGTCAGGGTATTGGCGGCGCGGACCTTCAGGAAGAAGCAGTCATCACCGGCTAGCCGGTGAGCTTCGAGGATCACCGACCCGGGGACCCGGATCCGTTCGAAGGCGGCCACCGTTTTTCTCCACTGGTTGCAGCCCATCCGAACGGCGATAAAGGCTAGCACCGGGAGCCCCACCTCGGCCCAGTCCGGTCGAACCGTGTAACCCTTGATCGCCCCGGTTCGCTCGAGCCGTTTGATCCGCTCGTGAACGGCCGGACGGGAAAGGTGAACGGCCTTGGCCAGATCCTCGTGGCTGGCCCGGCCATTGGCCCTGAGCAGCTCGATCAGCCGCAAATCAATCTGATCCATTGAAAACACCCCTCAGAACTCTGACTATTCGCCGGCCGGAAGACCCGAAATATCAAGGAGGTGCCCCCTATGAAGCTCGATTTTGCCTCGGAAATCTCCGTAGCCGACCGTTTAATTAAGTGGCTGCATCTGATATTGGTTCGGATGACCCGGCCGTCGAACCAGAGGGAAGCCAGAGGCTACGACCGCTACCGGGCGTTTGAGCTTAACTACCAGGTTGAGCAGGAGCACCGCCGGGCACCGGACCGCTGGTGGCCTTAAGCCTGCCCTCCCCCCTAGAGCAACCCAGACCCCAACCCACTGACCAGCTCTTCAAAATGCCTCCCCCGCTGCTCGAAGCTCCGATACTGGTCAAAGCTGGCGCAGGCCGGTGAAAGCAAGACGACCTCGCCCGGATGAGCCCGCCTAGCGGCCTCGGCCACGGCCTCGGGGAGGGCGCCGCAGTGAACCACCTGTGGACCGCCGCCGGGACGCATTCCGGTAGCTCGTTCGATCAAACCGCCGATCTTGTCTCCAGCCTGGCCGATCAGTAGGACAGTTCTGACGTGTGGCGAGAGGACGATTTCCAGGGCCAGCTCATCGAAAGGGATCTTCTTGTCATAGCCGCCCAGGATCAGGTGGATCGGATCGTGAATCGTGCGCAGGGCCGCTGTGGTCCGGTCGGGCGAGGTAGCGATCGAATCGTTGAAGTACCTCACCCCGCCGACCTCGGCCACCAGCTCGAGCCGGTGCTCGACCCCGCCGAAGGCGGTGACCGTCCTGGCAATGGCCTCGGGCCGGGCCCCGGCCAGGCTGGCCACGGCCGCGGCACAGAGGATGTTCTCCAAGTTGTGCTGGCCCGGCAGTTTGATCCCACCAGTGGTGGCCAGAACCCGCTCCACCGCTGCCGAGCCGCCGGCACCGGCGCCGCCGTCGCGGGGCCCGAAGCCGCTCCCCGGAGCTGGTCCACGAAAGATAATCTGATCGCGACGCAGGAAAGCCCCGAAATCGACCTCCCTGGTCCGCGAGAAAAGAGCCACCCTTCCCGGGCACTCGGCCGCCATGGCGGCGGTGGCCGGGTTATCGGCGTTCAAGACCGCCCAATCGCTGGGTCCCTGGAAGCGAAAGATGTTTTTCTTGGCCTCAACGTACTCCTCCATTGAGGCGTGAATGTCGAGGTGATTGGGGCTAATGTTGGTTACGGCCCCAATATGCGGGCTTTGGCCCAGCATCTGAAGCTGGAAGCTGGACAGCTCGAGTACTACCAAGTCCGAGGGCTTGAAGCTCCCGGCCTCTTCAATCAGCGGGTGCCCGATGTTGCCGCCAACGTGGACCCGACGCCCATCAGCTTCGAGGATCTGTCCTAGCAGCGTGGTGGTCGTCGTCTTGCCGGCGCTGCCGGTGACCGCCAGGACCGGAGCCTGGGACACCTCCATTGCCAGGGCGATTTCGCTGCTAAAAACGGCCCCCCGAGACCGGGCCGCTTCGATCTCGGGCAGGTCCTTCCGGATCCCGGGGGTCAGGAAGATCAACTGGTAGCCCGGAAGTTCCCCCAGGTAATCCGGTCCGAGCCGCAGCTCCAGCCTTCCTGCGAAGCCGGTTCCGCTCTGGGCGGTCAGCCTGATGAGCAGGTCATAACGCTCGCCTAACTCGGACGTGGTTCTCTTGTCCATCCCGGTCACCGCCACCCCGCGCTGGAGCAGGAAGCGGACCAGGGGAAGGTTGGAGACGCCAAGGCCGACTACGGCGGCCCGTTTTCCGGGTAGGCTTGGAATCAATGGTTCCGGGGCCGAATGACGGTTAGGGGGCAAACGAAACACCTCAACCGCGGGGCGTCTTTCCCGCGCTGCTTACCTGCCCAGAACGGCCTCGATGCGGTCGAGACCGGTCTTGATCCTCTCCATCGAGGTGGCGTAAGAGAAGCGGGCGTAGTTACCGGCCCCAAAGCCGCTGCCGGGAACAACGGCCACCTGACCTTCGAGCAGAAGCAACTCGCAGAGCTGGTCAGAGCCCAAAATCTTCTTTCCTAGGATAGTTTTCCCATAGAAAGCCGAAACATTCGGAAAGACATAGAAGGCACCTTCGGGCACCAGAACCGAAACGCCTGTGATAGCCCGCAGGCGCTGGACGATATAGTCGCGACGTTTCTTGAACTCCACCCGCATCTCCTCGACCGGCTCCTGAGTCCCTAACAGTGCCTGAACGCCAGCCTTCTGCGAGATCGAGGCCGGGTTGGAGGTAGAGTGGCTCTGAAGGGCGGCCATGACATCAGCCAGATACTGTTCCGAGGCGGTGTAGCCGATCCGCCAGCCAGTCATCGAGTAAGCCTTGGAAAGGCCGTTGACGATGATGGTCCGCTTCTTGATCTCAGGGCCGAGCGAGGCGACGCTGACCTGTTCAACCTCGCCGTAGGTCAGTTTCTCGTAGATTTCATCGCTGATGATGTACAGGTCGTAGTCAACGGCCAGCTTGGCGATGGCTTCGAGCTCCTTGGGGCTGTACATGGCGCCGGTCGGATTAGACGGGCTGTTCAGGTTAATGGCTCGAGTCTTTTTTGAGAGCTTGGCCTTAATCATCTCCGGGGTCATCTTGAAGCCGTCCCCGGCGCTGGTCTCGACCACCACCGGCACGCCGCCAGCCAGCTTGATCATCTCGGGGTAGCTGACCCAGTAGGGAGCCTGCAGGATAACCTCATCGCCCGGGTCGCAGATGACCTGGTAGACGTTGTAAAGCGAATGTTTCCCGCCGTTGGAGACGATGATCTGTCCCGGCTTGTAGTCGAGGTGATTCTCTTTTTTTAGTTTCTGGCAGATGGCCTCACGCAGGTCGAGGGTGCCAACAGCCGGGGTATATTTGGTAAAACCCTTATTGATCGCCTCGATGGCGGCGGCTTTGATATGATCCGGGGTGTCGAAGTCGGGTTCACCGACACTAAAGTTGACCACGTCGACGCCCTGGGAGATAAGCTGCTTGGTTTTTGCATCGATAGTCAACGTTGGCGAGGGCGAGATGGCTCTGGCCTTCGCGGAAACAAACTCCATTAAGAAATCCTCCTCGCTTGATGGAAAATGGCCAAAACATTTCTTTCGAGTATTGCTCAGAAATTCCTCTAGACAGTATATGTCCGTTTCTCCTGGGCCAATTCGGCCAAGGGGAGAACCTCTCGGGCCTCTCGCAGCAGTTGGGCCGTGTCGAAGGTCGGGAACAGATGGGTCAGCAGCAACCGGTTTGCACCGGCCTCCTGGGCCAAACGGGCGGCCTGCTTGACTGTAAGGTGCCCGCTCATCCCCTCCGGCGGGGTCTCGCCGGGCCAGGTTGACTCGATCAGGGCCAGGTCGGCCCCCCGGGCCAGTTCCCGTACTTCCTGTGAAAGTCCAGAGTCAGCCGAATAAAACAAGGTCCGGCCTGAGCTGGTGATCCGCATCGCCAGGCAGGGAAGCGAGTGGGCCGTCCAACAAAAATCGATTTCGAACGGACCGATTATCAGCTTCTCTCCGGGCGAAATTGGCCGGGCTTCAATGTAGCCGGGGTCGGAGATAGCGGCGAATTCTTTTTCGGGGCGGTCCGGGGCATAGACAAACAGGGGTTCCTGCCGCCGTCCTTGAATTTTCAGACCGCGAATGCCGTAACGCAGGCCATGAAGATCGGCGATATGGTCGTGATGCAGGTGGCTGACCACGACCGCCTTAAGGTCGTTCAGCGCGACGAACTCCTGGACCCGGGAAACCACCCCGTTTCCGGCGTCGATCAGAATGTGCGTGGCGTCGTCTTCGACCAGGTAACCCGAACAGGCCCCGCCAGGAGCGGCGTAAGGGGCGTAGCGCCCCAAAATAGTAACCTTCATGACTTCATCTCCCAAGAACCCGGATCAAGTCTCTTTCAGTGATCGGGGCCGAGAGCCTTTCAACCCCGTTAACCGCCACCACCGGGATGGCCCATTTGTATCTATCGTAAGCCTCCAGGTCTGAAGTAATATCGAACTCTACCAAATCCAGCGGCCTGATCCTGGAGAGGTCGATGATTAAATCCCTGACCTCATCGCACAGGAGGCAGCCGGGACGGGTGTACAGGGTAACCTCCGGGCGATCCATGGCATCCTCCTTTTTATTAGTGCTTATGCCTTATTATAGCCGCGCCAATGTGTAAACCATAGTAAAAAAAGGTACTAATCTATTGGAGCTGAATAGTTTTGTTGAATGATTTCTGCCCGCCCGGGGCCGGCCTGAAATCCAGGCTGCTGGCCAGAATCCGCTGGGCGATCTGCCCGTTCCCGCAAATTGAAACAGCCCTCCCTAGAGAGGGCCTGATTCTTGATATCGGTTGCGGGTTCGGATTCTTCTCGCGTTACCTAGCACGCCGCTCCCCCAACCGCCGGGTTCTGGGAGTGGACTCCGATCCAGGCCGCATCCGGCTAGCCAGCTATTGGCACCGGGACGTGCCGAACCTGGATTTTCAGGCCGTCGACGGCGCTCTCTGGTACCCGCCCCAGGCCGGTGGGATCGTCATGGTCGACCTCCTCCACCATATGGATCCAATGTCCCGGCAGGCTCTAATGAGCCGGTGCGCCGCCTCAATTAGGCCCGGGGGAACCCTGGCCATCAAAGAAATCGGCCGCCGGCCCGCCTGGAAGTATGGATGGAACTACCTCCACGATCTGGCCATGACTCGAGGCGCTAGGCTTTACTTTTTTAGCCAGGGAGAGCTGCCCCAGTTGGCCGCCCGAGCCGGGTTTAACCTCGGCCGGCGTGAGCTTTCCGGGGCCTATCCTTACCCCCACGAACTCTGGGTCGGGACTCTGGCTGGTGATTAGTCGACCGGTGGGCTGGCGCAGCTCGTCGCCTCGTTGATCATTGAACCGGTCACGGCAATGGCTGAATAGCGGTCCCCCTCATCTTTGAGGCGCTTGGTGAGGAGGCCGCCGATCCGACCGGTCTCGGCCGCAGTCAAGCCTCCCCACCCGACCTGCTTGACCTTATCGGCCAAACCCAGCTCGCGGGCAATCTCCATTTTGAGCCGGTCCTGCGGGGTCTCCGGTTTTTCCTTCTTCCTCGTAATTCTCGTGGACGTCCTGTTTCCTGGGGCCTTGGTTCCTACGGGCAAAGAATCCACCTCCTAATGGTAGTCTCCCCCGGATCGGGCGGCATAAACATCTTTAGGTAGGCCGGTTCCGGAGGTGGTCAGGTGAACCCATATGCCCTGAGCCGGATCATGGCGGTCCTCGGGATCGCCCTGGCCGCCGTGGTTCTGGTCACAGCCATGACCTACGGTCAAGAGCCGAGCCCGGTAGCCTGGCACCTCGCTGTGGAAAACCCGCGCTTCATCCGCTCCGACCCGGCCGGCTTCTCGGCCGACCTGATCCTGGCCAACCTCGGGTCGGGCCCGGCCACGGACGTCCGGCTTTTCATCTCTTATCCCGAGGAGATTTTTTTCTTAACCGATCTTCACCAGTCCCCAACCGGGTGGCTCCCGTTTTTGGGCGGACTTCCGGTAAAAAAATGGGAGCCCGGAGAGGCCCGGGCTCTGGAATTCGGATTTCGTTTTGACTGGCGAGCTAAGGAAAAGATCCTAAGCCTTCTTCGCGACACCAAGGTGCGGATCGTCTGGACCGAATCTGGAGTTGGCCGGGATTTGGAGCTGCGACTGCCCGCACTGAATCCCGCACTGAATCCTACAGGGGGATCATCGACCGCTGCCCGCGGGTGAAGGTGGCCATCTCCCGGTATCCGACCGACCGCGCCATCTCGGCCGCCCGCCGGATATCGCGGCCGACCTGGGCTGGGGCATGAGCGTCTGACGAGAGCGTGATCGGAATACCGTACTCGAAAGCCCGGGCAACAATCTCGCGGGAAGGGTAGACCTCGCCGACCGGCTTATGCCACCCGTTGGTGTTAATCTCAAAGCACTGGTCGTACTCGGCCAGCAGCCGCAGGAGGGGATCGATCAGTTCGAGGACGTCGGTCGCCGGCCGGTGGCCCCAGATCTTTATCAGGTCCAGGTGACCGATGGTCGAGAATAGCCGGGAGCGCACGGCCGCCTCGACGGTCCGAAAGTAGTAGCGATATAGCTCGTCCATCTCCCAGGCGTCGTAGCCCTTAATGTTGTCCGGGTGGTCAAAGGTCCAGGGCCCGAGATCGTGGACCGAGCCGATGGCGAAATCGAGGTCGTACCGCTTGAGGAAGGCGGCCCACTTATCCGCCTCCCCCGGGTGGAAATCGACCTCGACCCCAATCTTGACCTGGACATCGGGGAAGCTCTCCCCGACCCGGCGGAGGGTGTCGAAATCAAACATGGGAAAATAGCGGTCATGGTCGGCAATCCCGATCTCGCTGATTCCGTTCAGACGGGCAATGTCAAGGAAGCGGGAGAAGTCCTCGAGGCTGTGTTTGAAATGGTCGTGCCCAAGGGCATGGACGTGATAATCGACCAGCATGCTGTCACTCCTTGCGGTTCGGCAGGTCAGTCTTGAAAGCGCAATCCCCAGAGGCGGAGCATCCGCCTCTTCTCTTTATAATCCGGGCAGGCCCGGGAGACAAGCCTCCAAAAAGACGGACCGTGATTAGGCACGGCCAGGTGACAGAGTTCATGAACCAGGAGGTACTCAATCAACTCCGAAGGAGCCCCCTTCAGGCGCTCCGAGACGTAGATGTTTCGGGTCTTAAGGCTGCAGCTCCCCCAGCGGGCGCTCTGGGGCTTGAACCTGACTGACCGGTAGTCGTGCCGGTACCATTCGCGGTTAATCCGGGCGGCCATCGCGGTCAGATCCCCGTCGGTCAGGATGTCGCTCATGGGTAAAGTAAAGGGCTTCGGGCCGGCTCCGGGTATTGGAAAGGCCCGATTGGCCCGCAAGGCGCGCTCGTGCAGTTTCTTGGTCAAAACCTCGACGTGCCGCTGGCGCTCCTCGGGGCTGAGCCGGGAGGAGATGTAAAGGATGCCCTTGCCGTTGCGGATGCGGGCCGAGGAGGTTTTCTTGTCCTTATAGTAGATTTCGATTATCATTGCAGTCTTCCTGGTTTAGGTCCTGGTTTGGCCGTGCCCGTGGTCCGGCAGGTAGTTGCTACCGGGCAGCGATCGCAGCCTGGATCATTCTTGGTGCAGATGTAGTGAGCCAGCCCGTCAATCAGGGCGTGGTATTCGTTGAACAGGGCGGTTTCGTGGGGCAGGTGGTTCATGAAGAAGGCCTGCAATTCCTCGTATTTGGCCCCGGGCGGTGTCAGCCCCAACCGGCCGAAAACCCGGCGGGTGTAGGCGTCCATGACCATGATTGGGTAACCCCCGGCGTAGCAAAGGATGGCATCGGCCGTTTCCTGGCCGATGCCGTGAACCGCCAGGAGCTCCTGCCGGAGCTTCGGCAGGGGAACAAAAAAAAGGCGGTCGAGCGAACCGCCGTAATTGGTGAATAAGTAATTGAGGAAGGCCTTAAGTTTTTTGGCCTTCTGGCGAAAGTAGCCGGTCGGGCGGATTAGGGTTTCGATTTGCTCGACCGGGGCTTGATGGAGGGCCTCCGGTTCCAGCAGCCCGGTCTCTTTGAGGGCTGAGATCGCCTTCTGGACGTTCTTCCAGGCCACGTTCTGGGTCAAAATGGCCCCGACAATAACCTCGAAGGGCGTATCAGCCGGCCACCAGTTCCGGGGGCCGAAGTAGGCCAGCAAGCGCTCGTAGATGCCGAGGAGTTTTTGGGTGGTTGGGTTGGTCTGGCCGTATCTGCCCAAGGAGACCTCCGGTCTAACATAGGGTTGGTGTAACCTAGCGTTCAAGCTCTCTGGAAGCAAAAAAGTCCTCGTGGGAAACATCAAGAACTGTGCAGCTTCGCCCATCTTCGGAAAACTGGTTGACGGATACGGAGGCGAATCGGTAAAGAATGAATCTCCAATAGCGCTTCCTTGGCCGATCTAGTCCAAAAAAGCTTAGCCATGAAAAACGTCGTCGATCTCGTCGTCGGCTATTAAATCGTCCTTTCTAACGCCTTCGGCGGCTCGGTTCAACCTTTGGGCCACACCTGGCTGGCTGAGGAGTTTCTTAAATGTGTCCGTACCGAAACGCTCAGGTTCTGGGAGAATCCGTACTACCCCTACGCCTGGGATGATCACGCGGTAATCCTCCCCGCCGGCTGCCTGTTTGAGAAGCTCCTGAAATCGAGCCGGGTCTAGGTCGGCTTGTCGAAGTTCACGTGTCATCCAGGAACACCTCTTAAATTAATGTTCAAAAACCGGTTCCCACGAATTCATCATAACACACGCATCAGAAGATGTTGAAAAAACACTTTGAGATTTACGCAACTTGACTGCACTTTACCGCCAGGAATAGAATGGAAATACAAAAGGGGGTGAGACGCTTGTCGGAGGCTCAAACCGGTCACCTGAAACGTTTGGACGAGGTCCTGTCCGCCTACACTGAAGCGGCTCGTAAACGATTCGGAGAGCACCTTGTTTCCGTCGTTCTCTTTGGGTCTTGCGCCAGAGGTACGGCCACCACAAACTCGGATGTCGACCTGTTGGTTGTGGCTGAAGACCTTCCCGTTGATCGCTGGGACAGGCAGGAGATCAACATCCGCCTGAGCCGGGAGTTAGAGCCGCTCCTGGAAGATATCGCACGAGAGACCGCCTGGTATCCCTACCTCTCGGTAATCCTGGAGACTCCTGACGAAGCTCGTAGGTTCCATCGAATCTACCTGGACATGGTCGAGGAATCAAGGCTGCTTTATGATCGAGATGGTCTCTTCGCCTCGGTCTTGCAATCAGTCAAACGCAAAATAGCCGAGTTGGGAGCCAAACGGGTCCAGGTGGGGGAAAAGTGGTACTGGGATCTGATACCTGATTTCAAGCCCGGAAAGGTGGTCGACTTATGACCAACCTAGAAATGAGTGCAGGTCTCCTTCGACAGGCCACCGCACGGCGAAAGATGATTGAACTTGCCCTAGACGATGGCAATTTCGCCTATGTCGTCAGGCTATCGCAGGAATGTGTGGAGCTGGCCCTCAAGGCGCTGTTAATGGCCGCCGGCATTGATCCTCCTAAGTGGCATGACGTAGGCAAGGTCTTGCGGGATAACGCTAAGAAACTGCCAAAAAATGTCCTGGAGAGCCTTGACGAAATCTCTGACGCTTCCGCCAAACTTAGGGCCGACAGGGAAAGAAGCATGTACGGGGATGATTCGTTGGGGTTGCCCCCCGATAGCATCTATAGCGAACATGAGGCTAAGGTTGCCCTTGCCTGGGCCGAGATGGTGCTTGGCGCGTGCCGGCAGGGCATCGAGGATTTGGCCAAGTAATTCACCGTTATCATACTCCCGGGGAAATAGTCCCGCAACAACTCCAGGGCCTGTTCAATCAATGAGGCCTTATTAATCCTGTGATCACATCGGCCGGCCCGGGCAGCCCGCCCAGGCCGGAGGCCTTCTCGACCGCCCGGATCACTGCCCTCTCGATGACGGCGGCCGCCGCCGCCCCGATGGTCGAGACGTCGCCCTTCTTCTTGCCGGTCGAGAGGCAGAAGATGGCATCGCCGTCGTACATGGTGTGAATCGGGTAGATCGTCCGGGCCAGCCCGTCGTGGGCCATGCCGGCCACCTTGTTGGCCTCGTCCTTGGTCAGGCCGTAACTGGTGGCCACTACGGCGATGGTGGTGTTGGTGCCGGGTGTCGGGGTTTCCCCGTGAAACCCCGGCGGTATGCCCTGGAACATGATCTCTTGGGAGTCGCAAAAAACCCCGTTCTTGCGCGGGCCGGCCAGAATTCGGCCCTTTTGAGGATCTCGGACGTGACCGAAGGCGTTGACCACGGCCAGCGCCCCGACGATTCCCCCGCCAGCCAGGGTCAGGCTGGCGGTGCCGACCCCGCTCTTGGTGGCGTTCTTGGGTCCGAGCGCCTTGCCGACCGTAGCCCCGGTGCCGGCCCCGACGTTGCCCTCGGGAACCCGGCCCTCGCGGGCGTGGGTGCAGGCCTCGTAGCCCATGACGGCGTCTGGCCACCGGTCCTTTGATCCGAGGAAGAAGTCAAAAATAACCGCGGCCGGAACGATTGGGACCTTGATGACCCCGGTGTCGTAGCCGACCCCCATCTCGTGCAGAAAACGGACCGCCCCCGAGGCTGACTCCAACCCGAAGGCGCTCCCCCCGGTCAGGACGACCCCGTGGATTTTTTCGACCAGGTGTCCCGGGCGCAGCAGGTCGGTCTCGCGGGTTCCGGGGGCCGAGCCCCGGACGTCAACCCCGGCCACCGCCCCCCTGGGGCACAGCACCACCGTGCACCCGGTCAGCGACTGCAGATCACTGGCGTGTCCCACCTTAATCCCGGGCACGTCAGTGATAGCGTTGTTCATTCGTCTCCTCCCCATTGGCTCCGGCAGAGCTCCCAGTATTTTCCTTTTATTTCTAGGAGTTCCTGGTGAGTCCCTGCCTCCCGCACCCTCCCTTCTTCAAGAAAATAAATTCGATCAGCCGAGCGGACAGTCGAGAGCCGGTGGGCCACGACCAGGGCCGTCCTACCCTGAAGCATCCGGTCAAGGGCCTCCTGGATCAGGGCCTCGGTCTGAGTGTCAACGCTGGCGGTGGCCTCGTCTAGAATCAGTACCCTCGGGCCGGTCAAGAGAGCCCGGGCGATAGCCACAAGCTGGCGCTGCCCGGCCGAAAGGGTCACGCCGCGCTCCCCCACCCGGGTCTCGTACCCGTCAGGCAGCCGGGCGATGAAGCCGTGGCAGTTAGCCGCCCGGGCAGCCGCCTCGACCTCGTCTCTAGTGGTGCCCGGCTGGCCGCAGGCGATGTTATCATGAATGGTTCCTGAAAAGAGAAAGGTCTCCTGCAGGACAACCCCGACCTGTCTCCTCCAAGAGCGCTGGGTCACCTCGCGCAGGTCAAGCCCATCAACCGTCACCCGGCCGCGCTGTGGGTCGTAGAAGCGGGCCACCAGATTGACCACCGTCGTCTTGCCCGCCCCGGTCGGACCAACCAGGGCGATCATCTCCCCGGGCCGGGCCTCAAGGCTGAGGCCGCGCAGCACCGCCCGCTCGTTCGACCGGGGTTCGTAAGCGAAATGAACCCCCTCAAGGCGAATATGCCCGCGGACCGGGCCGAGCTCACTGGCACCGGGACGGTCGGCCACCTGTGGTTTTTCGTCCAGGAATTCGTAGATGCGCTCCGAGGCGACCGCCGCCGCCTGAAAGATGTTATAGATCTGTGACAAATCGCGGATAGGTAGGAAAAAGCGGGCCACATAGCTTAAGAAGGCGGCCACGACGCCGGCGGTGATCCGCTCGTCGCCCAGCGAGGCCAGGTACCCGCTGTGCCAGAGGACCAGGGCGGTCCCGGCCGAGCCGATCAGGTCGATCAGGGGCAGGAAGATCGAAAACAGGGTCACCGCCTCGAGGTTGGCCTCGAGGTTGCGCTGGTTGACCATTTCGAAACGAGTAAGGTTGACCTCCTCTCGCGAGAAGGCCTGGGTCACCCTGACCCCGGCGATCGATTCCTGGAGGTTGGCGTTCATTTCGGACAGGCGGCGGCGCACCCCGTGAAAAGCCTGGCGCATCCGGCCGCTGAAGAACGCCGTGACGCCGAAAAGCGCCGGAACCGTCAGCATGGCCACCAGGGCCATGGCCGGATGCAAGTAGAACATCATGACCACAATCCCGACCACAGTCAGGGTGTCGGCCACCAGGCTGAACAGGCCGGAGGAAACGAACTGGTTGAGCGAATCGACGTCATTGGTGACGCGGGACATGACCGCTCCGGCCGGGAGGCGGTCGAAGAAATTGAACGAAAGCCCCTGCAGGTGCGAGAACAGTCTCATCCTGAGCCGGTAGATGATCTGCTGGCCGACCCAGGCCATCAAATACGACTGGGCATAACCGGCGGCAAAGTTAGCGGCCTGGATCAGCACGAACAGCCCGGCCAGGCCGGTCAGCCCGGCGACATCGCCCCCGGCCACGTAGCGGTCGAGGCCGACCTTGAGCAGGTAGGGCCCGGCCAGGCCGGTCAGCGAGACGACTACCATCAAAGCCACCCCGAAGAAGACCTGGGATGGGTATTCAAACAGTAATCCGAGCAACCAGCGATAGACCCGGGCATCGACCTTGGAAAGCTGCTTGTCCGGCGCCTTGCCGGGGCCGCCAAAGAAACCGGGGCCATGCATCATGACCCGCCCACCTCCTGGCCGCGGAACTGGAGGTCGTAAATCCGGCGATAAAGCCCTCCGCGAGCCAACAGCTCTTCGTGGGTCCCTTCCTCGGTCACCCTGCCCCGGTCAAGGACGATGATCCGATCGGCCGAACGGACGGTCGAGAGCCTTTGGGCGATGACCAGTGAGGTGCGGCCCTCCATCGCCTTCTCGAAGGCCCGGCGGAGGAGTTCTTCGGTTTTGACGTCGACGCTCGAGGTCGACTCGTCCAATATCATGATCTTGGCCCCGACCAGCAGGGCCCGGGCGATGGCCACCCGCTGCTTCTGGCCACCGGAGAGGCC
>JBGFRN010000009.1:0-3050 GCA_041695105.1 Bacillota bacterium | reverse complement strand
CCACACGCAAGAGCCTTGAAGCCGTTGGCCTCCCCAACGCCCGCGACTGGACTTCGGATCAATCCGATTGGAAGCTGCCCGAGAACTGGAAGGAGATCGTTATCGAAGGGCTCCGGGAAAGGCTGGGCCGGTTTCGCTCCCTCCAGATTTTTATGGACATTTGTGTGCGCTGCGGCGCCTGCGCCGACAAGTGCCACTACTTTATCGGCACCGGAGACCCTAAGAATATGCCGGTTCTGCGGGCCGAGCTACTGAGGTCGATCTACCGAAAAGAGTTCACGACTGCCGGAAAAATCCTGGGGAAGATAGCCGGAGCCCGGGATCTGACGGTGGATGTAGTGAAGGAATGGTTCTACTACTTCTTCCAGTGCACCGAATGCCGACGCTGTTCAGTTTTCTGTCCGTATGGGATCGATACCGCCGAAATCACGATCATCGCCCGGGAACTTCTGAACCTGTTGGGGTGCAACATTGAATGGATCGCCGGCCCGGCCAGCAACTGCTACCGGACCGGAAACCACCTGGGCATTCAGCCTCATGCCTTCAAGGACATGATCGATTTCGTCCTGGAAGACGTGGAGAAACTGACCGGCATCAAGATCGAGCCGACCTTCAACCGGAAGGGCGCCGAAATCCTCTTCATTACTCCATCAGGCGATCTCTTCGCCGATCCCGGCACTTACACCTTGGCGGGTTACCTGATGCTGTTTCACGAACTGGGCCTCGATTATACCTGGAGCACCTACGCCTCAGAAGGCGGTAATTTTGGCCTCTTTACGTCCCACGAGATGATGAAAAGGCTAAACGCCAAGATGTACGCCGAGGCCAGGAGGCTTGGGGTCAAGTGGATCCTGGGCGGGGAATGCGGCCATATGTGGCGGGTCATCCACCAGTACATGGATACCATGAACGGTCCAGCCGATTTCCTGGAGGAACCGATATCTCCCATTACCGGCGCCAAGTTTGAGAACGCCAGATCCACCAAGATGGTGCATATCGCCGAGTTCACCGCGGATTTGATCAGGCATGGCAGAATCAAACTGGATCCGGGGCGGAACGACCATCTGAAGGCAACCTTCCACGATTCCTGCAACCCGGCCAGATCCATGGGGCTCTTTGAGGAGCCGAGGCACATTCTGAGGAGTGTCTGCAACCACTTTCACGAAATGCCTGAGGATACCATCAGGGAGCGGACCTTTTGCTGCGGAAGCGGGGGCGGTCTGAATGCCCACGAGAACCTGGAACTTCGGATGCGGGGCGGCCTCCCGAGGGCGAACGCGGTCAAGCACGTTCGTGAAAAGCACGGCGTGAACATGCTGGCCTGTATCTGCGCCATTGACCGGGCTGCGCTGCCGCCCTTGATGGACTACTGGGTCCCCGGGGTCGATGTCGCCGGTGTTCACGAGCTGGTGGGCAACGCTCTTGTCATGAAGGGCGAAAAGGAGAGGACTGCCGACCTGCGCGGGAAACCATTGAGAGGAGTTGACGGACCTTGAAGATATACAACGCGGGGCCTATCATCACCGGGCTGATCATCTTCCTTGGTCTGCTCACTTTTCCTTTCTGGTACGGCCTTGGCGACGCTGCTTCCGCCCCCGAACCTGAGCTTGACACTCCGGCCATAGCCCAGCTCCCGGAGAAACAGTGCGTGGAAGACACCGCCTTCATGAGAAGCAACCACATGGAACTGCTCAGTGAATGGAGGCAGGGAGTCGTGCGGGAGGGCCAGACCTTCTATCTGGCCACCAGCGGCCAGACGTACGAGATGAGTCTTGAGAATACCTGCCTGAAATGTCATTCCAGCAAGGCCCGGTTCTGTGATCAATGCCATAACTACGTCCGAGTCCAAACGGACTGCTGGACGTGTCACGTGGAGCCAAAGGAGGTCCGGTGATGGACAGGCGCCGAAGGAGCTTCTTGAAGGCGATGGGAGTCTGCGCGCTGGGGATCGGAGTTCTCCCGGTGGTTGAGGCCTTCGCGCAGGGCGATCAGTCCAGGAAGGCGCCGAACCCGGATGCTCTGGCGGGCCGGAAGTTCGGCCTGGTTGTTGATATGCAGAAATGTTGGGAGGAGGGTCGGCCTGGCTGCCAGGACTGCATTCTCGCCTGCCATCAGGCCCATAACGTCCCGGCTATCGGGGACCCAGCCGATGAGATCAAATGGATCTGGACGGAGCCATACGAGAACGTGTTTTACTCCCAGAAGCACCCCTACACCGGCGAAGGACTGAAAGGGAAGTCTTTCCTGGTGCTCTGCAATCACTGCCAAAACCCGTCTTGCACCAGGGTCTGTCCCACGAAGGCCACCTTCAAGCGGGAGGACGGCATTGTGATGATGGATTTTCACCGGTGCATCGGCTGCCGGTACTGCATGGCTGCTTGTCCTTACGGCGCGAGGAGCTTCAACTTCAGGGATCCCCGGCCCTTCATCCCGGAAGTCAATCCGGCCTTCCCGACCAGGGAGAAAGGGGTGGTGGAGAAATGCACTCTCTGCGCAGAAAGACTTGCCGAGGGCCTGCCCCCGGCGTGCGTAGAGGCCTGCCAGGCCAATGTCCTTGTCTTTGGCGACTTGGAAGATCCCGATTCGGCAGTGAGGAGGATCCTGCGGTCTAACAACACCTTCAGACGCAAACCGGAACTCGGGACCGAGCCCAATGTCTACTACATTCTGTAGTGGGAGGGCTTGGCCATAATACCTCCAGGAGGGTTTTGGATGCTCGAAAAAGCTTTGACTGGAAGCAAGAGGTTCTGGACCTGGGTGGCGTTTCTGCTGGTGGTGATGGGAGCCGGTTTTGGCTCCTACCTGTGGCAGTTCCAGCAAGGGCTCACCGTCACCGGCCTTAGCCAGGACGTCTCCTGGGGTCTCTATATCGGACAGTTCACCTTCTTGGTTGGGGTGGCCGCCTCGGCGGTTATGGTGGTCCTGCCGTACTATCTGCACAATGTGAAGGCCTTCGGCAAGATCACGGTCTTTGGAGAGTTTCTGGCCGTTGCCTCAGTGGTCATGTGCCTCCTATTCGTGGTGGTGGATATCGGTAAACCGACGCGGCT
>JBGFRN010000155.1:0-3056 GCA_041695105.1 Bacillota bacterium | reverse complement strand
GGAAAGACTTCATGGCGGGATCAATTTCGCTTTGATTCCGTCCAAGGAGCCGGGAAACAGCACACCCCCTCACTGATTGTGGGCAGGTATTCCACGTCTGCAATGATTCCCCTCTTTTGGCCTCGATATCGCGTGGCAGGCGGGCGCGCTGAAGACTTTCTTGACCCAGGTTGCACGAAGATCTTGGGTCGGGAATAACCCGGGTCGGGAATAGCCCAGGTCCGGAATAGCCCGGATCCGGAATAACCCGGGCTTTTTTGGTTCAACCTGATAGCAAAAGCGGGGAAGGGATGATGGATCCGTGGCCAGGGTTATCGCCTTGTTTAGCTCCTATTCCGAAGCTCACCGGGCTTCCGGGGATCTCCTGCGGCGCGTGTCTCAGCCAGCCAGTGTCTCCTACGTCTTTGACGAAGGGGATCAGGCAGCTGACGGTCTGGACGGCTTTTACCCTGGCATCACTCCCGGGCAGCAGGCGACTATCAATTCAGCCGGGCTCGATGGGGACAGCGCCGTTCCCCCGGTTTCAGCCCTGCCCGGGCCGGATACCCTTGCCCTGGCGAAGAGTCTGTCTGCCAGGCTGAGCGATGCCGGGCTCCACGAACCGCAGTTGACCAGCGTTCAGGAAGCCATCGAGAGGGGAGGGGTTGCCGCAATATACCGGTTTCCCGGTGATGGTCGCGAAGCCCGGCAGATTCTCAGGTGGCACGGAGCGCGAAACGTTACCGAAATCCGTCCGGGGGGTCATCTGGAGAACGAAGGGCAGATAGCCACAGACGTCCTGGAGGTTTGGTCGTGACGATCAGTCACGGATCCCAAGAATCAAAGCTGTTGGAAAAAGGAGTGAGAGGAATGGATGATCGAACCAGAATGGCCCCGGCGAAACACCCGGTTGGGCGCCAGCCTGGACACCCTGCGGGACACCTTGCGGGACACCTTGCGGGACACCTTGCGGGACACCTTGCGGGACACCCTGCGGGACACCCTGCGGGACACCCTACGGGACACCGGGATGAAGGTTCGGAGAAACACCACCAGTCTCCGGGCATCTACAATCCCCTGACGGAAACAGCCGATTTCCGGCGGGAGATGAACGATGGGAACCCTCACAAGGAGCCGAGAGCAGTTACGCCTCCTCCCCATAAGGGACACGGGGGCAAGTATGAGCCCAGGGCTCGCTAGCTTTGGCTTCTCCCCTATCTAGACCAGCCCCGGCCTCCAACAGGCTCGGGGCTCTCGCATTTTCGGGCCAAGTCACCCATACAAATAACGTTAGGATTTCGGCGGAAGAGGTGGGCAGCTTGGCGAATCGCGATTGGCACAGTCTCCTGGCTGGAGAGGCACTTCATGCCCTGGAGTCGGACCCGCAGGACGGGCTTGATCCGGGAGAAGCCGCCCGTCGATTGGCGGAGGTCGGTCCGAACCAACTGCAGGAACAGGGCCGGGCGTCGCTCCTTGCCCTTTTCTTTGGGCAGTTCAGGGACTTCATGGTCATGGTTCTTTTGGTGGCCACGGGAATCTCCTGGGCTCTCGGCGAAGTCGTTGACGCCCTGACGATCATGGCCATCGTCATTCTCAACGCAGTCCTTGGCTTCATCCAGGAATTCCGGGCCGAAAAGTCAATGGAGGCTCTGCGAAAGCTCACAGCTCCGGTGGCCAAAGTGGTCAGGGGCGGACAGGAGATCCCAATCCAGGCGAGGGACCTGGCGCCCGGGGACCTTCTGGTGATTGAGGCCGGCGACCGAATCCCCGCCGACGGACGGCTGCTGGAGAGCCATACCCTCGAGATCGAGGAAGCTGCTCTGACCGGCGAATCCATCCCGGTCAAGAAACAGGCCGATTGGTTAGTGCACGGAGACATCCCGCTCGGGGATCGCCAGAACATGGTGTTCATGGGCGCCTCCGTCACCCGGGGGCGGGGTCTGGCACTCGTGGTAGCCACCGGCATGGATACCGAGATGGGGCACATCGCCGGGATGATCCAGGAAGCTGAGGAGTCAGAGACCCCGCTACAGCAGAGGTTGGAGCAACTGGGGCGCTGGCTGGTGGCAGCCTGTTTGGTCATCTGTGCGGTGGTGGTGGTCACCGGGGTTCTCCGGGGGGAATTGCTCTACAAGATGTTTCTGACCGGGGTTTCGTTGGCTGTGGCGGCCATCCCCGAGGGCCTGCCGGCCATCGTCACTGTCTCCCTGGCCATCGGAGTCCAAAGAATGATCAGACGCAACGCCGTCGTGCGCAAGCTCCAGGCCGTCGAGACCCTGGGCTGCGCCACCGTCATCTGCTCTGACAAGACAGGAACCCTAACCAAGAACGAGATGATGGTCAGGGCTATTTGGACTGGCGATGCCCTTTATGACGTGGAGGGCGACGGGTACCGTCCTCAGGGGGATTTTACGCGGGATGGGAGATCCGTCAACCCGCCTGGCGAACCGGACCTGTCCCAGACCCTTCAGAGCTCTCTCCTGTGTTCGAACGCCAAGCTGGTGCGCGGCAAGCCGCCAACGCTCAGTCTCAAGCGGCTCGTCCGTACGGGAAGCTGGAAAGCCCCGTCAGAGTGGCAGATCAGCGGCGACCCGACAGAAGGAGCCCTGGTGGTCGCCGCCGCCAAGGCTGGGTACGATCAGGACTGGGCCCACCGGGGGTGGGAGCGAGTCCTGGAAATCCCCTTCGAGTCCGACCGCCGCCGGATGACGGTGGCAACCAGGGACCGGAAAGGCCGTCTATGCCTGCACCTGAAGGGCGCCCCGGATTCGGCTCTAAATCTGTGCGATCGCTACCTCCTCGGGGGGAAGGCCCTTCCTCTCACGGCGGCCAAGAAAGAGGAGCTTGCCAGAGTCAACGAAAAACTCGCCGGCCAGGCCTTGCGGGTGCTGGGTCTCGCCTTTCGACCGGTTGATAGCCTTGGGACTGAGCCCGATCCGGAGAATCTCGAGCGAGGAATGGTGTTTCTGGGGCTGGTCGGAATGATCGACCCGCCCAGGCCGGAGGTCAGGAAAGCGGTCGAACTGGCCCAGGGGGCCGGGGTCCGCACCGTGATGATCACCGGAGACCATCCGGCC
>JBGFRN010000010.1:0-3072 GCA_041695105.1 Bacillota bacterium | reverse complement strand
ATTTCCAAGAGCCCTACGGCTATCGTCAGAACCACGACCGCGATGGCCTCAAGAAACACCGCCGCCCCATGTAGCCAGTTAGGGAACGCCAGGGTCGTGGCGATCAGGGTCGCCATAGTCATGGTCATCACCGGGGCCAATCTTCGCCCCCAGCTATGAGGTTCCGGTTTTTCCAACTGGAAAGTCTGAAGTGCCATTCAGACATCCTGGCGATACATCCGGCTATCCGCGCTTTTCACCAAGTCTGCCCCTCGAAGGCCGTCCCCTGGATAGGTCGCCACACCCCAGGACAGGCCGGGCATCGGAATGTGGCGTCCCTCCAGTTCCAGGCGCTGGGAAGCCCGATCCTCCATGATACGGCTAACGATTTCTATGGCATCGTGCCGATCGCGACCGGGAAGAATCATGGCGAACTCGTCACCGCCATAGCGGGCCACCGAATCACAGTCCCGGGCTTGTCCCTCCAGACAGCGGGCGATTGCCCTCAAAGCCTTATCCCCGGCCAGGCGCCCCGCAGTGTCATTGACTGCTTTGAGATCATCAACATCGAAGATGACCAGGGCAACTGGTCCCCCCTGTTGGTTAGCCCGAGCTATTTCCTCATCGAGGCGACGATAGAAGCTGGGGTAGTTGTGCAGTCCCGTGAGCCCGTCCCGGAAAGCAGCCTGGGCCGCCAGATCATGGGCCTTCGATACCTGGATGGCCGTCGATATTTGCCCCGCGACGGCAGTCACCAGGAGCAGGTCGTCCTGACCAAAGGCATCGGGCGCCTTGGACTCAATGGCCAGCACCCCGATCGTGTGCCCCTCAGCCGTCAGCGGCACATAGATGCCCGACCGGTTTTCTATTCCTGGAGCTTGGACAAAGCGGGGATCCTCCGAAGCATCGCGGATGAGCTGAGTTTCGCCGTGTTCGGCCACCCAACCGCTTACGCCAGTTCCTTTTGGGATCCGCGTTCTACCCTTGACGGCTGAAGTTCCTACTACGGCCTCGAGCATCAGATCCCCGCTGACCTCCTCGGTTAGGAGGATAAAGTACATATTCTGTCCCATCGCGTCGTAGAGAATCGTAAGAATCCGGTGCAGCAGGTGCGAAAGATTAAGTATCAACCGCATTTCCAGACCGATCCGGTAGATGATGCTCAGCTCCTTGCCATGGATCGGCAAGATCTGGCCGACGTTCGGACTGGCTTCGGCGGCTGCCGCCTGCCGGTGGCCCCACTTCTCCTGGACAGCAGTCCAGTTGATACCATCGTTTTCCGAAGCTCGAAGGAAGGCTTGAACCACCTGAGGATCAAACTGAGTACCCTGGCCAGCCATAAGCCTCTCCCGAGCTTGATCCAGTCCCAGCCCCAGACGGTAGGGACGGTCGGAAATCATGGCATCCAGGGCGTCGGCAACGGCAAGAATACGGGCGCCCAGGGGAATCCGGTCGCCTGAGATACCGTCCGGGTATCCGCCTCCGGCGAACCACTCGTGGTGGTGCCGAATTAGCGGAACCATATCGACATGGGCCTGAGTCTTCTCCAAGATGGCCGCTCCCGACGCGGGATGGGACATCATCACTGCTCGTTCGATGGGGTCTAGCGGGCCTACCTTCCGGAGGATCTGGTCACTGATGCCGATCTTGCCGATATCGTGGAGCAGGCCAGCGAATCGAACCATCTCGACCTGTTCTGGCGGCAATCCCATCTCCCTTGCGATCACCGCGGCAAACTCGGAGACTCGGGCGGAATGACCATGGGTGTAAGGATCGCGAGCATCGACGGCTGCGGCCAGGGCTTTGATTGAAGCCACATGCAAACCACGAACCTGCTCAAAGAGCCGGGAGTTATGCAGGGCAATGGCCAGGTGGTCAGACAGAATCTGCAAAATGGCTTCATCCGCCGCGTCGAAAGAGTTCAGGTTAGACGAAGCCAGGTGGAGGAGTCCAATCACGCGCTCATCAACCTTGAGCGGAATGACGGCTTCGGACTTGATTCCCAGCTCGATATAGACCTTCTTCTGCGCCACTTCAGGAGACGTGTTACAGATGCTAACACAACCGTTGTGAGCTGGCTCCCAAAACTGGCTCTCACAAAACCTGTGCTTTGTCATTGCGATACAAAAAATACAACCGTTGTGAGCTGGCTCCCAAAACTGGCCATCGAACGGAACCCTCGGCGGCAATCCCTCAATCAGTTCAGAATGCCCGGCGCTGGCCTTAAGGTGAAACTCCTTTCCGGACTCGTCCAGAATCAGGATGTTAGCCGCAGGGTAACCGAGCGAGTGGGCTACAAAGTCAACGGTCTCCCGGAACAGCTTCCCTTCGTCGAGAGTAGAAGTCAGCTTACGGGTCACATCGGCGATGGCCATCAGCCGGGCTACCTTCTGCTGCTCCCTTTCGAGCAGGCGGAAGCTCTCGATGACTCCCCCGATTGTCCAGGCCACTTGCGAAGCGAAACGCTGCTCCTCCAGCCCAAAGGCTGCAGGACGATGGGATATGAAGTCCAGGGAGCCAATCACTCGGCCCCCGACCTGAAGGGGGATCGTCAAGATCGAGCGGGCCCCAGACTCGGCCAGGGCCATGGCCCCAGGTAAATCGGGGAGCTTCAGCAGGTCGTCGATCGTCAGAGTCCTCATCGTTCGGATGGCCTCTCCCGAGACTGACCCCTTAAGCGGGAAATCCTCTTCCTCGGGCAAGCCTGGAATGAACGAATGACAGGCGAAGATCTGCACCATTCTCGAATCGCCATCCGTCAGGCAGACGGCTGATCGGTCAAATTCGACCACCGTCCGAAACAACCGGCTAACATCGGCAAATAGCGCCTTCAGATCAGACCCCTTGCGAATAATCTGTCCGAGGGTTCCTATCACATCGGCCCATTGCTTGCGGCGGGCGATTTCGCTTCGTAACAAAGCGCTGCTCACGGCCAGACCGATCTCAGCCGCAGCCTGGTGGAGAATATCGAAGGATTGGCCCTCCGCTTCGCTCCGATCGCGGATAATGACCTTGAGGGTTCCGATGGTCTCCCCGCCCGATTGCATGGGCAGGACCATAACTCTACTCCGCTCCGAGTCCAAGAACCTGCAC
>JBGFRN010000055.1:0-3097 GCA_041695105.1 Bacillota bacterium | reverse complement strand
GTTCGAAGTATGGTTTAAGAAACACGGCCTCAAAGCCCTATTCGTCGTCCGAAGGACGGGGCTGGGCTATGCCCAGCTCACCTGGTTCTGCGGCCTGGAAAGGGTTCCTTGCTTTAAATTTCTGGCCGTTGCCGCCGTGGCCGACTTCCTGTGGGCCGCTTTTTGGACCTATCTCGGACACCGGCTGACTGGTGTTTTTCACACCTTCTTTCAGCCCAAAATTCTTCTGCCCATCACGTTTATCTTCCTGTTGATCGTCGGGTATCTGATCTACTGCCGGGCTCGCAAGCTCCGGATCGAGGACTGCGAGAAGGACCGCCAAAGCTGAGGCCCGCGACAGTGGGAATTTCTATATAGCTAGGAATAAACTCCATAGTATCAGAAACCTCCTCGAAGTCCACTATAAATCCAGAGTCACCAACATGGCCCACGAGGAGGTGAACCTACATGCCCCAGAACAACAACCAGGTTCTCGTTCCGCAGGCTCGCCAGTCCCTGAATCAGTTCAAGCAGCAGGTTGCTTCCCAGCTTGGCGTCAACCTTCAGGGTTATAACGGTGATCTTCCGGCTCGCGAGGCCGGTCGGATCGGCGGCCAGATGGTTCGCGCTATGATCCAGCAGGCTGAGCAGCAGCTCGCCGGCGGCGCCACCACCCAGATCGCCACCAACGTTCGCCCCCAGACAACCCGGTAGTAATTTGATTTCCGTGACGGGGAGGGAGATTGTCCCTCCTCTTTTATTTTTCCCACCACAGCGGTGGTGCCGTCTTCCAGATAGCAAAAAGAAAGAGCCGCAAACCCTTGCGGCTCTAGATTTAAAATATGGTCGGAGCGACAGGATTTGAACCTGCGACCTCTTGGTCCCGAACCAAGCGCGCTACCAAACTGCGCTACGCCCCGAAATCTGCACGACAGCCATTATAACACCGCCCAACCTTCAAATCAACTTGACAAATTGCCCAGCCTGGTGATTCCCTTTTGAATCAGATCCGCCAAATCAGGGTATCCAATATGTGATTCAATCTCCTCAAGTCCAACCCACTGGGCATCTTTGGCTTCGAAATCATTTAGATTCAAGTCGGATGATATGGCCTCGACCAGGTAGAGGTGAACTTTTTTGTTGATCAGGTGGCCTTCGGAGACAAAACTATATTCAATTTCACCAACATAATCAAGAATTCGCCCCAAAATCCCGGTTTCTTCCTCAATCTCACGCAGGGCGGTCGTCTCGATCGCCTCGCCTGGATCTTGATGGCCTTTTGGAAACGTCCACCGACCAAACCGGTCCCTCATTAGTAGGACCTCGACGCCGGCCCCCCTGACCCGGAAGACAATCCCACCGGCCGAAACCTCAGTCTTCATTTTTTTACTCCATGGCTGAAATAGATGGGATTAGAAATCACCCATACCCGCCAGCCCGACCAGGTCCGTTTCCAGGCCTCGGCCCGGTAAACCCCCGGACCGGCCTCCAAGACCAGTTCCGTACCACCGGACGAGGCGACCTCGGTTCCCTGACGGATCAAGCGGACACGGCCGGCCCCAGGGCAAGAAACCTTGAGAGTGAGATGATCAAGGCCAGATGCCTCCTGACCGATAGTCCAGACATGATTACTCGAGGGTTCCCCCGAGGCCGCGGAAAAGAAAAAACCCAGCGGATCGCCCAGGGCGGCGTTGCAGATGTAATTGCTGCCCTCGGCCAGCGCCCTGATCACCCGAGGAATATCCTTTTCCGCCGCCCCGGTCAGCGGGTGGTCGAGCATCACCCGGTTTTGAACCGTCTGGAACCCGCACCGGTAGTTAAACGGGGCCAGTGGAAGACGGCCGAGGATCGAGTCGTGGCCGTGGGCGTCCACCCCGCCGATAGCCGGACAGCGCCTGCGTGCCGTAACCTCATCCCAGAGGGCCATTGTTTCTGGGTCGGGTGAACCGCCGGTTCGGCCCGGATCAATCAAGCCCAGTAGCAGCCGCCATATATTGGAAGCCCCCCCAACCCAACTTGAGACAAAATTCCATAGTTCGAGACCATCCCAGTCTTGGCAGTCAGTTGCGGTCCAGGCGTAATCAGGGAGACCCAAAATCTGACTGCCACGATCGTGTGGGTGGGCGGCAAACCCGACCCCGCCAGCCCCGCGGGCGGCCTGAATATAATCCCGAGGCGAAAGACTCTTGGAGGGCGGCTCGGACACCCCGAGAGTCAGATAGTGATTATGGTCGGGGGATATTTCACAGCCGACTAAGACCAGCAAACCATCGTAATATCCTTCCCCCGGACGCCTCCTAGCATCGAGGGTGTCGTGGTCAGTGATGACGAGAAAATCCAGCCCGGCAGCCCTGGCCTCGGAAATAACCCCCTCGGCCGGAAGACTCCCGTCGCTGTACGTTGTATGTACATGAATCGCCCCGCGGTACTCGAACATAGCAGTTTTTTCTCCTTGCCTCCTTTTTTCCTCCATGAAGGAATCTTTCCCCGCTCAGAGAAAGATAGTTCGTTGCTCTCATTTGTAGTCGAATCGGAGGGACCACGGTTCATGGAACTAAGCCGGATGCTGCCAAACGCCTGGGCTTCCCGCGTCCGGGGCAGCCATCAGGTCAGCGTCGCGGGTTTGGCGTATGATTCCCGGAAGATCCAGCCGGGAGACGCCTTTTTTTGCATCCGGGGCCTGAAGCTTGATGGACACGCCTTCGCCGTCGAGGCCGCAGCCAGGGGAGCCGCAGTACTGGTGGTCGATCATGAACTCGAAATTCCCGGGCCAACCCAGGTGGTAGTCGAGGATACACGCGAGGCCATGGCCCTGATGTCGGCCGCCTATTACGGCTACCCGTCACGGCAGCTCGGATTGATCGGAGTAACCGGGACCAACGGCAAGACTACCACTACCCACATAATTGAGTCGGTTTTCGCCGAAACCGGCGTCAAGACCGGGCTGATCGGGACCGTTTTCAACAAGGTCGGAGACCAGATCGAAGAGTCACAGCGGACGACACCCGAGTCGCCAGACCTTCAGCGCCTGCTAAGGGAGATGGCCGGTGCCGGGGTTTCTTGGGTCTCGATGGAAGTTTCGTCGCATGCCCTCGACCTGCACCGGGTGACCGGCTGC
>JBGFRN010000197.1:0-3122 GCA_041695105.1 Bacillota bacterium | reverse complement strand
CCGTCTCCTGCCGATCAGTGATGAGGTGGAAGAGAAGGACCACATTCCGGATGAGATCGTGGCTGAAATGAAGGAAATGGGATTCTTCGGGCTGCCCTTTCCTGAGGAATACGGCGGGGCAGGAGCCGGAGAGCTGGGGTATGTCCTGGCCATGGAGGAATTGGGGGCCGCTAATGCGGCCTACGGCAACCTGATCGGGGCCCATACCGGCATCGGGGCCATGTCCATCTATTTGGGCGGAACTGAGGCGCAAAAGAAGCAGTACCTGCCCGACATGAGCGCGGGGCTGAAGATCGGGGCTTTCGCCCTGACTGAGCCCAACGCCGGTTCGGACGCGGCTGCCATCCAGACCACCGCTGTCCGCAAGGGGGATCATTACGTCTTAAACGGCAGCAAGATCTGGATCACCAATGGTGACATCGCCGACATCATCGTGGTTTTTGCCGTCACCGACAAGTCCCTTGGCGCCAAGGGCGGGGTGACAGCCTTTATCGTTGAGAACAGCTTCCCCGGATATAAGGTGGGGAAGATCGACGCCAAGATGGGTCTACGCGGCTCTCACACCGCTGAGTTGTTCTTCGATGACTGTATCGTTCCGGCCGAGAACGTTCTGGGAGAAGTGGGCCTTGGGTTCATCACGGCCATGAAGGCTCTGGACTACGGGCGGATCGGCTTGGCGGGCGGCGCGGTCGGGGGGGCGCAGAAGCTCTTGGAGATGTCGATCCAGTGGGCCAACCAGCGGGTTCAGTTCGGAAAACCCATTGGCGAACAGCAAGCCGTTCAGTGGATGCTGGTGGATATGGCCACCGAGATCCACGCCGCCCGGCTGATGACCTACCACGCCGCCTGGAAGCTCGATCAGGGCCAGAGGGTCTCCCGTGAGGCCGCGATGGTGAAGTTTTTTGCCAGCGAGGTGGCCTGTCGGGTAGCCGATCTGGCCGTCCAGGTCCACGGCGGCATGGGCTATATGAAAGAACTCTCGGTGGAGCGAGCCTATCGGGATACCCGGATCCTCAAGATCTACGAGGGCACCAATGAGATCCAGCGGCTGGTGATCGCCCGTGACCTTCTGAAGTCGGGCAAGTAGGGGGGATACCGGTGAAAGTGGCCGTTTGCTGGAGTGTGGCTCCGGTCGCCCTGCAAGTCCGGTTCTCTTCCGGCCAGATCGATGTGTCAGAGGCGGAGCGGGAGGTTCCCTTCGGAGACCGCTGCGCCCTGGAAATGGCCCGAAGCCTGAAGCCATCGGAATGCGTGGTGCTTTCCTGGGCTCCCGCCTCTGACGAGAGTGTCTTGAGGGCCGCTCTGGCTCTTGGAGCGGCTCGCCTGATTCGCATCGACACGCCCCTCGATCTCTCCTTTGATCCGCTGGTGGTGGCCGACGGGTTGGCCCAGGCTCTCCGAAGGCTGGGCGCAGACCTGATTCTTTTCGGGGAAGAGTCGGGTGAGCACCGACGGGGCGTGGTCGGGCCGATGGCCGCAGCGCTTCTGGGGTTATCTCATCTTGGCCCGGCCCGGACGGTAAGGACTGAGGGGGAACGGCTCCTGGTGGAGACATGGGGGGATGGTGAAACGGTGAGTTTCCTGGCCGATCCGCCTCTCGCCGTTACCGTCAGCACCGATTCAGTCATTCCGGGGAAGCCGTCACCCATGGCTCTGATGAAGGCCTTCAAGATCCCGATCGAAACGGTTTCCATTGAAATCCGGCAGCCAGTGCTACAGTTGAGGGGGACGGTCTCCAACGAGGTCAGGCGGCGAGGCCGGGAGATTCTGGAGTCCGAAACCGTCGAGCAGGCCCTTCAGATCCTCCAGGCCAAGCTCCGGGAAAGGCGGGTGATCTGATTGCCCGAGAACATCCGGGTTGTGGCCGAAAACTGTGACGGATGCGAGAAGTGTCTGGCCGCCTGCCCATTCTTGGCGATCGAAATGGCGGAATCGGTGGCTGTCATCGCCGAATCCTGCGTTGAGTGCGGCCTTTGCGTCCCGGCCTGTCCGCCGGGAGCAATCCAGATGAGCGGGGCGGAGGATGTCTCGTCGAGCACCGGGCGGTGGATGTGGGTCTATGTGCCCTCGGAGCATGCCTCCCTCGCCGGTGTTGCTGCCTGCCGCCGAGCGGCGGACGAAATGGAGGCCAAGGTGGCCGCGGTCCTGACTGCCGAGCCCGCCGATTCGTCTCGAATCTTCGCCGCCGGGGCCGATGAGGTAATCGTGCTCACAGGCCCGGCGCCTCCGGGTGAACTACTGGCGTGGGCCGTCGACCACGAAAAGCCCGGGCTCCTGTCCGGACTGGCGGATGTCCGGAGCCTGGCGGTATTATCGGCCGCAGCCGCCAGGGTCGGCGCCGGTCTGGTTCAGGCGGCCAGCGACCTGGTCACGGGCTATGGCGAGTCCTCGTGGGAGGCGTTGCGGCCCATCTACGGCGGGCGTTTCAGCCAGCGGCTCAGTCCTCAGCCCGGTCGCCCGGGAGTAGTTGCCCTCGATCCCTGGGTATTTCACCGGGCCCGGCAGGAGGGCGGCCGTTCGGGCCGGGTCCGGGAAATCGGCGTGAGCAACATCGTGGGCACGGCCCTCGACAACGCCGCGGGGAACACCCTGGACAATGCCGTGGGCCACGCCGCAGGCAACGCCAATCCGGGCGACAGGTACGAGCGCCTCGGCAGCCGCGAGGAAAGCCGACCGGTGTCGCTGGCCAAGTCCAGGATCGTCGTGGCCGGTGGGCTCGGGCTGAGATCCCCCGGGAATTTCGCCAAACTGTATGCCCTGGCTGAGCGTTTGGGCGCCGTCGTCGGGGCGACCAAGGACGTGGTGGAGCAGGGCTGGGCAGCTCCAACGCAGATGATCGATCTTGTCGGCTCGTCCATAGCCCCCCACCTCTACCTGGCCTTCGGGATTGACGGAACTCCGACCCACAACGCCGCCGTCGAGAAGAGCAAGGCCATCGTCGCCGTAACTTCGAACCGGGAGGCGAACATCCTGGGGATCGCCGATCTTATCGTGCCCTTCGATCCCGTGGAAGCCCTGGAGGCGTTTCTGGCGAGCGGGTTTGGGAGGTAGACGCAGGCCGGTGATGGTTAGCCGGTATTTCCCGACCCTTTTCAGGCGGAAACTCCCCGCAGAACAATGTC
>JBGFRN010000341.1:0-3128 GCA_041695105.1 Bacillota bacterium | reverse complement strand
GATGCCGGTCCGAGTGAGACCGGCATCCCACAAAAGACGGGGTTTATCAATTGTCTGTCATGTTACTTAACATGGCTAAGTAACATGTTAGTAGCATGATAATAACATGTTGAATTTACTTTTTCCACCCCTAATGACAAAACATTACATCACTTCTGCTGCCGCTTCTCCAACTCGATAATCACGTCCCGCAGTTCAGCCGCCCGCTCAAACTCAAGCCGTTTGGCCGCCTCGCGCATCTCTCTTTTCAACTGTTCGACCAGGGCCGGGATCTCCGACCTCGGAACCTCGTTCCAGTCTCCGAGGAGGTGGTAGTCAGCCTTCTTTTCGGCCGCCCTGGTCGCCTCGATCACGTCGCGGACCGCCTTGACCACCGTCTTCGGTGTGATGCCGTGCTGGCGGTTATATTCCTCCTGGATCTTGCGGCGGCGCTCGGTCTCGCTGATGGCGGTGCGCATCGCTTTGGTGACTGAGTCGGCGTACATGACCACCCGGCCCTCGAGATTGCGGGCCGCCCGGCCGATCGTCTGGATCAGGGCCCGCTCCCCGCGCAAGAAGCCTTCCTTATCGGCGTCGAGAATGGCCACCAGGGCCACCTCGGGCAGGTCGAGGCCCTCGCGGAGCAGGTTAATCCCGACCAGCACGTCGAAATCGCCCAGGCGCAGGCCGCGGACGATCTGCATCCTCTCCAGGGCGTCGATCTCGGAGTGCATGTAGCGAACCCGGATGCCCATCTCCTTGAGGTAATCGGTCAGATCCTCGGACATCTTCTTGGTCAGGGTGGTCACCAGCACCCTAAAGCCCCGGTC
The DNA here is from genome assembly GCA_041695105.1 of Bacillota bacterium. GTDB lineage: Bacteria > Bacillota > Sulfobacillia > JAMDAP01 > JAJYMS01 > JBGFRN01. Next base: position 2,319 of record JBGFRN010000341.1, on the reverse strand, counting down.
GGTGACCTTGCGGATCTCTTCTAACAGATCGTCGATCTGCCCCTTGGTCGGCCGCACCTCGATCTTCGGGTCGACCAGCCCGGTCGGGCGGACGATCAGCTCGACCACCTGCTGTGATCTTTCGAGCTCATATGGGCCCGGGGTGGCCGAGACGTAGACGGCCTGCTGAACGATGCGCTCGAACTCCTGGAAGTTCAGCGGCCGGTTATCAAGGGCCGAGGGCAGGCGGAAGCCATGCTCTACCAGGACCTCCTTGCGCGAGCGGTCGCCGCCGTACATGGCCCCGACCTGGGGAATGGAGACGTGCGACTCGTCGATGAAGATCACGAAGTCGTCGGGGAAGAAGTTGAGCAGGGTGTGCGGGGTCTCGCCCGGGGCCCGGCCGGTCAGGTGACGAGAATAGTTCTCGACCCCGGGGCAAAAACCAACCTCCCGGAGCATCTCCAGGTCATAGCGGGTGCGCTGCTCCAGCCGCTGGGCCTCGAGCAGCTTGCCCCGGTCGCGGAGTTCCCTGAGCCGGACCTCCAGCTCCTCCTCAATTGAGACCGCGGCCAGTTTGAGCTTATCCTCGGTGGTGACGTAATGCGAGGCCGGGAAGATGGCGACGTGGTTGCGCTGCCCCAGGATCTCGCCGGTCAATACGTCGATCTCCGAGATCCGCTCGATCTCATCCCCGAACAGCTCCACCCGCATCGCCCGCTCCATCGACGAGGCCGGAAAGATCTCAATCACGTCGCCCCGGACGCGGAACTTGTTGCGGGTGAAGCCAATGTCGTTGCGCTCGTATTGGATATCGACCAGCTTGCGCAGGATCTCGTCGCGGTCCTTCTCCATCCCGACGCGCAGGGACAGGCAGAGGTCCCGGTAGTCGGCCGGGTCACCCAAGCCGTAAATGCATGAAACCGAGGCCACGATGATCACGTCGCGCCGCTCGATCAGGGCGGTGGTGGCCGAGTGCCTCAGCTTGTCGATCTCCTCGTTGACGTGGGAGTCTTTCTCAATGTAGGTGTCGCTGTGGGGGATGTAGGCCTCGGGTTGGTAATAGTCGTAGTAGCTGACGAAATACTCGACCGAATTGTTCGGGAAGAATTCCTTGAACTCAGCGCAGAGCTGGGCGGCCAGGATCTTGTTGTGGGCCAAAACCAAGGTTGGGCACTGGACGGCCTCGATCACCTTGGCCATAACGTAGGTCTTTCCGCTGCCGGTCACCCCGAGCATCGTCTGGTGCCGCAGCCCGCGCTCGATCCCCTGGGCCAGATCCTCGATCGCCCGGGGTTGGTCCCCTTTGGGGGACATCTCCGAAACCACATTGAATTTGGGCATTTTTCCACCTACCCGCCGCCATTAAGTCCACGCCGCCGCCGCTAACTCCCGGCCCCGGCGGCGATTTCCTTAACTCGCCTGATTTCCCCGGCGTAGTCCTCGTACTCCTTGACCGGGGTCTCGATAACCATCGGCAGCCGGGAGATAACCGGGTTGGTCACCACCGCCCGGATGCCGGCCTCGCCCAGGTGTCCCTGGCCGATCAGCTCATGACGGTCGCGGTGGCTGCCAAGTTCCCCCTTCGAATCGTTAAGGTGTAGGGCCCGCACCCGTTCCAACCCGACCTGCCTGTCCAGTTCATCCAGCACCCGCTTCACCCCGTCGGGCGAGCGCAGGTCGTGGCCGGCCGCAAAGAGGTGGCAGCTGTCCAAGCAAATGCCCAGGCCCTGCGGTTGTCCCAAACGCTTAAATATCTCACCGAAATGCCAAAGCTCCCCCCCGACCTCGTGGCCCTGCCCGGCCATGGTCTCGAGCAGGAGGGTTGTCCGCTTCAGGTGGACTTTGGAAAAAACCTCGGTGATCGCCCTGACGATCCGGTCGATCCCGGCCTCCAGCCCCTCCTCCTCCGAGTAGGCCCCGGGATGGACGGCCAAAAACTCGGCCCCGATGGCCTCGGCCTTGCGCAGGTCTTGCTCCAGGGCCTGCTTGGCAAACCCCCAGGTCGGCGGCTTGGCGGCGGCCAGGTTGACCGTGTAGGGAAGGTGGCCGACGAGCTGCCAGATATCAGCCTCGGCCCGCGCTGTTTCCCAAGCCGCGATTTCCTCGGGAGGAATCTCACGGGCGGCCCCGCCACGCGGGTTGCGGGTGAAGAAGGCAAAGGTATTGGCTCCGATCGAGCGGGCCAGCTCGGCCGCCTCGGGCAATCCCTTGGCGATGCTCAGGTGGGCGCCAAGCCTGAAATCTTCGGGCCTCAGTCCGATCAGTCCTTTCTGAAAGATTGCCAGAGACGAAAAAGCCAGCCCTCTCGCGATTCCAGCATCATCGCCCCCGCGTCGC
>JBGFRN010000136.1:0-3135 GCA_041695105.1 Bacillota bacterium | reverse complement strand
CGCCATCGATTTCGTGGAGAGGGGCTTTGAGGCCCTGCCCGGGGCTCCCTTCGGAAAGGGCCTTCAGGAAAGCACTTGCGTTTTTTGCGGAAACTGCCTCACCGTCTGCCCGGTGGGCGCCCTGGCGCCCAAAAGCCGCATCGGGAAGGGCCGCCCCTGGCAGGTTCAAAAGGTCCGCACTGTTTGCAGCTACTGTGGGGTCGGTTGCGCCATCGAGCTGGAGGTCAGGGACGACCGGGTCATCGGAGTCCTGCCTGCCGATGGGCCGGCCAACCACAACCTGCTCTGCGTCAAGGGGCGATTTGGCTGGGAATACATCCATTCTGAAGATCGCCTGACTAAGCCCCTCATCCGCCGGGAAGGCGTCCCCAAGGAGATCGGCGGCCCGGAGGCCTTCCGGGAAGCCACCTGGGAGGAGGCCCTGTACCTGGTGGCCGCCAGGATGGCCGAGGCCAGGGACACCTTCGGAGCCGATTCGGTAGCCGGGCTCTCCTCAGCCAAGTGCACCAACGAGGAGAACTACCTCTTTCAGAAGATCCTGCGCGCTGGGATCGGAACGAACAATGTCGACCACTGCGCCCGTCTCTGACACTCCAGCACTGTGACCGGTCTGGTCACTTCCTTCGGTTCTGGCGCCATGACCAACTCCATCGACGAGATAGCCGGGGCCGACGCCATCCTGATCATCGGTTCCAACACCACCGAGGCGCATCCGGTTCTGGCTCTTCAGGCCAAGGCGGCGAGAAAACGGGGCGCCCGCCTGATCACCATCGATCCCCGCCGGATCGAAATGGCCGACTTCTCCGATGTCTGGCTCCAGCCCCTTCCCGGGACTAATGTTCCAGTTCTGAATGCCATTATGAAGGTCATCCTGGACGAGGGACTTCATGATCATGAGTTCATCGAGGCCCGGACGGAAGGGTTTGAGGAGCTTAAGGACTCCCTCGAAGGGTACACGCCGGAGTACGCCGAATCCGTCTCCGGGGTTCCGGCTGAGAAAATCCGCCAGGCGGCCCGATTGTATGCCGAGGCCGAAAAGGGTTCGATCCTTTACGCTATGGGCATTACCCAACATACCCACGGCACAGAGGCAGTTCTGGCCGTGGCCAACCTGGCCATGCTGACGGGCAACCTGGGCCGTGAATCCGTCGGGGTCAATCCCCTGCGGGGGCAGAACAATGTCCAGGGCGCCTGCGACATGGGCTGCCTGTATAATGTCCTCCCCGGCTATGCTCCGGTGACCGATGAAGCCGCCCGGCGCCGCTTCGAGGCGGCGTGGGGAATCAGCGTGAACGTGGCCGGGGCTGACGCATCGGTCACGGGAGTCGATGAGACGGTCTTGGCAGCCGCTTCGCCGGTGAAAGATGCCGCTTCGCCGGTGAAAGATGCCGCTTCGCCGGTGAAATGTGCCGCTTCGCCAGTCATGGGCGTCGGCGCCCCGGTTACGGCCTTGCCCGACCAACCCGGCCTTACAGCCACGGAGATGATGGGAGCGGCCCACAGTGGGCTGATCGAGGCGCTGTTGATTATGGGCGAAAACCCGGTGCTGTCCGATGCTGACAGCCACCATGTGGTCGAATCGCTGAAAAGGCTCAAGTTCCTGGCCGTGATAGATATCTTCCTTACCGAGACGGCTCAGTTGGCCGAGGTGGTCCTTCCGGCGGCCAGTTTCGCCGAGAAGAGCGGATCCTTTACCAATACGGAGCGGCGGGTTCAACTGGTCAGGCAGGCGATCAGGCCCGTCGGCGACTCCCGACCCGATTGGCAGATCCTCCAGGAGATCGGCCGCCGCCTGGGCCTGACCATGGCCTACGCCTCGCCCGCCGAGATCATGGAGGAGGTCGCCACCGTCGTTCCCAGCTATGGAGGCATCTCCCACGACCGCCTGGGAGACCAGGGCCTGCAATGGCCCTGCCCGACCAGGGACCATCCCGGGACCAAGTGCCTGCATAAGCATAAGTTCCCCCGGGGCCGGGGTCGTCTATCGGTTGTTCACTATCGCCCTTCCGCCGAGTCGACCGACGAGTATTACCCCCTGATCCTCACCACCGGCCGCATTCTTTACCAATACCATACCGGGTCGATGACTCGCCGGTCCGGCGGACTAAAATCCCACCATAATGAGCCGTATGTCGAGATCCACCCGTCCGCGGCAATCCGTCAAGGTATCCACGATGGTGACCTGGTCAGGATTATTACCCGGCGCGGTCAGGTGGAGGCCAAGGCCAGGGTCGCCAACCGCACAGGGCCAAAGGTTCTGTTCATGCCCTTCCATTACGCTGAAGCCGCGGCGAATATCCTGACCAACCCCGCCTTGGACCCGCTGTCCAAGATCCCGGAATTCAAGGCTTGTGCCGCCAGGGTAGAAAAGGTAGAGCACCCGGCCACATAGACGATTGAGCAGCCCGCCAGAACTGGTGACTGAGCAGCCCCGCCAGAGCTGGTGACTGAGCAGTCCGCCAGAACTGGTGACTGAGCAGTCCGCCAGAACTGGTGACTGAGCAGTCCGCCAGAACTGGTGATTGAGCAGCCCGCCAAACTGACCATTGAGCCCCTCGACTAAACTGGGCGCTCGTCTCGGGAGTCCCCGGGGCGGCCAGACATCTATTTCGTGATCCGATAGGCAATCCTATTTCAGATTTCATTAGTTCCCGAGGCCTGCCCCGGGGCTGAGGTCTTTCGGAGGTAAGCTCATGCCTGTCGACATGACTTCTCGACCTACTGTCATATTCAGGCAGATCCTGCGGATTGATGCGAGCAAGCGGACGCAAACCGCCGACTCCCTTGCCGCTGAGTACCCGCTGACGATCTTCCTGAACGGCCAGGAGATAGTCACCACCCTCTGCACTCCCGAACACCTGGATGAGCTGGCCATGGGATTCCTCAGGTCCGAAGGCTTTGTCCGGAGTCTCGAGGGAATTGCGGGAGTAAGGGTAGACCTGGACCGGGGCCTGGTCGAGGTCGAGGCTGAGGATGGAGTATCATCGCTTACGGAGAAGCTCTACGGGAAGCGGACGATCTCCTCGGGCTGCGGTCGGGCGACCGTCTTCTATCAGGCCTCCGACTCACTGCAGGCTCGGCCGGTCGCCTCGAGTCTTCGAGTGTCGGCTGAGTGCTTGAGCGCCATGATGAGGG
>JBGFRN010000276.1:0-3153 GCA_041695105.1 Bacillota bacterium | reverse complement strand
GCGTCGGCCTTGATTTTGGTGTCGGTCATTTTTCCAGAGCAAAACGGAACACAATACTCTTAGAGGAGGCCTTGCCCATGTGTGGTATCGTTGGCTATGTCGGAGAGCAGAAGGCTTTGCCGATCATTATTGAAGGATTGAGGAAGCTGGAATACCGAGGTTACGATTCGGCTGGCATCGCCGTCATTGAAGATGGCGAAGCTCAGGTCAAGAAGACCACCGGCCGACTGGCGAACCTAGAAAATACACTAAACGGCGACTTCCGTGAAGCCCAGATCGGGATTGGGCACACCCGTTGGGCGACCCACGGCGGGGTTACGGACGAGAACGCCCATCCGCATACCGACTGCACCGGCAACATCATCGTGATTCACAACGGGATCATCGAGAACTTCATGGTCCTCCGGGAATGGCTCACGTCATTGGGGCACCAGTTCAAGTCCGAGACCGACACCGAGGTTATCCCCCACCTGATCGAGCATTATTACCGGGGCAACCTGGAAGAGGCGGTGCGCAAGGCCGTTGCTCAGGCCAAAGGCGCTTATGCCCTGGTGGTTATGAGTCAGCAGGAGCCCGATAAGCTGGTGGTTGTCCGGCTGACCAGTCCGGTCATTGTCGGCCTGGGCGAGGGCGAGAACTTCATCGCCTCGGATATTCCAGCCATTCTTCAGCACACCCGCAAGGTTTATATCCTCAACGACGGCGAGATGGCGGTTATAACCCGGAACTCCGCAGTGGTGACCACGCTGGACGGCCGCCCGATCGATAAGGAAGTCTACCATGTGAAATGGGATGCCGTTGCCGCCGAGAAGGGCGGCTATCCGCATTTCATGCTCAAGGAAATCCACGAACAACCCAAGGCATTGCGTGACACGGTGATCGGGCGCATCTCCGAGGACGGCGACCGGGTTATCCTGGATGAGTTCAGGATGACCCCGGAGGAGATCTGGGGCATCAAGAAGGTCGCCATCGTCGCTTGCGGCACAGCCTCGCACGCTGGACTGATCGGCAAGCACCTGATTGAGAAGATGGCCAAAATCCCCGTCGAATGGGAGATTGCGTCGGAATACCGCTACCGCGACCCCATGGCTGACGAGCACACCCTGCTGGTGGCGATTAGCCAATCCGGCGAGACGGTGGATACCCTGGCGGCCCTGAGAGAGGCCAAGGGCAAGGGGGCCCGGGTGCTGGCCATCTCCAACGTGGTCGGCAGCTCGATCACCCGCGAGGCCCACGATACCATCTACACCTGGGCTGGCCCGGAGATAGCCGTGGCCTCCACGAAGGCCTATACCACCCAGATCCTGGCCCTGTCGCTCCTGGCCTGCCACCTGGCCGCGGTCCGGGCGACCATGCCCGCTGAGGAGATCCGGGCCTTCCTGGCAGCGCTCAGGGAGTTGCCGGTCAAGGCTGAAGCCGTGATCGGGCTGGAGGACCAGATCAAGGATATCGCCTTTGGCCTCTCCCGCTGGGAGGATGTCTTCTATATCGGGCGCAAGCTGGATTACGCCGTGGCCATGGAGGGCCAGCTCAAACTGAAGGAAATCTCCTATATCCACGCCGAGGCTTACGCCGCCGGCGAGTTGAAGCACGGGACGATTGCTCTTTTGACTAAAGGCGTGCCAGTTATCGCTCTGGCTACCCAGCGAGACGTCCTCGACAAGATGATCTCGAACATCACCGAGTGCCGGGCCCGGAACGCCCACATCATCAGTATCGCTCGGGAGGGGGATGAGGAGGTCGCCAGGGTTTCTGACCAGGTGGTCTTCATCCCGGATACGCCTGAGTTCCTGACTCCGGCCCTGGCGGTTCTGCCGCTGCAGATTCTCGCTTACTATGCGGCTGTGGCCAGAGGGTGCGATGTGGATAAGCCGAGGAACCTGGCGAAGAGTGTGACGGTAGAGTAGGAGTCGGGACCCGCTTCTCAGAAAATCTCCGGCGCCGTACATGGTAGTGGACATCCCAGGCAGTCATGCCTCTTCCTGTGGAGATTTCTCCACCCGGCAGGAATTCAGGTTCCGGCGCCGAATAAGATTAGCTAATTGCATAGCGAAAGGCGCTAGGGGCGCCCACAGAGCGTGGGCTGAGAACGGGCCGCTGAGAAGGCCGGTACCCTTGAACCTGATCTGGATCATACCAGCGGAGGGAAGCGTCGGAGAGTACGCCTCCCGTATTTAACCGGCGCCACGTTGGCGCCGGATTTTTGTTGTGCAGGAGACAGTCATGAAACCAGGAGGGGATGACGTCGTGTCCGACGAGTGCCATAGAAGTCGTCGGCACCAGCGCTGTTTTTGTCATGAAACCAGGAGGGGATGACGTCGTGTCCGACAGCAAACAGAGTAATAAGCTTCCGACAATTCCCCGGGCCCTCACCGTTGCGGGGTCGGACTCCGGGGGCGGGGCCGGGATTCAGGCCGACCTGAAGACATTCACTGTGATGGGTGTGTTCGGAACGTCGGCCCTCACGGCGGTGACGGCCCAGAACACCCTGGGGGTGCACGGCGTCTACCCGCTGACGGCAGAGCAGGTGGCGGCCCAGTTAGACGCCGTGCTGAGCGATATCGGCACTGATGCCGCCAAGACCGGGATGCTGTTCGATGCGCCCATCATCGATGCGGTGGCGGACCGGGTCCGGCGATACGCAGTCCCGGCGCTGGTGGTCGATCCGGTGATGATCGCCAAGGGGGGCCAACCCCTCCTGCTCCCCCGGGCCCAGGCGGCAATGCGGGAGTTGCTGCTGCCCGTGGCGGCGGTGGTGACGCCCAACCTTCCGGAGGCCGAGGCGCTGACGGGTCGGTCGATCCTGACCCGGGATGATATGGTTGACGCCGGTCGGCGCCTGCTGGATCTGGGGGCCGGGGCCGCGGTGGTCAAGGGCGGCCACCTGGAGGACGGCCCAGCCGCCGATGTGCTGGTGACCGCGGAGGATGTGCTCTGGCTGGAAGCCGACCGGGTCCCTACCCGGCACACCCATGGGACCGGATGCAGCTTCAGTGCCGCCATTGCCGCCGGGCTGGCCCGGGGCCGTTCACTGGCGAATGCGGTACTGCAGGCCAAGGAATACATCACCCTGGCCATTCGAACGGCGCCCGGCATCGGGGCCGGGTACGGCCCCACGAATCATCTGGCGTGGATGAAGGAGGTGCGCTCATG
>JBGFRN010000100.1:0-17880 GCA_041695105.1 Bacillota bacterium | reverse complement strand
GGCGATGGTGATTGAAGCCCCCATGCACAGGCAGGTGTCCTGGGTCTCGAGCGGCGGGGCGTTCCCCAGGGTGTAGCAGCCGATGTCGCCGCAGAAGACCGGGTCGAGGCCCTTGGAGGCCTCCTTGATGGCATAGAACGAGGCCCGGTGCGGGCAGCCCGGGCAGAGCACCGGCGGGCGCACCGGCAGGGCTGGAGGCTGCGGGCGGGCAACCGCCTGGGCTCCGGCCTGGACCCGGTCCTTGACCCCAAAGAAGGGGGCCATGAATCCGGCCACCCGGTCGACGTTGAACTCCCCACAGGGAGAGGTGTCTCCGGTCCGCTTGCCTCGGATCTCAACCTTCAGGCCATGGAGGTAGGCCAGACGGATGGCCTGATCCTCCAAGACCGGCTCCTGCTCCTCAATCACCAGGATCCGCTCGACCGAGCGCAAGAAGTCCAGGACCAGTTCCTCGGGGACCGGCCAGGGAGTGCCAATCTTCAGAAGGCTCGGTTTAACCCCAAGCCGCGAGGCCGCCTCAACCGCGTAGTTGTATGAAACACCGCCGGTGATGATACCAATCCTGCCGCCATCTCCGGGGATGACCCGATTGAAGGGGGAGTCCTCAAAGAGCCGGGAGGCCTTCTTTTCGGTCTCGATCAGCCACTTATGGCGTTCAGCCGCTAGCTTGGGAAAAATGACCCAGCGGGAGCTTTTCTCAAAGCGATACTTTTCGGGCCTTGGTCTGACCCCGCCCAGGGTCACCTCGCCGCAGGCATGAGAACTGCGGGTTGTCGGGCGAACGATCACTGGCAGACCCTGTTGCTCGGACAGATCGAAGGCGGCCACGGTCATATCCTTGGCCTCCTGGGGGCTCGACGGGTCGAAACAGGGAATCTTGGCAAACCCGGCGAACAGCCGGGTATCCTGCTCGGTTTGGGAGCTATGCGGGCCGGGGTCGTCGGCCACGGCCAGGACCATCCCGCCCTTGACCCCGATATAGGCCAGGCTCATCAACGGGTCGACCGCGACGTTCAGCCCGACCTGCTTCATTGAAACCAGCGAACGGGCCCCGGCGTAAGCCGCCCCGGCTGCCACTTCGAGGGCCGCCTTCTCGTTGGTGCTCCATTCAACGTAAACGCCGTGCTCGCCGGCAAAACGGGCCAGGGTTCCCAAGATCTCCGACGACGGGGTTCCAGGGTAGGCTGCTGCCACCGCCACACCGGCCTCAATCGCGCCGCGCGCGATCGCCTCGTTTCCCATCAGGAGCATGGTGACCGGTTCCGCCCGTTCTGCCCGTAGGGGCTGGCTCAAGTTTTAGACCTCCTGTCCAGTTTGGCCTGGGGAACCAATTAAAATTGCAAGAACTGTGCCAACAATCACCGTTATCCTTACGATTATTGATTGATAAGGGTTAGGCCCACCTGGCGACCTATACGAAGAGGCAGCCCGTCCCACGTTTATTCCACTAATTAGAACCGATCGGGTCACAATGCTAGGTGCGACGATCTTCTAATTTTTCAAATAGTTTTTAAATTTTATAAATGCCTTCCTTCTCGCTGACGTTTGAGCTTGTTATACAAAGTTGCCAACGAGATATTTAAGGCCTTGGCTGCCCGGCGCTTTCCCTCGAGGTTAGTGCCGAACTCGGCCAAGGCGCGGCTGATCATTTGCCTCTCCATCAAGTCGAGAGGGACGATCCCCCCGCGGTCCCCGGTCAAATCCTTGAAGGGTTCGGTAGTCAGGAAGACCTCACTGCCTAGCAGGGACTCGTCGGGATTCATTAAGTTCATGGCCCGCTCAAGGACGTTTTCAAGCTCGCGGACGTTTCCCGGCCAGGAGTAGTTAGTCAGCAAACCGAGAGCGTCCTGGCTCAACCCGGTAGGCATTCGTCCCAACTTGCGCGAGAGCTTGCCGGCCAGGTAATCGGTCAGCTCGCGAATATCGTGCTTTCGCTCCCTCAGGGGCGGGGTAGAGATGCGAACGACATTCAGGCGGTAGTAAAGATCCTCGCGAAACCGGCCCTCCTCCATCATCCGGGTCAGGTCGCGGTTGGTGGCGGCGATCACTCTAACGTTAACCCGCACGGTTTCAGTCCCCCCGACCCGGCGGATCTCCTGCTCCTGCAAGAACCGGAGCAGCTTGGCCTGCAGTGGCCAGCTCATCTCGCCGATCTCGTCGAGGAAAAGAGTGCCACCGTGGGCCAGCTCAAACATGCCGATCTTGCGCTTGGCGGCACCGGTGAAGGCCCCTTTTTCGTATCCGAAGAGCTCGCTTTCCAGAAGGTGGTCGGGAATAGCGGCGCAGTTCAGGCCAATGAAGGGCTTGCCGGCCCGGCGGCTGGCGTTATGGATGGCGTTGGCGAAGATCTCCTTGCCCGTTCCGCTCTCTCCGGTTATCAAAACGGTCGAATCGCCCTCGGCCGCTTTCTTTGCTAGTTTCACCGCCGCCCGGATCGCCGGGCTGGACCCGACCAGGTCGCTGAAGGAGTGTTTGGCCTTGGTCAGGTCGCCGATGGTTTCGTAAAGGTTCTCAACCATGGCCGTGCTATTCGATAATTCTCGCGTCAGCTTGAGAACCTCGGATACGTCTTGGAAGACCAGGACGGCACCGACCATCTCGCCAGAGTCGATGATGGGCATGGCATTGACCACGCATTCAACTTCCGACCCGCGGGGCTTGCTCCTGACGCCGAGCAGCGGGCGCCTGGTCTTGAGAACCTTGACCAACAGGCCGTCGGGGACGACTTCATAAATGTTCTTTCCCACGCGTTCTGAAGCACCGACCCCGGTGATACGGACGAAGGCCGGGTTGACGTACTTGATCAAGCCGCCAATGTCGACGATCTCGATCCCTTCCGCGATAGAATTGAGGATGGCCATTAGTTCATTGGTCTTCATTTCGCCGGCCATGCGGCACCTCCTCGGGGAAATCGATATCCCGGAACGGAGCCGGGTCGGCAAACTCAAGGGTTCGTAACAGCTCGGGACGACTCTCCAAAACCATCCGGCCCCCCTGATCGCCGGTCAGCTTCAACAGTTCTGGAAAAAGCTCTTTCGAAAAAATCACCGGACTCAAACGCCGGCCGCCGGCCGCCGGGGCCAGTACAGCCGGGCGATCATTGACCCAGGCTTCGATCAGGGCGTCCAAGATAGCCGGGGTCAAAAACGGCTGGTCTCCCGGAATGAACATGGCCGCCTCCGGCCGTTCCGGACCGGGGACGGAGGCGTTTAAGGCGTCGACCCCGGCCCGGACCGAGCCCGATTGACCGGCCTCCGGAGCGGGGTTAAAGGCCAGCTCGACCGGATAGGGTTCGAGCAACCGCCGGTACTTGTCGATCACAACACCAGTTTCGCCCGGCCCGGTTGGGATGACGACCGTCACCCGGGCAAACCCAGCCCGGCAGGCGGCCCGAACCGTCCGCTCCAGCATCGGTAGGCCTCCAATCGGATGAAGGAGCTTGGGCGACCCGAAACGGCGCGAAAGCCCGGCCGCAAGGATTACGGCCGCTACCGGCCCCCGTGGGCGGGCCGAAGACACGGTTGAATCCAAAGCAATCAGGGCCACCCGGCGGGCACCCATTTCAATCAGGGCGCTAGCCGCCTCCTCGGCCTGGGCGGCGACCCCGGCCCGGTCGATGCGGGTCAGGACCGGCACCAGCCGGGCATCGCCGGGACGGCCGCGGGCCGTCCCATCCGGGTGGAGCAAGACTGTGGCTATATCTTGGGCGCTTAAGCGATGGACGGGCTGGGACCGTTGGCCGTAAGCCTCCGGCAGTCCCAGGATCCGGGCCACCGCCTCAGGGCGGTGGACATTTTCCCGGTCCAGCGGCCGGCCAATAGCATCGGCCCCTGCCAGGGCCAAGACCAGGGTAGAACAACCGGGAATGACCGGCTCATGTCCGGCCGGGGCCTTGAACGGACGCCCGGCGCTGCCGTCGGCCTCAACCAGGAGCACCGGTGCCATTCCCGGTCCGATAGCGCTAACGGCTTCGACGCTGCCGGCGCCAAGGCGGCCGGCACCCACAAAACTGGCCACCTCGTTCACTACCTCGGAATCAAGGCCCTTGAGCTTGCCTCCGGGCAGCTCCTCACAAGCCAGGACGACCGGGCCCAATATCTCGCCGGCTCCACGCTCTCCCACAAGCAGCTTTTCGCGCCAGCCGGGGCCGGCTGAGGTCAACAACACCGGCAGGCCAGGAACCGGATAGATCCTGGTGGTAGTGGTGAAAATCACCCGGGTCAGGGGCGCCAGTTCATGGGCCAGGGCCAGGGCGGTGGAGGTTTTCCCCCCGCCCCCGACCAGGGCTACCACGTCGCCGGGCATGACCCCCAGGGCCTGGCGCAGTCTCATGAAAGCGGTTCCAGGAAGACCTGCATCTGGCCGCCGCAGACCATCCCGTCGTCGGCGGCCAGATCCCCGGACATGTCGACGGTGATCAGCCGGGGACGGCCGTCGTCAAAGGTCATCAGGGCCTGGCGGATCACCTCGGCCTCGCCGCATCCGCCGCCGACCGAGCCAAAAAACCGCCCGTCCCGGAAGATCAGCATGCAGGCTCCGGGCTTGCGCGGGGTCGAGCCTCGGGTCTTGACAACGGTGGCGATGATCGCCGGTTCGCCGTTGGCTTTTGACTTCAGAACCTGATCCACAAAGAGAGCGTTCATGGCTTCTCCCTTCGGAGGAAACCGCCAGAGGCACCCCGCCTGACGGCGGTTACCTCGGCCAAGATGCTGAGCGCGATCTCGGCCGGGCCCTCGGCCCCGATGTCCAGCCCGATCGGGGCGTAAAGCCGGTCGAGTCCACCCAGCGAGGGGTCCGACTCCAACAGCTCCTTTTTCAGGGCGATTACCCTCCGCCGGCTACCGATCATCCCGATGTAGGGGGCCTCGGCCCGCAGAAGCTTCTCCAGGCAGACCCGGTCATGGCGGTGACCCCTGGTCACGATCACGGCGAAGGTGTTCCGATCAATCTGGACCCGATCGATCCCAGCGGCGAAATCATCACAGATGACCTGGTCGGCCCCGGGAAAACGGGACTGGCCGGCAAAGGCCGGTCGGTCTTCGATCAGGATTACCCGGTACTCGAGCATCCTGGCCATCTGCACCAGCGGCACCGAGATATGCCCGCCGCCCAGCACCAGCATGGTCGGAGGGGTTTCCAGGGCCTCAAGGTAAGCCCGGCTGCCTGGGGCGATTTCGGCCAGCCCGGGAGCCCGGCGACCTTCGAGCAGTCCGGCCGCCGCCGCCTCACCCATGCGGCGCAACTCGCCGTCATCAGGGGCCGCCGGGTGCCAGAGCGCCTCGCAGCCAACCGCCCCGTCAAGGACCCCGGTCAGCAGCAGCCGTTTTCCAGCCGCGGGTCCTTCGACCAATACCAGCATCGCCGCCCGCCCCGAATTCTCCAGGATCTCCCTGGCCCGGGCGAACAAATCGGGGCCCGTTTCATCCGTTGGCCCCGGTTCCCCGCCTCCGGGAAGGAGTCGCTCAATCGCCACGATCACCCCATCACCAATGGCCAGAGCCTTGTCGGAAATAGCATAGCAGAGCGACTCGTCCCCGCGCGGGTCGATGTCACCAATCTTCATTCCGGTTTCAACCGGAGACCCATCGCGGATCAGGCCGCGCACCACTCCCTCGATCAGAGCCACGACCGGACTGGTCTGACCGGGAGCGGTTTCGACCTCGCCCAGCACCTCGGCCCGGCGGGCAAAGGCCCCAATGCCGGTCAGGGCCCGGAAGACCCCCGTGGCTGGGGAGCGGACCACCCGTTCGTAGGTAACCCCCAGAACCGGCCCGGGTTCACCGGTGTTCGGTTCGGCCGCGCCGGAATAAATCGGCCGGCCCAGGTTCGGGCCACGATTGGTCTCGACCACGGCCTGGCAGTCGACTCCGGCCGAAAACCCCGGGCCCAAGGCGATCACTACCGGGGCGTCGTTAATGGATGTGCCGGGGTTGCGTTTGGCGATGGTCGCGTCGACCACCACCTGGGGCTGCCAGCTCCGGCGAACCGAGGCCTGGGGGTCGACCATGACCGGAATCTCGCCGAGGTCTTGGGCGGCCTCGGCCTCGGCCAGGGTCGCTGCCCTGACGGCCCTCACCCCTTGGACCTCCTGCCGGCCGTCAAAGACGGCCTCCGAAAAGGAGACCGTCCTCCGCACGGCCAGCGGCCGGGGGAGTTCGGTCATCAGCAGGCGGGCTCCCCGGCGGTAGAGCCGGTAGGCCACGCCGGTAGCCAGGTCGCCGGCTCCTTTAATCAGAATCCTTACGTCTCTTAAGTTACCTTCTTTTGGGCTGGACAGAAGCACACCCCTCGACGGCACATTCTACCAGGCGGTAAATGGTTTGAGCTTCGACGGTTGTCCCCCGTTTTCCTCTTACCGGGCCGGGAGGTGCTGGTCAAAGAAAGCCGTCACCCTGGTCCGGTACTCGTCTGGTCTGACCTGATGCGACCGGACGTGCCCGGCCCCGGGAACCGTCCAGAGCCGGGCGCGGGCGGGCCCGGCCGCTTCAAGCAGGCGCTGGCTGTTCTTCAGGGGAATGTCCTGGTCTGCCTCGCCGTGGATCAACAGTAGCGGCCGGTTAAACCGGGCGACTTCGCCCAGCGGGCTGACCCCCTCGGCCCGGAACCCGGTCATGAGCGGGGTAAGCCTCAGGATCAGGGGAGTAAATGGATAGTGGGGAAGTTCGCTCCAGACTGAAAGGTTTTCCTCCAGGTACTCCCTTAGGTCGGCGAAAGGGCTGTCGGCCACGACGGCCTGAATTCCGGCCTCCCTGGCCGCCCCGATGATGCTCACGGCAGCGCCCATCGAAAAGCCAAGAACTCCAATACTGAGATCAGAGTAGTTTTGTTTGAGATGGTCGACGGCCCCCAGGAGATCCTGAACCTCAAGCAGGCCGACCGTGGTGACTTGTCCCTCCGAATACCCGGAATTGCGGAAGTCGAACATCAGGACGTTAAACCCGCTTCTGGCCAGGTGGGCGGCCAGTCCCAGGGCATCAGCCTCGGGCTGAAGGCGGTTCTTGCGGTAGCCGTGTAACAGGATGATCTCGCGTTTCGACGGGCGGACAACCCCGTCAGCCTGGGAAGGGATCGACCACCCCTTCAGGGCCAGGCCATCCCCGCGACTCTTAAAGGTAACCTCATGAAAGATCAAGCCGGCGTCAGTAGGGGTCTTGTCCGGTGCCAGCCGTTCGGGATGAGTCAGTTTCCACCCCACTGCGGCGGATACTCCCAGGCTGGCTACGATAACTACCAGCATCACAACCGCTAGGAGGCGAAGCCAGAAGTGTCTGGGGCGGCGACGGTACATAGGTTCAGTCCACAGGATGGGCATCTGAGGAAACCCCCTTTCCGGGCGGCTTAGCTCGAAGGGTCAAGCCTGGCGGGAGATCTTTCGGGAAACCTGGTAACGAGGGCCGCTGCCGCCAGCCGGGGAAACAGGATCCACGGAAGGCTCGCGCCCACGGCCACAAACAGCAAGGTGTCCTCGAGATAGGAATGGCCGACACCGATTGAGCTGTGAAGACGGTCCGATCCTTGGCCATCCAGGCGCCCTTCTCTCAATTCTTGGATGATCAGGCCCGATCCGTAAGTCAGGCCGACGAAAGAGGCGGTGACCCAGCTCGAGGCTGCCTCGGGGGGCAGGCCCAGCAGGGACATGGCCGGACGGAGCAGGCGGGGAAGGGCGTCGAGCCAGCCCATCTCCCGCGCCGTCTCGTTGGCGACCATCAGGACAATGACGATTGCAAAGAGCTTGACCAGAGTGGTGAAAGTGCTGATGGTCCAGGCAGCCAGGAACTCGGAGAGAAGCACCTCGCCCGGAGGCGGTGCCTGAAACATCGGGGCCGGGACTGCGGCCAGGTTAGTCGGAAGGGCCAGGTGCAGGAAGAGTCCCAATACCAAGGCGGTTACGATCCGAGTGGCGGCGATCCGGGCGGCCGAACCACCGGCGCGAGCCTGAATCGCGCACTCGACCGGCAGGGAGTGGCAGACCAGAATCATCAAAGCCAGGATATTCACCTGGGCCAGGTCGAGCGTCAGGGCCGACATCGCCCCAATGGCAGCATAAACCGTTACCAGGGCGGCCGTAATCAAGACCACCGCGGCCTCGGCCGGCAATCCGATCCATTTTACAAGGGGTTCGAAGACGGGCGATAGGACCGCCAGCAGGCCAGCCCATTGGGCCAGGGCCACCACCAGGGAGATCGGGACCATCGTCCGGGTCAGTTGCCATCCGGTCGAAACGCCTCGCGAGGCACCCCTTACCGCCGCTGCAAGCAGCGGTCTCTCTACTGTGTTCGAATGCATAAAGCCAGATTTGGCTGTCCGGTGAATCAAATCCTTTATCTTGACACTTGATCCCAATAATTGTATTGTAAATTTTACATGGATACTAACTTTCGCGGGATATTGTTAACGGCCGTATCGGCAGCCGGATTCGGGTCGCTGGCCATCCTGACCCGGGTGGCTTTCGCCGGGGGTGCTGATTTCATCACCATTGGCGCGGTTCGGTTCACGCTGGCGGCGCTTTGTTTTTGGGGGATAGTGGTCTTGAGCCGCCAAGACGCCCGTAAGGATCGCGGGCTCAATCGCCGGCTCACCCCACGCCAGGTCGCGGCCGTCTTCCTGATGGGGGCCGCCGGCTATACCCTGATGTCGGCCCTGTTCTCGCTGGCGGTAGAAATAGTGCCGGCCCCCTTGGCGGCGCTCCTGCTGTATACCTACCCGGCCCTGGTAACATTGATTTCACGGCTGGCCGGTCATGAACCACTGACCCTGAACAAGTTGGCTGCCCTCGGCCTGTCATCGGCCGGTCTCCTGATGGTGCTTGGTTTCACCACCGCCGGGGCCAACCCGGCTGGCTTGTTGATCGGGCTCGGTGCCGCCCTGGTCTATTCAGTCTATATCGTGATCGGGGGCCGCCTGCTCAGAGACATCACCCCTTTTGACACCGCCACCTGGGTGACTACCGGAGCGGCCTGCAGCTACCTGATTGCGATGCTGGCCGGGCCGGGGCTCCCCACCGGCCTAACTCTAACGGCCTGGGCGGCGATGGCCGGAACCGCGATTTTGGCCACGGTGGTTGCGGTGCTTGCCTTTTTCGGTGGCATTAGCCTGATCGGGGCCTCGCGGGCCTCAATCATCAGTACCCTCGAACCGATTGTCACGGTCATACTGGCCGCCGTCTTCTTGGACGAGACCCTATCCTGGATAGAATTCGGCGGGGGGGCCCTTATTCTGAGCGGCGTAGTGGCCCTTGAAATCGGCCGGTCAAGAAGTAAGCCTCAGCCCGAGGGCAATCCTCAGCCCCAAAACGATCCATTGTCTGTTCCCGTTTCCAGTGCTATGATTAAGACGGCATTTCGATCTGGAAGCTCTGATCCCCGCTAGCGGGGACCGAGACCGAAGGCGCGTGAATGCGGAAAACTGAACGAGCGCGGATCTTGCGCCCGTTTTTCCGTCTTCCCGTACCTCGGGGAGATTTTTTATTTTGGAGCGTGAGGCCGGTGTCCAAGACAGTCGAGTTGGGAAGGGAACGAATCACCACAGCCGCCCTGCGTCAGATGAAGACCAAAGGCGAGCGCATCGCCATGATCACCGCCTATGACTACCCGACCGCCCGCATCCTTGACGAGGCCGGGGCCGAGATCCTGCTAATCGGAGACTCGCTCGGCAACGTCGTGCTGGGCTATGAGAACACCCTGGCCGTGACGGTCGAGGACATCATCCACCATACCAAGGCGGTCGCCCGCGGGGCCCGCCGGGCGATGGTCGTGGCCGATATGCCCTTTATGTCGTATCAGGTTTCGGTGGCCGAGGCCCTGCGCAACGCCGGCCGCTTCCTGCAGGAGGCCGGGGCCCAGGCGGTCAAGCTTGAGGGCGGGGCCAGCGTCGTCGACCGGGTCGAGACCATGACCGGGGCCGGCATCCCGGTGATCGGCCACCTCGGGCTTACCCCACAGTCGGTCCACCAACTCGGGGGCTACCGTGTTCAGGGCAAGACCTCGGCCGCCGCCCAGAAGATCATCGACGACGCCCGGTGCCTGGAAGAGGCCGGGGCCTTCTCGATCGTCCTGGAGTGTGTCCCGATGGAGCTGGCCGCGGCGGTCACCCAGGCCATCTCGATCCCGACCATCGGCATCGGCGCCGGGGCCGGGTGTGACGGGCAGGTGCTGGTCATCCACGACCTGTGCGGGCTCACCTCCGGCCACACCCCCAAGTTCGTCAAGGTCTACGCCGACCTCGGCTCAGCCATGAGCCAGGCGGCCGGGCACTACATTCGCGAGGTCAAATCGGGCGAGTTCCCGGCCCGCGAGCACAGCTTTACCATGCCGGCCTCTGAATCGGCCGAGTTGAACGGCCTGTACGGGGGCGGGCGCAAGTCGGAGGCCTCCGGCTCCGGCAAGTCGCGGTGAGGCGGACCCGATGAGCCGCGATCTAGTCATCATCCGAACCGCCCGGGAGACGCAGGCCGCCTCCGAGGCCTGGCGCCGCGGGGGACTATCAGTCGGGGTCGTCCCGACCATGGGGGCGCTCCATGAGGGCCACCTCAGCCTGATCCGCCGGGCCCGGGCCGAAAATGACCGGGTAGTCGTCACAATCTTTGTCAACCCGCTCCAGTTCGGACCCAAAGAGGACTTTGCCAGCTACCCCCGGATGCTCGAGCGCGACGCCGGCCTCTGCCGCCAGGCCGGGGCCGACGCCATCTACGCCCCCGAGGTTGGGGAAATGTACCCGTCCGACGCCTCGACCGCCATCGATGTGGGCGGCGTCTCCGAGGGGCTCTGCGGCACCTCGCGACCGGGTCACTTCCGCGGCGTAGCCACCGTCGTGGCCAAACTCTTCAACCTCACCAAACCCCACCGGGCATATTTCGGCCAAAAGGACGCCCAGCAGGTAGCCGTCATTCGCCGGATGGCCCGCGACCTGAACTTTGACCTTGAGATCGTCCCCTGCCCGATCGTTCGCGAGCCGGACGGGCTGGCGATGAGCTCGCGCAACCTCTACCTCTCGATCGAACAGCGGCAAGCCGCCCTGGTCCTGTCGCGGTCGCTGAACCTGGCGGCCGAGCTTTACGCCGCCGGTGAGCGCTCGACCCAGGCGATCGAGGAGGCGGTGCGGGTGAAGATCGGTGCCGAGCCCCTGGCCCGGATCGACTACGTCGCGCTGGTCGACGCCGAGACGATTCAGCCCCTGGAAAAGATCGACCGCCCGGCCCTGCTGGCCCTGGCGGTCTTCGTCGGGACGACCCGGCTGATCGACAACTGCGTCCTTGGAAAGTCCGACGGTGCATGCACTAAGGCAATCGCGGAAATGACTTAGTAGTAAAGTTTTGAAGGCCTGGTGACGGCACCAGGCCTTCCTGTCGAATGGGTCTTACTTCCCCAACGCCTTGGCCCGGGCCTGGTGGGCCAGATCGATGGCCTTGCCCAGGCTGCTCATGGACTGCTGCGGGTTGTGGAAGCCCATCGAGTTCTCGGCCGCCACCCAATCCCAGTGCCACTGGGATTGGCGGTGCAGTTCCCGGGCCTCATCCAGAATCTTGGCGTCCGCCCCGGCCTTGCCCGCCGCCTCGATCGCGTCGATGGCGTCGACCAGGGCCTGCTGGGCGCGGTTCATCAGGTCACGGGTCTTGTCCTGGGTGTCTTTTACCCGTGCCTTCAGGTACTCCTGGTCGTTGCGATGGCATGAGCCGCACGATTCGTTCATGGTTTTGAGCGGGCTGGTCCACCAGTGCGAGGAGATCTTGGCTGTGCCCTCCTTGACGTATGGCATGTGGCAGTCGGCGCAGGAGACCTTGGCGAGCTGGTGGGTGCTTCCCTGGAACAGCTCAAACTCGGGGTGCTGTGTCTTCAAGGCCGGGGTCTTGGAATTGGCATGCTCCCAGTCCTTGAACTTCTTTTCCTTGTAGTATTCGTAAACGGCCTCAGGGGTGAAGCCCTTATCCCAGGGGAAGGTCAGCCGGCCGGTGCCGGGT
This sequence comes from Bacillota bacterium, assembly GCA_041695105.1. Classification (GTDB taxonomy): domain Bacteria; phylum Bacillota; class Sulfobacillia; order JAMDAP01; family JAJYMS01; genus JBGFRN01. Next base: position 5,924 of record JBGFRN010000100.1, on the reverse strand, counting down.
TCGAAGTAGTACTCGACATGACACTGAGCGCATACGTAGCTCCGCATGTCCTGACGGGTGGCATTGGTGATGTCGACTCCCCGGCGGGCCATCGCCTCGGTCAAGGCCGGGCGGGTGATCCGGAGCTCCATCGTCTTGGGATCATGGCAGTCGGAGCATCCGATCGAGTGCTTGACCTCGGCCTTGACCTCGTTGAACGGCTTCTTGTAGTAGTCGTCGCCGTACTTCTTCATTAAGCGGGGCACCTGGGAAGATTTGCAGGTGAAGCAGGTGGCCGGGGTTTTGGGGGTGATCCGCTTAGTCGTTGTCACACCCTGCAAGGCGTAGACATGACCGCGGTCCTCGTTGTGATCAATTGAAAACGGCATCCCGGCGAAGAGCTTTTTCAGGCTGGGATCAGCCTCAAGCTTGGAATAAGGCACAGACCCGCCGTATTCGGTCTTCTCTTGTTCAAAGTTGCGCTTGAAGCTGTCGTAATGCCGTGGATAGTGCTTGCTGAACGCTTCGGAATCGATCTCATCCTCGGCCAGGGGCGGTATATTAGCGACCTCTTTGGTTTCTTTAGCGCATCCCGGGACGATCAGGACCAGCAGTAACAATCCGACCGCCAGCAGGAGCCTCGGGTAGCGTCTGTGCGGCATAAAGTCCTCCTCCTCCTTGTCTTGCCCTTATCTTGCCGGCACCAGGCTCAGCCGTGGGGAGTTGAGCGGTGGCAGTCAAAGCAGTAGCGCCCGTCTCCGGACTTGACCTCGTTGACGAGCTGCCGGTGGCATTCCTGGCAGTTCCCCTGGACAATCGACTTGCTGAGGGATTCAATCCGGATGTTGATTGGATGGTCGCCGGTGTAGAACTTGTAGGTATGCCTGAGCCCGGCCTGGGCCTTGCCCGCCCATTTTGTCAATAACCCCCTCGGGAGGTGGCAATCGTTACAGGTGGCCTCGGTCGAGTGGCGACTGTGGAACCAAGATTCGTACTCGGGCTTCATCTGATGGCAGTTGAGGCAGGCTTTCGGATCATCGGTGAGGTAGGCGGCTCCCCGGAAGGCGACGTCGGCCGTCCGGGCCGGTCCGATAGCCAGGACGGTTGCGGCCAGGGCAACGAATAAAATAATCGCCGTCACCACCAGGAACCTCAACCATCCAGGTCGCCGGACGGTCGCCGGGGCATGGCCTTGAGGAGGAGATAGTTGTGAAGCCATATCGCACCTCCTAGTCCTATTTCTTACATTTTACCGGCCAATCGTGGCCGGAATATGTGATGAAGATCACGAACTAATCTGAGATGAAGGTTCCGCTCCGGCCGCCGGTCTTCTTAACCAGGCGCACCGCCTCGATAACCATTCCCTTGTCGGCCGCCTTGCACATGTCGTAGATGGTTAGGGCCGCCACCGCAATTGCGGTCAGGGCCTCCATTTCTACCCCGGTCTTGGCGGTCAGTCCGGCCCGAGCCGTAATTTCTACCGCCGGGGGATCGCCCACCAGCTCAAAATCGACTTCGACTACCTCCAGACCCAGGGGATGGCACAGGGGGATCAGGTCTCCGGTCTTCTTGGCCGCCATGATCCCGGCCACCCGAGCCACCGCCAGGACGTCGCCCTTTTTAACCAGGCCGCGGCGGATCAGATCGAGGGTTTCGCTGGTCATCCGGACCCGGCCTTTGGCCACCGCTTCGCGGGCGGTCGCCTTTTTGGCTCCGACGTCCACCATCCGAGCCCGGCCCTGATCGTCGAGGTGGGTGAGTTCTTTGGTTTGCGGTCCGTTGCCACCCAAGTCGTTTTCGCTCATATTAACCTCCGATCGCCGACATCCGCCGTCCGCTGGCCTCGCTCCCTAAATCGCCCATATGGTGCTCGACCGGTTTCAGCCGAACGGCGGCCGCCAGAGCCTCGCGCAGCTCAGCGTCGCTCGCCCCGGAACGCAGCCGCCCCAGGATATCGACGGCCGTAAGCGCCCCCAGGCAGGGGTTGAGTTTGCCATCGGCCGAGAGGCGGATGCGGTTGCAGCCCTGGCAAAAATGCTCGCTCATAGCCGAAATAAAGCCGACCGTCCCGGCGGCCCCGGGCAGCCTCAGGTATTTGGCCGGACCGGCCCCCGCCACCAGGGCCGGCTCAAGCGGGCCATTCTCAGCCTCGATCCGGTGCCGGATTTCGGCCGCTGGAACCAAGCGGTCAGCCGACCAGGGTTGGGATCCGCCCAACGGCATCAGCTCTATGAAACGTACGTGAAGAGGTCGCTCCCGGGTCAGGCCGGCGAAGGCCAGTAACTCCTCGTCGTTAAAGCCCCGAATCACTACGCAGTTTAGTTTCACCGGGGAAAACCCAAGCTCAAGGGCGGTATCGACGCCCTTCAAGACCTGATCCAAACCGCCGCGCCGGGTCAGATCAGCGAACTTCCCCGGATCCAAGGTATCCAGGGAGATGTTTACCCGGGTAATTCCGGCGGCCTTAAGGTCTGACGCCAGGCCGGCCAGCAGGATGCCGTTGGTCGTCAGAGCAAGGTCGGTCAGCCCTGGCAGGGCGGAAATCCGGCCAATGAAGGGAATTAGATCCTTGCGCACCAGTGGCTCCCCGCCGGTAATCCTGACGCGCCTGATACCCAGCTCAACCAAGAGCCTCAAGAGCCGCTCGATTTCTTCATAGGTCATCATCGAGTCGTGCGGCTTGTATGGCACCCCGTCCTCGGGCATGCAGTACCGGCAGCGCAGGTTGCACCGGTCGGTGACCGAAAGCCTGAGGTAGTCTATTTTCCGGCCAAACTGGTCTCGCATAGAATTACCCCTTACTCCATCCACTTTTCCGTCCCCGTATCCGACAGGTCATATCCGCCAAAAGCGGTCGCGCGCCGTCGCCAACGGTCGGATCGGGCGACGTCGAGCAACGCCCTGATCCCGGGATGGTCATAGAACTCGGCCGGGATCAGCAGGTCGTAGTCCTCGCTGGCCACCGGGATGAAATCCAGCCCGAAGGCCTGAGCGGCCGCCAATAATCCCAGCCCAGTGCTGGCCCCGCCCGACGCCACCTCGGCCGCCACGGCGGTATGGGTATAAACCTCCCGGCCGTACCCAGTGATCCGGTTCGGATCGATCCCCAGGCGGGACAGGTGATATTCCAGCAATACCCGCGTCCCGGAGCCCTTCTGGCGGTTAATGAACGAGACCCCGGGTCGGGCCAGGTCATCCAGCCCCTGAATGCTGCCTGGGTTGCCGGGACGAACCATCAGTCCCTGGGCCCGCCGGGCCAGGTGGAACAGCACGGCCTTCCGGTCGGGCAGGTAGCGGCGGACATAGCTTTCGTTATAACTTCCGGTCGCTGGGTCGAGCAGGTGAATCCCGGCCAGGTGAGCCTCAGACCTTTTGAGGGCCATGATTCCGGCCAGGCTGCCAACATGAGCCGAGCTGAGGCTAACCCCCGGGCCCACACCCGCCAGCTCGTCGGCCAGCAGGTCGAGCAGCAGGTCATGGCTACCGGCACAAAGCAGGGAGGATTCGATCTCGGCCAAGGGACGTAACAGGCCGGCCTCAACCTCAGTGCCCTCGGGCCAGGACTCGACCCCGACCGGAATCTTGACCAGGCCATCGGCCCGGATCAAGGTCGTCAGGGTCCCGGCCCCCCTCGCCATCGGAACCGCCACCAGCTTAGGGCCGACCCTGGCCAGCTTGACCCTCAAAAACTCATCGACTCCCGAAGGGGATGTAACGGAGCGGGAAAGGACGGCCCGCGCCCGCGGCCGCTCCGGCTCGGGCAAGCCCAGCCAGCGGCCGAGCAGTGGGCGCAGAAAGAGTTCGGCCGTGAGGATGGTCGAGACCGGGTAGCCCGGAAGCCCGACGAAGGGCTTGCCGCCGAGCTCGCCGAGGATCACCGGCTTTCCCGGGCGGATGGCGACCCCGTGAACCAGCAGGGTGCCAAGTTCAGCCAGGAGCGGGGCGGTGTAGTCGTCCCGACCGGCCGAAGATCCGGCGTTGACGACGAGGATATCGAAGCCCTCGGCCGCCCGGAGAAAGGCCCGGGCCAAATCCGGGCGGTGGTCAGAAACGATGGGCAGAACCTCCGCCTGCCCTCCCCACTCCCTGACCAACTCGGCCAGGGCGGCTGAGTTGGACTCGGGGATCTCCCCGGGGGCGGGCGAGCCCGAGGCGGGAACGATCTCCGAGCCGGTCGGGATGATCGCCACCCTTGGGCGGGCCTTGACCGTGACCCGGGTGAGGCCGGCGGCCAGGAGGGCCGCCAGGTCGGCGGGACGGAGGCGGTGCCCCGAAGTGAAGAGCAGATCAGAGGCCACAATATCCTCGCCGATCGACCGTACATGCTGCCAGGGAACGGCCGGGGCGGTAAGGGTTATCAGATCCCCGGGTTCCGCCTGACCCCGGTCTTCTCGGATGTCAACGTCCTCGATCATGACAACGGCGTCCATCCCGGACGGGACAGGATCGCCGGTGTCGACGACCAGCGCCTGGGATCCAAGCCTGAGCGTCACCGGGGAGGTCTCAGAGGCCCCGAAAGTCTCCTCAGCCCGCACGGCTACCCCATCGACGGCTGAAGCGTGGTAATGGGGACAAGAACGGGCGGCGAATACCGGTTCGGCGATAACCCGGCCACCGGCCGACCTGGCCTCGACTTCCTCAGCCGCGGGGCGGGCGGGGAAAGCGAAATGCCCCAGGAAAATGTCTAATGCTTCCGGAAGGGGAAGGCTGTTAAGATACCGCAACGCCATCACTCCGGGAAAACCGTTATTTCGTGGCCGGCCTCGTATCCCTCGCAGTTGGGCGGGATGCTCAGCCAACCGCCGGCCAGGGCGATGATCGACAGCAGCCCAGATTTTCCGAGGATTGGCTCGGCCCAAAGCTCGCCGGCGCGGCGCTCGAGGCGGACCTGGTAGAAATCCTCACGACCCGGGGCCGAGGCCAGGCTACGGGTCAGGCGCGCCCTAAGGCTTGGAACCTCTGTCTCAAGGGGAGACATCCCCAACAGCCACCTCAGAGCCGGGCGAGCAAACAGGCGGTAGGTAATGATCGCCGAAACCGGATGCCCGGGAAGGCCGATGATCGGAACCTTTCCGGCCATGCCCAGAGCGACCGGCTTACCGGGCTTGATATTGACCCCGTGGACCAGAAGGCCCGGTGGGCCGAGCTTTTGCAGGCAGAGCACCGTGTTGTCCCGGGCCCCGACCGAGCTGCCCCCGGAGACCAGAACCAGATCGTAACTGAGAGCCCGCTCCAGGGCCGTTGCCAGCTCCTCAGGACGGTCCGGAACAATGCCAAGGTGGCCGGCTTCGGCCCCATCGGCGACCGCCGCGGCGGCCAGAGCATGGCCGTTGGCATCACGGATTTGTGCCGATGCGGGCATGGCGGTTACCGGAACCAATTCATCCCCGGTCGACAGCACGGCGACTCGCGGTCGAGGTGCGACCACGACTTCCGACCGGCCGATTGAGGCCAATAGCCCGATGTCCTGGGGGCGCAGGCGGTGCCCCCGTCCAAAAATTTCCCGCCCCGGAGTCAGATCCTCGCCCCGGCGAATGACGTTGCTCCCGGGCGCCTCGGGGCGCCTGATTTCAATCTCGGCACCGTCGCCGGAGACGTCTTCAATCCTGGCCACAGAGTCGGTTCCCTCAGGCAGCATCCCTCCGGTCGGAATCCGAACGGCCTGGCCAGAACCGGCCCGGACCCGTGGAACCTCCCCAATCCGGGTCTCTCCGACCACCCGAAGATAGGCGGGAAGGTGTTCGGAGGCACCAAAGGTATCAGCAGCTCTTAAGGCGAAACCGTCAACCGTAGACCGGCAGTGGTTGGGAATCTCTTCAGCAACGGCGACCGGCCCGGTCAGAACCCGCCCCAGGGAATCGCCGAGCGAAACGGGTTCCCCCTCCCGGTTCAGGGGCGTTAACTCACCAAGGAAAATGGTCTGAGCCTCTTTAACTGAAACAAGT
>JBGFRN010000063.1:0-17888 GCA_041695105.1 Bacillota bacterium | reverse complement strand
GCTGGACCTGCACCGGCGGGCGGTCAAGGCCGAGTTCCTGGGCCAGATCAAAGGCCAGGCGGGTCGAGTTGTAGCCCGGGTGAAGGTCACAGGCCACCACCTCAGGGTGAAGCGAGGTAATTTTCTCCAGGCTCCTCAGGTTGGCCCGGAAGTTCTCCAGGGCCTCCTCCAACTCCATTTCCCCGCCATGGGGCCCAAAATAGGCCTGGTCCCGGTGAAGGAGGCAGAAGGCGTTTTTGAGTTCCCCGCCCACCCCCAGGATCACCCGCCGCGGCCCGTTACTAACCGGGATCGACCGGGGCACGTAGCCCCGCGAGCGCCGGAGGAGCCGGACCTCACCGCCGGCGACACGGGCCAGCGGGTCGTCGCAGCGGTGGAGAATCTCGCGGTCATGCAGGACGAAGACACCGGCCACGCCGCCGAGCTGGGCCAGGGCCTCTTCGTTATCTTTAATCATGGGCAGGCCGGAAATGTTGCCGCTAGTCATCACCAAGAGGTCAATCCCGGGCCCGAAAAGCAGGTGGTGCAGCGGGCTGGTCGGGAGCATCGCCCCGAGGGTCGACAGGCCCGGTGCCAGTTCGCCGGGGAGGTTGGCCGGTTCCAGGCGGTCGAGGAGAACGATCGGGGCCTCGGGCGAGGCCAGAAGCTCGGCTTCGGCCTGGGCAACGCGGCAGCAGCGCCTCAGGGTATCGAGGTCCCTGGCCATGACGGCTAAGGGCTTGTGGGGCCGCTTTTTGCGCTCCCTGAGGCGGGCTACCGCCGCGCCATCTCTGGCCAGGCAGGCCAGGTGAAACCCGCCCAGACCCTTGACGGCCAGGATCTCTCCGGCCCTCAGTCTCTCCCGGGCAAACGTTGCCCAGTCCCGCCCTCCCAAATCGAGGGGGTTCCCGTCTGAACCAACCAGCCTGACCTCTGGCCCGCAGTCCGGGCAGGCGTTGGGCTGGGCATGAAAGCGCCGGTTCCCGGGATCGTGGTACTCGGCTTGGCAGCGCGGGCACATCGGGAACTCCCGCATGCTGGTGCGCGAGCGGTCGTAGGGAACCCCGTCCGAGATGGTGAAGCGGGGCCCGCAGTTGGTGCAGTTGGTGAAGGGGTAACCAAAGCGCCGGTCGTACGGGTCAAAGAGCTCAGCCCGGCAGTCGGGGCAGGTGGCCACGTCCGGAGCGATCTTGGCGCGCGATTCCCCGCCCTGAGCGCTGGATCGGATTTCAAACGCGTCCTCAACCCCCGGGCCTCCGAAAGGGGGGATTTCTTCGACCGTCAGGCTCTCAACTGATGCCAGCGGCGGGGCTTGGGACGAAAGGCTCTTCACGAAGGCGTCCAGGGACGCTTTTTCACCCTCGGCCTCAATCAGGACCCCCTGCGAGGTGTTGCTGACCCACCCGGTCAGCCCGAGCCGGGTGGCCAAGCCGAAAACAAAGGGGCGGAAACCCACCCCCTGAACCGTTCCCTCGACTCGAACCGACAGCCGTTTCATCCCTGAGCCCGCTTGGCCTCCAACTGGTACCGAACCCACCGGCACCAAGGATCGAGGCCCTCCCCGGTTCGGGCCGAGAGGGGAAAGATCTCGACCTCGGGGTTGAGGGCCCGGGCGTCGCGGCAGGCTTCGTCCAGGTTAAAATCGGTGAAGGGCAGGAGGTCGATCTTGTTGATGACCAGCGCCCGGCTTTGGCGGAACATGGTCGGGTACTTTTCGGGCTTGTCGTTGCCCTCGGTGGTTGAAATAACGGTGACCCGGAAATCCTCCCCGAGGTCGTACGACGATGGGCAGACCAGGTTTCCAACGTTCTCAATGAAGAGCAGCTCCAGGCCGGCCAGGTCCAGGCTCGCGGCCGCCCTGATCACCATAGCGGCATCCAGGTGGCAACCGCCCTGGGTGTTAATCTGGACTACCGGGACCCCTTTTTTTTCGATCCGGTCGGCGTCCCTGGAGGTATAGAGATCGCCCTCGATGACCCCGACCCGGACTTCGGTTTTTAGAAGGTCAAGGCTTTTTTCAAGTAAACTAGTCTTCCCCGAGCCGGGGGCACTCATCAGGTTGACCACCAGCAGGCGGTGGGCGGAAAAGGTCGAGCGGAGCTCCTTGGCCAGGAGATCGTTGGCCTTGAGGACGTTGGTGACCAGTTTAACCTCCATTGAGAGCTAGTCCCCCTCGTAACCGTCGACGTATAATTCATGGCCGGCGGTTATTATAATGCCCGGCGAGCCGCATTCCGGGCAGAAAAAACCGGGAGGCTCGATGACGAAGTCGCCGGAGCAGGAAGGGCAGCGGCCCCGGGCCCCCACCTCTTCAACCTCAAGTTCGGCTCCGGAGATCAGGTCCTCGCCGGACGCCCTCACGGCCTCAAAGGAAAAACGGAGGGCCTCCGGCAGAGCGCCGGAAAGCCCACCGACAACTAATTTGATCTTAGTGATTCGCCTGAGGCCATTTTCTCTGGCGCTCTGGGACACCAGGCGAAGAACCTCTTGAATTAAGGACAGTTCATGCACGGGTTAGTCGTCCTCGTCGGAATCACGCCTGATGCATAGGGCCTGGCAGATCTCGTCGCTAACCATTTTAACGACCCTTGGAAGCTTGGCCTTAATCTCGGGCGTAAGGTCCAGGCCCATGGCCAGGCTCTTGGGCTGAACCCCGAAGACAACCGTCGGGGGAAGGCTATCGAGGGTGCGGCCCAGGTTGAGCACCTCCATAATGCCAACCTGATGGAGTGAAAGGGCGCTCCGGTCCATGAAAGTAGTTAGATCCTTGGGCTGGAATTTGAAAATCGTGCCCGGCTCAACCCCGGCCTCGAGGCTGTCAATGATGATCGCCCGTTCAGCCCCTTCGAGCACGGAAAGGAGACCGAGGCCTCCGGTTCCGCCATCGACCAGTTCGACCTGCTCCGGCCAGCTTTCCTTCCTCAGCTCATTAATCGCGTGAATGCCGATTCCCTCATCGGAAAGAAGGACGTTTCCGATGCCCAGGACAACAACCTTTGGACACTTTTCTTCTGTCAAGCAGCCTCAGTCCCTGTCAGGTCTTGGTCGAAGCCCGGCCTCGGGCCCCAAAGAGCATTGACCCGAGCTTTTCGTTGGATTCAACCAGCACCATATAAATGTGAAGCCCGACCCCGACGAAGAAGACCCACATCAGGAAGGTGTGGATGCCGCGCAGGCTGGCGAGGCCGCCGAAGAAGTCGACCACCGGGGCTCCAATGCCGTTATACCAGTGCAGGGCGAATCCCGTCAAGGCTTGGAGGGTAATGGTGAGAAAGGTAGCGGCATAGGCCAGTTTCTGCAGCGGGTTGACCTTCCCAGTCTTAGGGTATGGTCCGAGGAACAAATAATACTTGACCATCGGCCAGAGGTTGCCGGCGTCACTCCGGTTGAAAGTAAAATCGGAGGCGTCGGCGTAACGTCCGAAGATCGCGTAATAGAGCCTCAGGAACAGGGTGAGGGTGATGGCGTAGGCGAAGACCAGGTGCAGGTACCTCAAGGTGCCGATGCCATCGCCGGTGGCCGGGTTGTGGATGACGTACCCGGTGTAGGCCAAGACCAGAAACGAGATCAAGTTGCTCCAATGGAAAAGCCTTTGTGGAAGGGGATGATCGGGACGTTCCATAACTCTCCCCCCTCCCTCACACTACCTGGAACTGGAGGATCCGGTTTGACTGGGGTTCGATCAAGTGCACGGCGCAGGCGAGGCAGGGGTCAAAAGAGCGCACCACGCGGACGACGTTGATCGGGTTCTCCGGATCGGGCACCGGGACGCCGATGAGCGCTTCTTCGATCGGGCCGCGCTGGCCCTTCTCGTCGCGCGGGGAGGCGTTCCAGGTGGTCGGCACGACGATCTGATAGTGTTTGACCTTAGAGTCTTCGATCTTGACCCAGTGGCCGAGGGCGCCGCGCGGGGCGTCGAGCAGGCCGATGCCCTCGCCCTTGGCCGGCGGGTTCCAGTGAGCCGTGTCGTGGATCTTGGCCTTGCCGGAGGCGATTAAGCCGGCCAGCTCGTTGACCCACTTGACCATTTCTCTGGCCAGGAGCACGGTCTCAACGGCCCGGGCGGCGTGCCGGGCGACAGCACCAACCTTGATCTCGTATTTCTGGATCGCGTCCATCAGCGGCTGGGGCTTCAGGACCAGCATGCGGGACAAGGGACCGACCTCCATGGCCTGGCCCTCGTATCGGGGGGCCTTGATAAAGGAGTATGCGCCCTTTTTGTCGAGGTCGTAGGAGGTCTTGCTTTCCCACGGATGCTTGGTGCCGATGGTCTCCTGGTAGTAGGAGTACTTGACGGCCTCGGTGACCTTCTTCTGGTCGACCGGCTGGACGCTGCCAAGGTTGCCGTTCATAATCACGCCGGCCGGCAGGAAACGCTTCTGGTTCTTGTTATCCAGATCGTAGACGCCATAGGACAGGAAATTGCCCCGGCCGCCGCCAACGCCGAGTTTGGCCAGCGGGAGGAGCGGGCCGGTGCCGAAAGCCAGCACGTCGGCCAGGTAGACCTTTTCGATGAATTCGATCTGCTCCAGGAGCATGGTCAGGAATTCGGCCAGGCGGTGGGCATTGGGCAGCATGGTGACGCCGCCGACGACCATAGTGGCCGGGTGGGGCTGCTTGCCGGCCAGGATGGCCGACATCTTCTTGGCTTTGGCCTGCATCTCCAGGGCCTTGACGTAATGAGCCACGGCTGTGGTCACGATCTCCGGATCGGTGACACTGAAGTCATCCGGCTTGTAACGCGGGGTCAGCGGGGCGGTGTCGTTGGCCTGAACCAGGGCGACAATCTTATCTTTGACGGCGCTGACGTATGGATCCTTCCCCTGGTACTTGGCCACGGCCATGACGTCAAGGTAGTCGAGGGCCGAAAGATGGTAGAAATGAAGCGGGTGGTCGTGCAGCCAGAGGGCACCGTTCAGCAGGTTGCGGATGATTCGCCCGGCGTCGGGGCACTCGGCGCCAAAAGCCTGCTCCAGGGCCTGAACGGCGGTCCAGCCGTGAACGCCGGCGCAGACGCCGCAGATGCGGCTGGTAACGTAAGCGGCGTCACGGGGGTCGCGTCCCTCGATCAAGACTTCGAAGCCGCGGGCCATGGTCCCGGAAGACCAGGCATCTTTGATCTTGCCATTTTCAATCTCGACCTCAATTTTGAGGTGGCCTTCGATTCGAGTAATGGGATCGATGGTAATCTTGCTCATTTGCCGCTAACCTCCTTGCTGCCCTGGCCAGCCCCAGGTTTATTGGCAACCACCTTGCCGATCGCGTGGGCGGCCACGCCCACGGCGGCGACGGTGGCCATCGCCTGACCGACCGAATCGGCGCTAACGCCGTTGAACCCAGGCAGGGGCATGTTGGCGGCGCGAGAATAGAGCGGGGCAAACTCCTGGTAGAACTCGGGCTGGGTACACCCAGCGCAGGGGGCGCCGGCGTTGACGCAGTAGTTGACGCCGTCGTTCCACCAAAACGAGGGGCAGTCGGTATAAGTCTTGGGGCCCTTGCAGCCCTTGTTGAGCAAGCACCAAGAGCTCTGCTTAGGATCGTTCCAGTCTTCGAGAAACTCCCCGGCCTCAAACCGGCCGCGGCGCGGGCAGTTGTCGTGCATCAGGTTCCCGTAGTAAGGCAAGGGACGGTTATGTTTATCGAGGTCGGGCAGTTTCTTGAAGAGCAGGTAATGCATGACCACACCGACCAGGCGCGACGGCTTGACCGGGCAGCTCGGGACGTTGATGACCGGCTTATCCTTGACAAAATGGCTCACGCCCTTAGCCTTGGTCGGGCCGGCCCCGGGGATGCCCCCGAAGGAGGCGCAGGCCCCGACGGCGATGACGGCGACCGCTTTGGAGGCGGCCTTCACGACCTTGGCGCGAATCGCCTCGCCAGCCTCCTGGGCGAAGCGGTCGTCGGCGGTTGGAAGGGCGCCCTCAACCACCAGGAGGAACCCGTCGGCGGCCACCGCCTGCTCGAAGGCCTCAACGGCCTGCTTGCCGCTGGCGGCCATAATGGTGGGGTGGAAACGAAATGAAAGAATATCTAACACCAACTGCTCGGCCGAAGGATTCAAATCTGAAATGGCCGATTCGGTACATCCGGTGCAGTCCTGCCCCTTGATCCAGACCACCGGCGGCTTCTTGGCGGCGGCGCTGACCGCTTCGGCAATCTTCGGGGCGAATGACTCAGAAAGACCGAGCATTGCCGCCGTCGCGGCACAGGCCTGCAGGAACTCTTTTCGGGTAATGCCCCTGGAAATCAAGATTTCTTCAAGACCCATTTCTGTTCTCCTCTCTATACTGTTTAGACCCCAGACCACGGCTGTAAAAACATTTACCCCCCTCTTACCCACACGCCTCCCTTTCTGATACTGACCCCAACCGGAACCAGCCTGGCGCTCTGACCGTCCATCAGGGCCTCGCCCGCCTGATCGAAAGCCGTATGGCAAGCCGGACAAAAAAACCGGCCTAGGTGCTGTTGCCACGAAAGAATCCCGCCGTCAACCGGGCATTGGCCCCAGAAGGCCAGGGGGGTTTCTCCCGCCATCCAGGCAAACACCGGACGGCCGGCCGCGTAAAAGGCCCGGGGTGCCGGTGCCAGCTCATACTCAGAGGCCACGCGCCTCTCGTTAAGCGCGGCCGCTTTCTCGAGGCTGTCGGGCACTGAGCCCAGGATGGCTCCAAAGACCTCACCCAGGGCACGAGAGAAGCCCCGGCCGGAGAGCTTGATGAAATCCGACCGAGTTACCGGATCGCGGCTCTCCTGCGACAAAATTACACCCCATTTACCCGGAATATAATTGGTATCGATTCTTCACTAATCGGGATTTTCCTTTTTTTCGAACAAAAAAAGGAGCCGGTTAGCTCCTCTGTCTGTGTTATTGATTATTTAGTTCTTGACGGGTCAGGCGCTGGTGGCTGCCCGTTTGGGAGTGTAGATGCAGTAGGGCTCCTCGGCCATATAGTCGCCGCACTCGGCAAAGGCCCTAGCCCGGCAGCCCTCACAGACGTTGCGATACTCACAGATGCCACACTTGCCGCCGAGTTTGCTCGTGTCGCGCAGGTTCTCAAAAACGGTTGAGCCGGCCCAGATCGTTGACATCGGCTGCTCCCGCACGTTCCCGGCCTTGACCGGCAGATACCCGCAAGGCTGAACCTGACCAAGACTGGAGATGAAGCAGACCGCCGAACCGGCCAGGCAGCCCTTGGTGCTGGCCGCCATGCCGTGGGTTTGAGGGGTGACGGCGATGCCTTCCTCCTTGGCCCGCTGGCGCATAATGCGGAAGTAATGTGGGGCACACGTGGCCCGGAACTCGATATCGACCTTTTTCAAGGCGTCGTAGAACCAGTTCAGGACGCGCTCGTACTCGCCGGCCGGGAGCATCTGATCGTCAGCGATGGTCACGCCGCAACCCACCGGCACCAGCATGAATATATGCAGGGCCTTGGCCTTCTCGCGCACGGCCAGCTCAAGGATCTGCTCGACCTGGTGGACGTTATTCTTAGTAATGGTCGAGTTAAACTGGAACTCGACCCCCCGGTCGCGGAGCAACCTGGCCCCGCGCAGAGCGGCCTCAAACGAGCCGGGAAGGGCTCGGAAGGTGTCATGGGTCTGGGCCTCGGCTCCGTCGATGCTGATCGAAACCCGCTGGACGCCGGCTTCTTTGATCCGGTCGGCAATCCCAGGGTCGATCAGGGTTCCGTTCGAGGCCATGGCGATGCGCAGCCCCTGGTCGGTCCCGTAACGTGCGATTTCAAAGAAGTCCGGGCGGTAAAGTGGCTCGCCGCCGGTCAGGATAACGATCGGATTGGAAAAGGTAACAATATTATCGATAACGCCCTTAATCTCTTCCGTGCTGAGCTCATTTTTCAGGCGATGGTCCTGGGCTTCGGCCCGGCAGTGAATACACTTCAGGTTACAGCCTGAGGTCAGCTCCCAGAAGATCAGACGCAGTGGGTGATGCTTGATTGAATGTTCCATGTAAGTCTCCTCCTAAGCCGCTCCGATTTAAGCCACACCGATCTCCTTGTCGGTCAGGTAGCAGGCGGGATCAGCTTCCCAAAAGTCGCCGCTGACCGCCTCGGCGCGGGTGCGGAAGTTGCCGTTGCAGACATCAAGCCACTGGCACTTGGCGCAGCGGCCCTTTAAAAGGGGCTTGCGGTTTTTCAGGCCGGCCAGGATTGGATGCTTGGCCTCGGTCCAAATCTGGCTGAATTTCTGCTCGCGGATATTCCCGAAGGTATGGTGCTGGGTGAATTGGTCGCAGTGGACATTGCCTAGGTTATCGACATCGGCGAAGGCGATGCCCACCCGGTTCCCGCCGTTGCGGCGCATCATCTCGATGATCCGGTTGGCCCGGTCGGGGTCGGTGTCCTTGAGTTTGAGGTAGAGGTAGACGACATCGGCGTGATTGTCGACGGTCAGGATTTCCTTATCGAGGCCGCGCCGGTGGAAATCGATGGTCCGGTTGACGATCAGGTCCATCGCCCGGCGGGACTCCTCGTGGGTATCGTCCTGATCGACCATCGCCGAGCCGCGCCCGGAATAAACCAAATGGTAGAAACAGACGCGGGGGATGTCCTCCTCCTCGATCAGGCGAAAGATATCCTCGATCTGATTAAAGTTATGCCGGTTGATTACGAAACGCAGCCCGACCCGCTGACCGACTTCACGGCAGTTGCGAATGCCGCGCAGGGCGTCTTCGAAGGCGCCGCTCTTGCCCCGGAAGGCGTCGTTGACACTTCCGATTCCATCAAGGCTGATGCCGACGTAACCTACCCCCATCTCCTTAACGGCGCGGGCTGTGGCCTTGTCGATCAGGGTGCCGTTGGTGGAGAAAGTGGCCCTGACGCCCCGGTCGGTGGCGTACTGGGCCAGTTCCATAATATCGGGGCGAGCGAAAGGCTCCCCGCCAGAAAAGAGCAGGACCGGAACCTTGAAGCCAGCCAGGTCGTCGATAAAGCCCTTGGCCTCGCTGGTGGTTAGTTCCCCTTCATATTTTTTCGATTCAGAGTTAGCGTAACAGTGGATGCACTTAAGGTTGCAGGTCTTTGTACAGTGCCAAACGGTAACCGGACCATGCCCGGCCATGGCACCGTGACGAACGCCGGCGGTGCCGTGGCCATAGCGTATCTGGTCGCCGAAATTCTCGGAATCACAGAGCAGTTTGGTAACCGCGATCATGTGGCGCGCTCCCTTCTGGGGCTGATTAGCGACTGATTTCCCAAACCAGGTGCTGGAGTTCGGGCAAAAGGAGCCTTTCCAGGGCCAATTTGACGGCGCCCTTGGAACCGGGTAAGCAGACGACCAGTTTCCCGCGGATCGTCCCCGCCGCCGCCCGGCTCATCATGGCTGAGGAACCGATCTCGCTCTCGCTGTAGCGCCGGAAGAACTCGCCGAAGCCGTCCAGGCGTTTGTCGAACCGCGGGGAAACGGTTTCAATCGTCAGATCCCGGCGGCTCAGGCCGGTTCCGCCGGAAAAAATGATCGCCTCGGCTTGGCCCTCAAGCTGTTCCTCAAGAACCCTCGTGATTTGACCGGAATCGTTGGGAATCAGATCGTGAGATATCACCTGGTGGCCCGAACGGTCAATAAGCTCTCGAATCAACGCCCCTGACTCGTCGGTCTTTTCGGTTCGGGAATCACTCACAATCACAACGGCGGCCCGGACCGATCCGACGGCCAGGGCCTTCGCTTTGTGGTCATGATGGCTCAATATCTTTCCCCCGACAGTCCGGGCAGGCACCGTATAGCTCGATACGGTGGCCCGAGATTTCAAATTTGGTGACTTTGGCAGCTTCCCCATGAAGATCTTTGCAGACCTGACCATGAAAATCAACAACGGTGCCGCATACCTGACAATTGACATGGTAGTGCGGGTCGGTCTTGCCGTCGAAGCGACTGGCCAGATCTCCGTACCTTAACTCGTTGACCAGGCCCTTGTCTTTGAGGATCTTCAGATTGTTATATACCGTCGCCAGGCTGACGCCAGGGAAACGGTGCCTGACTTGCTGGTGGACCTGATCGGCTCTGGGATGGCTGGTGGTTTCACGTAAGTACTCCAGGATTGCCATTCTCTGCGGGGTCAGCCGGATCCCGCGATCTTTAAGTTCCCGGTAGAGTAGGCTTTGACGGCCATAAAGCACCGTCCGCACCTCCAAATCCATAGTTATCCAGTGGCCAACGCCAGATAACTATAAACTTTGGTCAGTGCTATGTCAAAACCCAAAAAGACTAGTTCGAATTAATCTTATACTTGTTTCAACCAATAGCACCTGATATCTATTTTTTCCTTGGAAACAGGAACCACAAAGGGGGATAACACCATTTATAATAGTGATTACTTTATTTTTGATTTCAGTTTATAACTTCTAAATCACCGGCGTCAATAGTTTTATCGGACCAGGCGATTCTATTTATGGATTGATGGGAAATCTAAACGCAGGATCTTCATTCATGCAGGAGGCAACCGTTTTGGACACCTCAAAGTCAATTAACCAAGCTAAGGGTGACAGCCTAGTGGCCGTCGACAGCCCCGATGACGATAGCTACCTCAAGGAAAGGGAGGGCGATAACGGCCAGGGACGCTCTGGCACCACAAGGCGCCCCTCCACCCCCAACAGGGTCGTGCGTGAAGGCATTCAGAACCTGGAGCGGTTGATAACTGCCCCGATTCGAATGGTCAAGCAGGTCATGGGCGAGGATCAGCAGGCCCGGTCACCTATGGGCACGATGGTTAACGATGTCCTCTCGTCAATGGAGGCGCTGGCCAAGATGCCTTCCCAGTTTGCGCTGGCGGTGATTGGCATCGACCGCCCTGGCCTGGCTAACGAAACCAAGGATCCGCCCGCAAGAACCAACGCCAGAAAGGTCTGAGCCAATCAAAAAGGCTATAGGGTACCATTCTGGCCCATACCGTACTGCCAGCCACCAAAGGAACCTGCCCAACGGGAGTACCCTCGAACTCCGCGAAGAGGGCGCCGGCTGGCTGGCCTGCGTAAACCGGGGCCGGAATCTGTTCGGGAACCTCGGCTCGCAGCTGGACCAGGGCCGCAATATCCTTGGGAACGACCACCAGAAGATCCTCACCGGCCATGAGCGTCACTCGATCTGTCCGGCCCCCGGTGACCGTGACCTGGAACAGCTCATCTCCACGGGAGGTTGGTTTCAGGACGGTGAAGAAATTGAAACCCCAATCTAGCAGCCGCGAGGAATCGCCCCAGCGGTTGGGCGAATTCAGGACCACCGAGATCAGGTGCAGGTTATCCCGGCTAGCCGAGGCCACCAGGCAATTGCCGGCCTGGCCGGTCGTTCCGGTCTTGACCCCGCCGGCTCCTTCATAGTTCCAGAGAAGCCGGTTGGTATTTCGCAGCACCCACTCTCTGGGCCGGTCTTCGGGCGCTACCACTTTCTCGCGAGTAGCCACCAGCTCAGTGAACTTGGGGTTGAGCATGGCGTAACGAGTCATCACGGCCAGGTCATAGGCCGTGGTATAGTGATTTGGATTATCCAGCCCGTGAGGATTAACGAAATTGGTTGCGGTTGCCCCGATCTCGCGGGCTTTTTGATTCATTAAATCTACGAAGGCCTCAACCGATCCGGAGATATGCTCGGCCACGGCGATTGAAGCGTCGTTGCCGGATCTCAGCATTAATCCGGCCAGCAGTTCCCCCAGAGTATATTGGTCTCCCGCCCGGAGGCCCATTGAAGAGCCTCGCAGGGCCGCCGCCCGCCGGCTGACGGTGACCACGTCAGACAGGTTGCCCCGCTCCAGGGCGACCGTGGCTGTCATGATTTTGGTGGTGCTGGCCGGAGCCATCCGAGCGAAACCACGTTGTTCAAATAAGACCCTCCCGGTGCTGGCCTCAATCAGCAGGGCTGCCCGGGAGTTCAGTTTCGGTTCCTGCGCCTGCGGCGGCAACGGGGCCCGGAAGGCCAGAGCCGGGGGGCCTGACCACATCAAAGGCGCGGCCAGATTAATCAGCATAGCCAACAGGGCAAAAAACAAAACCGCTCGCACCCTCATGCTCAGACTATATGGGGCGGGCGGCTTAATTATGTTCGGGCGGGCTTGCCTATGGCGGGCTACCTCTTGCGTACGGCTTCGATAGTTACCGGTTCGTTGTACGAGTTGATCGCAAGGCGGCTGCCGTTCAGGCTGACCTCAAGCTGCCTGGGATCCCCGAGGCGTAACGAGAACTTCTCCATGGCTTCCCACGAGCCCTTACCGCCTGGCTCCAGAATCCCGGTGGCCACCACGTGGCCGTCGGCCGTAACCTCATACCAGCAGCGGACTCCAGTCCTAAGATCCAGCTTGAGGGGAGCGGCCGCCGGATCGAGGACCTCAAACCCGAGCAGGAACGGTTTATATGGGTCTACCGGCAGGGCGGTTATCTGGATCTTGCCCTGAGCTTGCCTGCGGGTTTGGTTGTCGGGCAGGGACGGATCAGCTTGCGGCCGGCCTGACGACGCGGCCGGTGCAGGCGGGCTCTCCCTGGGTTGAGCCTGACCCGGCGGGCTCGGCACCCCTGATTGGCCATCGGGTGCCAGCTTTGAACCGGTAGGCGACGACCCGAGATAGAAAAAACTGACAACCGCGCCCACTAAGGCGACCATGATCATGACTGCAAGATAGAACCCAGCCCGGCTAGTGTTTTCCCGAGGTCGGGAATTGGCTCTGGCCAAGCCCTCCCTAACTCGATGGCTAACCCTCAGCCCCGGCTGTTCCGCGCTGGCGGCCGGCCGGGTGACGTCCACCTCGCACCCCTGGTTGGCGGCACCGGTGGACTGGCGGTAGCGATCCATGATCTCTTCCGAATTGAGTCCGAGTTGTTGGGCGTAGGAGCGAAGGAATCCCCTTGCGTACACCTCTCCCGGAATCACAGAAAAATCCCCGTCTTCCAGGGCTTCAAGGTATCGGAGGCGGATCTTGGTCTCGGCCTGGATATCTCTAAGGCTCAAGCCGCGTGCTTCTCGGGCTCGACGCAATTCGTCCCCGATTTCTTTGAACAATAATTCTCACCCCCGCTGCCACTTGAGGGCAAAGTAGGGGATTCAATTCGACAAGTCTATTCCCTGAACCTTCCAGAGAGGAAATCTTTTTTGGGTTTTTACCGGGAATTTTATACTGGAAAGACCCCGTGCTTTTTGCGGGCCATTAAGAGTTTCTTGCTCTCAAGGGCCGCCAAACGCCGTGACAGTTCACCCCGGAGCCCGGCCGGGGAAACAATCCCGTCGATGACCAGTTCAGAGGCCAGCCTGACTAGATCGACGTCTTCACGGTACTCGCGCCGCTTTTCCTCGATGAAGGCCGGACGCTGCTCGGGAGGAAGCTCGGCGATCTTATTCGAGTAGACGGCGTTGACGGCGGCTTCGGGCCCCATGACGGCGATCTGGGCCGTCGGAAGGGCCAGGCAGGCGTCAGGTTCGTAGCCCGGCCCGCACATAGCGTATAGCCCGGCCCCGTAAGCCTTGCGGACAACAACCGAAATCTTGGGCACGCTGGCCTCGGAGACGGCCGAGATCATCTTGGCCCCGTGCCGGATGATCCCCGCCCGCTCGACCGCCGTCCCAATCATGAAGCCCGGGACATCGGCTAAAAACAAGAGCGGGATGTTGAAGGCATCACAAAGCCAGACAAAGCGAGCCGCCTTGTCGGCCGAGTCGACGAAAAGAACCCCGCCCTTGACCTTGGGCTGGCTGGCAACCAGGCCGACCGTCCGCCCCTCGATCCGCGCCAGGCCGGTGACGAGTTCCTGAGCGAACAGACCTTTGATCTCAAAAAAGCTGTCCTCATCAACCAGTGCTTTGATCAGCTCCTTGATGTCGAAGGGGACATTTTGATTCTTGGGAACGATTGATTCGATCGACTTGGGCGACTTGGGTGCCAGTCCCTCGACCACCGGGGTCCGGCCGTCACAGTTCTGCGGGAAGTACCACAGATACTTCTTGGCCAGGGAGATGGCCTCTTCCTCTGTCTTGACGAGGACGTCGCCGCAACCGCTGACGGTGCAATGCATTCTGGCCCCGCCCATCTCCTCAAGGGTGACCTTTTCCCCAATGACCATCTCGGCCATCCGGGGAGAGCCGAGATACATCGAGGCATTACCGTCGACCATGATCACCAGGTCGCAAAAGGCCGGGATGTAGGCGCCACCGGCGGCTGACGGGCCGAACAGCAGGCAAATTTGTGGGACCAGGCCGGAAAGATGAACCTGGTTGTAAAAAATCCGACCGGCGTGGCGACGTCCCGGGAACATTTCGATTTGGTCGGTGATCCGGGCCCCAGCCGAATCGACCAGGTAAAAGAGCGGAACCCGCATTTTGGCGGCCGTTTCCTGAATTCGGAGGATCTTCTCGACGGTTCGGGCGCCCCACGATCCAGCCTTAACCGTCGAATCGTTGGCCATGACGCAGACCGGACGGCCTCCCATTGCCCCGGTTCCGGTTACTACCCCATCGGACGGCAGCTCCAGATTAAGGGCGTTGGCGAAAAGACCATCCTCGACAAACGACCCGGGATCAAGTAGCAATTCCAGGCGATCCCGGCAAAAAAGCTTGCCGGTCGCCGCAGCCGCTTGGTGGTACTTTTTTGCCCCTCCGGCTTGGATCCGGCCGGTCAGGGTTCCTAGTTGTTCCTGTTCCATAAGTTACCCCCTAAGTTATCCCCTGACCGCGCCGCAGGCGCGATTATAGCGGCTTGGCAATTCCATATCCAGCGCCCGGCCGGCCTGGCGGGCGGCCCGGCAAAGGCGGTCCAGATTGACGCCGGTTTCGATTCCAAGTGAGTGCAGCAGGTAGATCAAGTCCTCAGTGGCAATATTACCCGAGGCCCCGGGCGCGTAGGGGCAGCCGCCCAACCCGCCGGCCGAGGCGTCATAGACAGTCACCCCGGAATCTAAACCGGCCATGACGTTGACCAGTCCCAGGCCACGGGTGTCGTGGAAATGCAGGGCCAGCCGGTCAATTCCGATCCGGCCGGCGACGAGCTCGACCAGGCACCGCACCAGGATCGGGTTGGCAACCCCCGTGGTATCGCCCAGGGAGACCTCGTAACAACCCTGGTCGATCAGGTTGGCCGCCAACTCAGCGACCCGGGTCGGGTCGACCTCTCCCTCGTAGGGACAGCCGAAGGCGGTCGAAAGGTAACCCCGAACCGGGACACCGTCGTCACGGGCGGAGCGGGCTACCGCCTCGATGTTTTCAAGCTGGGCAGCGGTAGAAACATTGAGGTTTTTATGGTTGTGAGTCTGGCTGGCCGAGACGAAGACTGCGACCTCCCCAGCCCCAGCCTCTCTGGCCCTCTGGTAGCCCTTCGGGTTTGGGACCAGAGCCGAGTAGGTGACACCGTTCTGGCGCTTGATTCCAGCGAAGACTTCGGAGGCGTCGGCCAGAGCCGGGATCCATTTCGGACTGACGAAGGAAGAGACCTCAATATTTTTTAACCCGCTCACCGACAGGGAGTCGATAAAGCTGATCTTTTCTGCGGTCGAAAGTGTTTTGGCCTCATGCTGCAGGCCGTCGCGCGGGCCGACCTCGACCACCCGGACCCGACCCGGAAGCTCCCAAGGCATGGCTATTCCAACTCGACCAAGGGATCTCCGTCATTGACGAAGGCCCCCGGCTGAACCAGGACGCTAGTGACCCGGCCGCCAGCCTCGGCCTCGACCGGAATCTCCATCTTCATCGATTCCAGGATCATGACTTCTTGCCCGGCCCTGACCTCGTCGCCTGGTGCCACCAGTACCTTGAAAACCATTCCGGCCATATTGGACTTTATTACCGCGCTCATATGTCGCCCCTTTCGTATGTAAGGATGAGGTATGTAAGGATGAGGCCCAAGGGGCCTCAATCTAGAGCCCGAGCTGCCTGGCGATCACCAGCCTCTGGATCTCCGAGGTGCCCTCCCCGATCTCCAGCAGCTTGGCGTCTCGCAAATACCGTTCCACCGGGTATTCCTTCATGTATCCGTACCCGCCGTGAATCTGAACCGCCTGGAGTGCGGCCCTGACCGCTGTCTCAGAGGCGAAGAGTTTGGCCATGGCCGCCTCGCGGGTATATGGACGCCCTTGATCCTTGAGCCAGGCGGCCCGAAGGACGGCCGTCCGGGCCAACTCAATCTCCATAGCCATGTCGGCCAACTTAAACTGGATCGCCTGGAACCGGCCGATGCTCTGGCCAAACTGAGTTCGTTCCCGGGCATACTTCAACGAAGCGTCCAGGCAGCCCTGGGCCAGGCCCACACCCATGGCACCAATGCTGATCCGCCCTCCGTCCAAGGTGGCCAGGAACTGCTTGAAGCCCTCGCCGGGCTGGCCGAGGATGTTCTCTTTGGGAAGACGACAGTCCTCGAAGATCAGCTCGACTGTCTCGCTGGAGCGCAATCCCATCTTATCAAATCGGTTACCAGGACGAAAGCCGGGGGCCCCCTTGGGGACGATAAAGGAGCTAATGCCGCGACTATTGGCGGCCCGGCCGGTCACGGCGGTGGCCACGATCACCCCGGCGGTCGCCCCATTGGTGATGAAGATCTTGGAGCCGTTCAGAACCCACTCGTCGCCCTTGAGGACGGCCGTCGTCTGGGTGCCCCCGGCGTCAGAGCCAGCGTTCGGCTCAGTCAAGCCAAAGGCGGCCAGGATCTCGCCGGTGGCGCAGAGGGGAAGCCACTGGCGCTTCTGTTCCTCAGTCCCGAAGTAATAGATCGGCGCCGTGCCGATCGAGCAGTGGGCGGCGAAGGTAATTCCTAGAGAAGCATCGGCACGGCTGATTTCCTCGACGGCCAGGGCGTAGGCCTGGTAACCGGCGCCGGAACCACCGTATTCCTCTGGGAAGGGAAGGCCGAAAAGACCCAAATCGCCCATTCGTCTTATCAGGTCAACCGGGAACTCTTCGGTTTTGTCCCGCTCGGCCGCTCCGGGAGCCACCTCACCTGCGGCAAAGTCACGGGCCAGCTTCTGAATTAGGCGCTGCTCCACGGTAAGATCAAAGTCCATGCCGAGCCCCCCTCGTTCCTGACTGCATAGGTTTGGGTCATTTTACCTAAGATTCATAGGCTACTTTCTTGTTTTAGCTTATTCAATAAGGCTCAGAAAACTCCTTCCATTTTCCCGCCATGAGGGAAAAAGAAGACCCGAGACCGGCAGAGCCGCCCCGGGCCAAGTGATAAGGGGGATTCCGCCACCGCGGGTTACCTCAGGTGAACGACCCGCAGGCGGTATGAAGCCTGCCCGCTGGCGGCGGTGATCAGGATCTTATACCGGCCGGGGGCATTGATCCCCATGGACAGGACTTCGGGGCGAAGGGTGCCGTTCGAGCCCAGAATGATGCGGTCACTGGAGTCTACCAGGTATAGATTCAGGTCGGCCGACCCGCTCCAATCCAGGGAGGCGTTGATCGAACCCGGACCGGCGGCGGTAAACTCATACTCTCGCCGGGATCCTTGGGCGATCGAGCCAGTCCGATCCATAACCGTCGTCTTAGCCCAATCAACCGGATAGCTGGCCTTGAAGGTAAAGTTAGCGTTCCCGTGCCGGGCGTGAATGCGCGCCAGGTAGCGCCCGGGAGCCCCAACCCGTAGACTGATTTCCTCCGGGTTGCCCCCGGCGCTGGACTGCCCGATCAGGCGTCCGCCTGCGTCATAGAGGTAGAGATCCAGGTTGGCGCTGCCGGGCCAGGACAGTCTCAGGCTAACCGGACCGGGCCGGGTAACGTCAAGGTAGATATACCGGTTGGGAGCATAGGGCCCGGCGTAGCCCGCGAAAGTCTGGGCCACCTGCCCACCGGGGACGGGCGACGGCGGCGGGGCTGAGCCCTGATTATTTACGGTGACGGAGATAACCGGAGAGGCAGAGACATTTCCGGCCTGGTCGACCGCCCGGGCGGCGATACGGTGCGTCCCGTTTGCCACCTTGATCGAATCCCAG
>JBGFRN010000121.1:0-3176 GCA_041695105.1 Bacillota bacterium | reverse complement strand
CTATGATTCTCGGCTTCATCGGCAAGCTGGCCGCTATCGTCAGTACCCTCCCAGTGGCCGTCACTGGCGGTCTGGCCATCTACCTCTTCGGCGTCATCGGTCTCCAGGGCGTGGCCCTCATGATGTCGGAAAAGGTCGACCTCTTCGACCCGAGGCAGTTGGCCATCGGCTCGGTCATCATGGTGGTTGGTATTGGCGGGGCGGCGTTCCCGGGCGGCAATATTCCGATGTTCGGCCTGCAGCTCCCCTCCATCGCCACTTCGGCTGTGGTCGGCATCATTCTCAACATCATCTTCCTGATCTTCCCGATCGGGAAGTCCGCAGCCAAGGAAGAGACCCACGCTGCCCACGGCGACTGATCCATTGGATTGGATCTGGTCCGGTGACGAATACAGGAAGCCTGATCGAGACATGAGTTAAGAAGGGACCGGCCTCCGGGCCGGTCTTTTTTCGATTAGACTATTGAAGATGAGGCCATTGAGGACGAGGCCATTAGAGGGTAAGGCCATTGAAGATGAGACCATTGAGGATGAGGCTGTTGAGGATGAGTCCATTGAGGATTAGACTATTGAGGATGAGTCTATTGAGGATAAGGCCATTGAGGCACTTGGAGGCCCCGAAACGGAGCTTGGCCGGATGAATCTTGCTTGATCGGATGGTGTGGAAGGTGAAGAAGATCGCCTGGGGACTTACCGGGGCGGGGCACTTTCTGGCCGATTGCTGTGCGCTTATCTCCCGCACTCCCGGGGTCGATCTTTTCTTATCCAGGGCTGCCGAGGACGTTCTCCGGATCTACCGGCTGGCTTCAAGACTGGATCAGCCGAACATTTCCGTGGTGAGGGAGGGTTTGCCCAGTTCTCCCGTCATCGGAAGGCTTTTCAACGGAGTCTACCGGGGCCTGGTTATCGCCCCGGCCACTTCCAATAGCGTGGCTAAATTTGTGGCTGGCATCTCGGATACCCTGATCACCAACCTCTTCGCCCAGGCGGGAAAGGCCCGGGTACCAATCGCGGTTCTGCCGACGGATCTCGAAAATGTTGTGGTGTCCTCGGGACCCAAGGGACCGGTCAAGGTCTACCCCCGACAAGTTGATCTGGAAAATGTGAGGAGGCTCCGGCAATTCGACGGGGTTCGGGTTGTGCACAGCCCCGAAGAATTGGAGAAGGTTGTCGCGTCGTGGAGGGAGCGCCCGGCGCCTTAGAAGTTCATTGGAGTCGAAAAAACCTTCCAACGCCCCCACGGCGGTAGACTTCAACGTCACCGTTGAGGCTGAAAAGTTTCATTGGAGTCGAAAAAACCTTCCAACGCCCCCACGGCGGTAGACTTCAACGTCACCGTGAGGCTGAAAAGTTTCATTGGAGTCGAAAAAACCTTCCAACCCTCTCCAGGCAGGACTTCCCGAATCACAAGTCGAACTAAGTCGGTCAGTAGCTTGTCGAAACTTGTGGCTTCGGGGAGTTGATTATCTTGACCGGATGGGGCAAATGGGCCAGCCGGATTGTCCTGGCTCTGATAGTGCTCGTAATGTTCATACCATCTAATTCAGCCGAGGCCGCCACGGCCCCCATCAAGCTGGTGATCAACGGGCAGACGGTCGAGCTCAATACCCCTCCGATAACCAAGTCAGGGAGGACTCTGGTACCGCTCCGGGTAGTTTCGGAGGGCCTTGGAGCCACTGTCCAGTGGAACGGCGAGACCGGCGCCATCACCATGGTCCGCCGTGAGCGCCGGGTCAGCCTGGCCATCGGGGCCGAAAAGGCTGTGGTGGATGGAAAAGAGATCTCCCTGGACATACCGGCTCAACTGGTCAAGGACACCACTTATGTGCCCCTCCGTTTCGTCGGTGAAGCCCTGGGAGCCAACATCAATTGGGACGCCAAAACGCGGACGATCTTTGTTGACCGCGGCGCCACCCGAGTCACCGCGATGCGCTGGGAGAAACTTGAGGGCTACGCCCGGCTGACTCTCGACATCTCCGAACCGATGGAGTATAGCTTCAAAACCCTCTCTGATCCCGACCGGTTATTGGTTGATCTGAAGCCTGCCACGCTGGAGTTCGAGGCTAAGGAAATCGCCCTGGGCGATGCCGCCGTATCGAAGGTGACGGCCAAGGCCCTGGGCGATAAGGGCCGCACTTCAAGGCTCACCCTCGAACTCACCGCACCGTCCAGGTACCAGGTTTCGCTGTCCCCAGACGGCAAATCGATGTATATCGATATCAACTACCGGGTTTCCTCCGTCGACTACTGGTTGGACGGCAAGATCCCCACCATCTCCATCAGCACTACGGGCCCGACGGTGGTGAAAACTACTGAACTGCCGGACCCGGCCCGCCTGGTGCTGGATCTTCCCGGCCTGACCGTGGGGGCCGGGGTGCCGAAGGCCATCCCCGTGGATCTGGCCTGGATGACCCAGATCCGAACCTCTCAGTTTCAGACTGACCCTGATCAGGCGCGCGTGGTCCTGGACCTTAAGGAATTCAAGGGCTATCAGGTGGAGAGGAGCGAGGCGGGGCTCGTGATCCGGTTCGTGCCGGAAATAACCGGAGTGACCTGGACCCAACTCGGGGCCGGGACCAGGGTCACCGTTACGACCTCCCTCCCAGTTGATCATACCCTTCAGGCGGTACCAGGGGAGAGGCGCCTGATCCTGGACATACCCCAGGGGATTTCCAAGCTGGAAGCCTCGCAGTTTCCGGTCGATGACGGCACCGTCGGGACGATTCGCCTTGAGCCAGGGAACGGTCCCGATTCCACCCGTCTGACCGTCGATCTCCCCTATTACCTCGGGCATGAGGCCGTGACTGCCCAGGACGGCCAGGTAGGAGTTCAGAGTGGACAAGCCATCTCCTTCGATGTCCTGACGTCGCCCGTGTACCAGAAGGTGATCATGATTGACGTTGGCCACGGCGGCGACGATCCCGGAGCCATTGGTCCCAAGGGAACGAAGGAGAAGGATATCAACCTGGAGATCGCCCATCAACTCAGGATCTTGCTCGAACAGGGCGGAGCTAGCATCATCATGACCAGGACTGGCGACTATCAGGTTCCCCTTCACGATCGCCCCAAGCTCGCCAACGAAGCCAAGCCGGACATCTTTGTCAGCATCCATAACAACTCTTACATGCGTGACAGCGCAGGCACGGAGACCTATTACTTTACGACCAACCAGAACAG
>JBGFRN010000266.1:0-17976 GCA_041695105.1 Bacillota bacterium | reverse complement strand
CGAGCAGGGTCATCCGCGCGCCGCTGACGCTGCCGTGGGCCCCAATCGGCACCTGGCAGCCGCCGCCCAGGCGCCGGAGTAGCGCCCGCTCGGCCGTGGTCGCGGCCTCGGTCTGGGCATGGTTGAGCCGGCTCACCAGGCGGGCCGTCTGGGGGTCGCCCTGGCGGATCTCGATGCCCAGGGCCCCCTGGCCCACGGCCGGCAGCGAGACCTCAACCGGCAGGTATTCGGTGATCCGGCCGGCAAAGCCCAGCCGGGTCAGTCCGGCCGCCGCCATGACGATAGCGTCGAGGTCGGTCTCGAGCAGCTTGCGCAGCCGGGTGTCGACGTTGCCGCGGATGGTCAGGCACTCCAGATCGGGGCGAAGGTTCTTCAGTTGTGAGACGCGGCGCAGCGAGCTAGTGCCGATCTTGGCCCCCTCGGGAAGCTCGGCCAGCTTCAGGCCGCTCTTGGAGATCAGGGCGTCCCTGGGGTCGACCCGCTCGGTGATCGCCCCGATGGTCAGTCCCTCGGGAAGCTCGGTAGGAAGGTCCTTCAGACTATGTACCGCCAGGTCGACCTGGTTTTCGAGCAGGGCGTTTTCGATCTCCTTGGTAAAAAGACCCTTGCCCCCGATCTTGCTCAGCGAGACGTCCAAGATGATGTCGCCCTGGGTCTTGATCTTGATGACTTCGAAGCCTATATCGGGCTCAAGCTCTTTCAGCCGGTCAATGACCCAGTTGGTCTGCCAGAGCGCCAGGGCGCTGCCTCGGGTCCCGACCCGAACCATTCTCGCCAATTCTCTACCCCCATCAAATACCGCCAGATGGCGGTCTTGCCGTTAATAGCTTTCCCCAAGAACCTGATCGATGGTCTGGCTGATTCGCGCCTCGGCTGCCGGCCGCCCGTCCCGGACCAGGACTTCGAGCAGGTCGGAGTAAACCAGGCGCCGGAAAATCTCGGTCCTCAGCTTGATGTCGCCGACCCTTTCGAGAACAGCCGAGCGGGCCACGCCCAGCAGGTCGATCAGATCTCCGTACTCCGGGCCGAACTGCCCCTCAAGCTGCTCTCGGATGCGCCGGGAGAGCATCGGGCTCTTGCCCCCGGTGAAGACGGCCAGGCAGAGGCTGCCGCGCCTGACCACGGCCGGAAGGATAAAGTTGCAACGCGGGGGGTCGTCGACAACGTTGACCAATTGCCCCCGGGACTCCCCCTCGCGGAAGACGGCTTCATTGACGTCCTGATCGTCGGTGGCGGCCACGATCAAAAAATGGCCGGCCAGATCGCCTGACCGGTAAGGACGGGCCTCCCATTGGATCCGCCCCTCGCGGGCCATCCCGGCCAGTTCGGGGTGCAGCCCCGGGCTGATGACCCGGAGCCTAGCCCCTACGGCCAAAAGCCCCTCGACCTTGCGCAGGGCGACCTCACCGCCGCCCACCACCAGGCAGGGGCGACCACTGAGGTTGAGCCCTATCGGGTAGACCAGGTTCAACACCTCGCGCTAATTGCGGCGCTTGCGCGACGCGGGCTAAAAATGGGGCCGCCATTGCTGCCTCAAAACGCCTCAGGCCGGCCTCAAAATCCGTGGAGGTTTGAGAAAAAGAGGTTAATGATAAAATAGTTGATTAGCAGCAGGACAAAGCCGGCAATGGAGAACCAGGCGAACCGGCGCCCGGTGATCCCGGCAAATGGGCGTCCGAGCAGGACGACCCCGTAGTAGCCCCAGGCGATCCAGGTCCAGATCAGCTTGCTGTCGGTGGCGTAGTTGCCGGTCCAAGCCGCGCGGGCCCAGAGGTAGCCTGCCGCCATGGCCAGCGTTAGAAACGGAAAGCCGATCTGAATCAGCCGGTGGCTGAGCTGGTCGAGCGACTCAAGCGGGGGCAGGCGGTAAAAAAAGGGCCGGAATTCCTTGTTCCTGAGCTGGTGCTCCTGCAGCAGGTAAAGGGCCGAGAGAATAAAGGCCACGGCGAACAGCCCATAGGCTACTATGGCGGCAATGATATGCCCGAAAAAGCGGGCGGCGGTCAATCCGGTCAGGTCAATGCCGGGGGTGCGGGGCATCACCAGCGAAACCAGCAAGAGCACCAATACAGCCGGAATCAGGAAGGCCCCGCCGGCCTTGACCGGCCAGATCAAATCGGCCAGGACATAGACAAAGATGACCGCCCAGGTGAAGAACAGGGTGGCCTCAAAAAAAGACGCAAAAAAGGTCTGGTTTTGCCAGAATTCGACCGTCAGGGCCAGGGTATGGATGCCCAGGGCCAGTCGGGCCATCCAACTGGCAGTGGCCTTCCATTCGGGGGCGTAGATATAGGCGATATGAGTCGCTCCAGCCAGGAGGTAGCCCAGGCTGATTAACAGGACCTCTGACAAAATCATGGTTTGGCCTCAACCACCGGCCGATCGCTACAAGGCTCGCCTTGTCCGATCCCCGGTTTTTCTTCCGCGGTCGTCAGGTTAAAGAGCCTCGCCATGGCCTGGACGTAAAGTGATCCGTCGTCGCCGGAGGCAAACTCCTTCAGGCGCAGGGTCGGGTCGTTCAGGATTTTGTTGATCATAGTTGCCGTCATGGCCTCAATGATCTGGCGTTGGCGGTCGGTCAGCTCCGGAAGCCGGTTGAAGGTCTTGCTCACCTCGTGCCGGCGGATGTCGTCGGCCTTCTGCCGGAGCGAGCGGATAACCGGCACGATGTCGAGCGTCCGCTGCCAGGACTCAAACTTGGCAACCTCTTCCTCAATCATGCGCTCGACCTTGCGGGCCTCGCGCTGGCGCTCGCGAAGGTTGGCCTGGACGGCCGACTCCAGGTCGTCAATGTCGTACAAGAAGACGCCCTCGAGCCGCCCGGCCTCGGGGTCGATATCGCGCGGGACGGCGATGTCGAACAGGAAGATGGGCCGGCCGCGGCGATGGCGCATGGCCTCATGAAGCATCTCACGGGTCAGCACCAGATGAGGGGCACCGGTCGAGCTAATGACGACATCGACCTGGTGCAGCCACTGACCGACCTCGGAGATTGGAATCCCGGTGCCTTTGAACATTTGGGCCAAGCTACAGGCGCGTTCGAGCGTCCGGTTGGCGACGACGATCTGGCCGACCCCGGAGGCCAGTAAATGCTTGGCGGTCAACTCGCTCATCTTTCCGGCCCCGATGATCAGGGCACGGCGCCCCTCCAGGCTCTGGAAGACCTTTTTGGCCAGCTCAACGGCGGCGTAACTGACCGAGACGGCGTTCTTGCTGATTTCGGTCTCGGTATGCGCCCGCTTGCCGGCGGCGATGGCCTGGTTGAAAAGTGTGTTCAGGACTTTCCCGGCCGACTGGTTGTCGAGCGCCGCCTGGTAGCCCTCTTTAACCTGCCCGAGGATCTGGGTCTCGCCCAGAATCATCGAGTCGAGGCCGCATGCCACCCTAAAGAGGTGGGCGACCGCCTCGAGGTCGCGATGGATGTACAGATGACGCTTGAGTTCATCCGGCGAGATGTCACGGTTCTGGGTCAGCAGGTCGACCACGACCGAAAAGCCGGGGTGAAAGCCGGACGAGGCCAGGTAGACCTCGGTCCGGTTACAGGTCGAGAGGATCATACCTTCGGAGATTCCGGGATAGTTTTTTAGGAATGACAAAGCTGAGGGCATTTCCCTTGCCCCCAGCGCTAACATTTCTCTAATTTCAACTGGTGCGGTTTTATGGTTCAGGCCGATCGCCAGAATATGCAACGGCCAAACCTCCTGCTTGCGCTGGTACACGGCGCATTTTTTAAACCTAATGATATCTGAAGTTTACACCCGCCATGGTTTCAACGCAAACCCAAAAAAGAACTAGGCCGATGGTACCATTTGGCTGCGCGGGCCAGAACGCTCTAGCGCGGCTTGGCACCGCAGTGAATGCTGACGATGCCCCCGGTCAGTCCCTCGTAGACCACATCGGTCAGCCCGGCGTCGCGGAAGATCTGGGCCAGGCGTTCCTGGTCGGGGAAGTTGGTCAGCGAGTGCGGCAGGTAGGTATAAGGTCGGACCCTGACCCCTCCGGCGTGGGATTTAAAACCCCCGAGCCAGCCCAGGACGCGGTCGATCAGCGGCACCACGTTATAAAAGTACAGGAAATACGGGCAGCGGATCAATGGGTTATTGGGCTTTGAGATCTCAAGCGACACCACCCGGCCGCCGGCTTTGACCACCCGGGTCATCTCAGAGATGGTCTTGGGGATACTGGTCACGTTGCGCAAGGCGAATCCGATGGTGGCGCAGTCGAAGGTGTTGTCGGGGTAGGGCAGGTTCATGGCGTCGCCCTGGACCATCTCGGTCCAGCCGTCCACCCCGGCCTGTTGGACCTTCTGACGCCCGTAGACGAGCATTTCGGGGCTGAAGTCAATCCCGACCACCTGCCCGTGCGGCCCGACCTGCCTGGCGGCCAGGATGGTCAGATCCCCGGTGCCGCAGGCACAATCAAGAGCCGAATCTCCCGGCCCTAGACCGGTATAGGTCTTTAAGCGCCGGTGCCAGAGCTTGACCAGCCCCCCGGTCATGACCAGGTTCATCAGGTCATAGTGGGGAGCGATCGAGTCAAAGAGGGTACGGACGTATTTCTCCTTCCCCTCGCTTTTGACATCAGTTTCGATCTGGCGTCCAACGGTACCGGCCAAGAGCGTCACTCCATAATATAGCGCGCGATGCTGCCCGCAATAGTTCGCAAAATTGAGAGCGGCGACCCAGCGCCTTAGGTCAATACCTCCACTGCCGAGAAGAAGAAAAAGATTAGTGCGATGTAGCCGTTAACGGTGAAAAAAGCGGTATCCAGGCGCGACAGATCGCTGGCCGAGACCAGGGAGTGTTCATAGTAGAGCAGGGCGGCCACGGCGATGACCCCGGCCAGGTAGCTCCACCCCAGGCCCAGCCAGGGGGAGACCATGAGGAGCAACAGGACAGTAACAATATGCATCCAGCTTGAGATCCGCAGCGCCGTCGCGATGCCGAAGCGAGCCGGGATCGAGTGGATGCCGTACTTGGTGTCGAAGTCGTAGTCCTGAGTGGCGTATATTATGTCAAAACCGGCCACCCAAAGACCGGCCGCCAGTCCGAGGACGGCCGCCGCCGGATGGATCTCGCCGGTGACGGCGATCCAACCGCCAAAAGGAACGAAGAAGTAAGCAAGGCCCAGCACCAAGTGGCAGGCCCAGGTGAAGCGCTTGGTGTAGGAGTAAGCGACCAGCACCAAGACGATCGCCGGAAGAAAGGCCACACACAGCGGGTTGAGCTTCCAGGCTGCCAGGCCGAGCAGGACGAACGAAATAAAGGCCAGCCAAAACACCTTCGAGGCCTCGATCTGCCCGGACGGCAGGTGCCGGGCCGCGGTGCGCGGGTTCCGGGCGTCGATGTAGCGGTCGGCCAGACGGTTGACGGCCATGGCGGCCGTCCTCCCTCCAACCATAGCCATGGTCACCCAGAGGAATACCCAGGGGTCCGGCAGCCCGCCCGCGGCCAGAAAGGACCCGATGTAGGCGAAGGGCAGGGCAAAGATGGTATGCTCGTACTTGACCAGATCGGCCAGAGTCATGATCTTATTTGTCAAGGCCGTAGTCCCGCCATTTCTTGCTGACCAGTTGGACGACCTCCGGAGACATGCGGATCTCTTCCGGCCACTCTCGGGGGTGCCCCTCAGAGGCCCACTTTCGGGTGGCGTCGACCCCAAGCTTGCCGCCGTAATGAGCTAGTGGGGCGGCGTGATCCAGGGCGTCAACCGGCCCCTCCGAAATGACTAAATCGCGCTTGTGGTCGACGTTGCTGAAGGCTTGGAAGGCTACTTCGGACAGATTCTGGACGTCGACGTCGTGGTCGACGACCAGAATCATCTTGGTCAGCATCATCAGACCCAGGCCCCACAGGGCGTTGATCACCTTGCGGGCGTGGCCGGGGTAGCGCTTATCGATTGAGACAATGACGCAGTTATGGAAGGTGCCCTCGGCCGGCAGGCACATGTCGCGGACCTCGGGCAGGTTGATCTGCAGCAGGGGCAAAAAGATGCGCTCGGTGGCTTTGCCCATGAAAAGGTCTTCCTGGACCGGCTTGCCGACGATGGTGGCCGGATAGATGGCATCCTTGCGGTGGGTGACGCAGGTGACATGAAAGACCGGGTAGTCGTCAGCCAGGGAATAGAAACCGGTGTGGTCCCCGAATGGCCCCTCGCGGCGCCACTCCTTCGGGTCGACGTACCCCTCGAGGACGAACTCGGCGCTGGCCGGCACCTCGAGGTCGACCGTCATGCACTTGACCAGCTCGACTGGGGCCTTGCGCAGGAACCCGGCGAAAAGGTACTCGTCGATCGGACCGGGGAGCGGGGCGGTGGCGGCGTACATGCTGGCCGGGTCGGCCCCGATGGCTACGGCCACCTGCAACCGATCCTGGCCCTTGGCCGCTCCGGAATGGCCAGAGCCGGCCTGGAGCAGGCGGCGCTGGTGCTCGGCCCCGTGCTTATGGATGTGCCAGTGCATCCCGGTCGTCCGGGCGTCATAGACCTGTAGGCGGTACATGCCTACGTTGCGCTGGCCGGTGACCGGATCGCGGGTAATGACCTGCGGGAAGGTGATGAACGGCCCGGCGTCGCCCGGCCAGGTGGTGAGGACCGGGATCTTGGTTAGGTCCGGGTCGGTCATGACCACCTCCTGGCAGGCACCCTTGCCGACCGATTTGGGGACGAAGTTCCCGATCTCGGCCAGTTTGGGCAGCGCTTTGAGCTTATCCCAAAAGCCGGTGACCTCGGGCGGCTTCATCATGGCCTTGATCTCGGCCCCGATATCGTCAAGCCTCTCGACACCCAGGGCCAGGCACATGCGCTCCATGGTGCCGAAAAGGTTGGTCACGACCGGAAATTGGTATCCCTCGACCCGCTCAAAAAGCAGAGCCGGGCCGCCCGCTTTGGTCACCCGGTCGGTGATCTCGCAGATCTCGAGGTTGGCGCTGACCGGGGTCTTGACGCGGTGCAGCAGGCCCCGGTTTTCGAGGGCGCGCAGGTAATCCCTTAAATCCTTGTAGGCTTGCGCCAAACTATAGCCTCTCCCAATCAAATGAATTGCAGTTCACTGTTTAATGTACGTTCTTGTTTACTTCTCTGTCAAGACTGCCGGCTTCCTGCTATAATCGAAGGGATGTTTGGTTTCCGGTAATGAAGCGGCGGGGGTGACCGGTATTGGGCGGTGGGGCGGCGGCATCGATCAAGGCCATTTTCGACTGGACAGTCGAAGCCGTAATGCCCTGGGGAAGCCTCGGTCTATTCGTTATCTCTTTTATCGAATCGTCGTTTTTCCCGGTACCGCCGGACGCCATCCTGATACCTTTGGGCCTGGCCCGGCCGGATCTGGCTCTCTGGTACGCCGCCATTACCACGGCCGGTTCGGTGCTGGGGGCCTACTTCGGGTATTTCATCGGTCGCCGTTTCGGCCGCCCCGCCCTGCGCCGGCTGACCTCAGAGGCTCAAATCGATCGGATTGATTGCCTGTTTGCCAGCCACGGCGGCTGGGCCGTCGGCATCGCCGGGTTCACCCCGATCCCCTATAAGGTCTTTACCATCGCCGCTGGCGTCTTCCGCCAGGATCTGTGGTCTTTCACCATCGCCTCGGTCCTCAGCCGCGGGGCCCGTTTCTTCCTTGAGGCGGTGCTCATCATGTTCTATGGCCCGCCGATCGTTAAGTTTTTAAGCCAGTATTTTGGGCTGCTGACCTTTGGGCTGATGGGGCTGTTCGGAGTCGGGTACTTCGTCTACCGGCGGTTTTTCCGGCACTAGGCCAGCGGTGCCAGAATCTCAAAACAAGGCTCTCAATTCAAAGCTTGTTTTGACCGGGAGGAAATCATGTCTGCCCGACGGGTTGCCCGAGTTCTGGAACGAGAACTGGATCACCACCTGATCAGCACCCTCCCCCTGAGGTTCTTGCTGGGGGCCCTGTTCCTGGCGCTTGGTCTGGGGGTTGACCTCCCTTGGCTCGAAGAAAGCCCCTGGGCGATCGCAGGGCTTCGGGGAACCATGGTCGCCGGCTGCTTGGCCCTGGCCTGGATCAGCCGGGGGTGCGAATCGCGCCTTCAGGCTGAAATCCTGGTGTCGGCCGGGGTGTTGGGCGCGGTATCGGGAATGGCCCTGCTCGGCTGGATCCAGGGTACCTATTTCTCGGCCTACACCGCCTCGCTTTATCAGGTCCTGGCTTTCGTAACCATTTTCCTGGCCATCCGGACCTTGGTCTTCCTGCTTCTGATCGCCGCGGTCGGGGCCATCTGGTTTATGGTCTTCCCGGCTATCCTCAGCCTGCCGGCCACCCCGAAAGTGCTCTTCAGCCAGGCCGCCTCTTTTTCCCTTTACGCCATCCTGTCGCTGGCCGGCAACTATGTCATCCTGCGGCTACGGACCGAGGAGGAAGACCGCCGGACCTCCCTGGAAATGAAGTCCCAGCAGCTTGATGACCTCTCCCTTAGGGACGCCCTAACTGGGGCCTATAACTACCGCCACTTCCAGCAGTCCATCCCCCAGCTGGTCCGGGAGACCGAAAGAAACAACAAGTACCTCAGCCTGTGCCTGGTCGACCTGGACGGGTTCGGGGCCCTCAACGAAGAATACGGCCACGCCGTGGGCAATTCGGTCCTCCAGTCGGTGGCCAAAACCCTGATCTCAGCCGTTCGTCAGGGCGATGCCGTCTACCGGATCGGGGGCGACGAGTTCGCTATCTCCCTTCCCGGGGCTTCGGCCACCGGTGCCAAGCGGTACGCCGAGCGCGTCAGGGAGAGCCTGGCCGGCCAAGCCCTGAAGGTGACCTGCAGCTTCGGGATCGCCCAGCTATCCCCGCAGCTTTCCAGCGCCCCGGCCCTGATCGAGGCGGCCGAGCGGGCCATGATCCAGGCCAAAAAGGAGCGGGGCGACCGGATCGTCACCGCCGGCCGGGAGGATTAGCCTCGGCTTGGGCCTAGACGGCTTTCAGCCCGTCTTCCCTGGACCGGGGCCAGGCCTCTTTGGACCTGAAGGATAAAAGCCAGCGTCCGGCAGAACAAGATCATCTGATCTACTTTTTGAGCGACCAGGTAAACTCGCTCGATCTCACATCCTTCTAGGCCAGCGGTGCCTGAATCTCAAAACAGTGCTTTAAATTCTGGTCAGTTCCAGAATTCTGGCCGCTACGACCAATATTTACTAAAGCTTCCCTACCAACCGTTCGATGGGTAATATATGATTGAACGTGAAGCCCGTCGCGGAGGAGGTAGGAGATCATGTTTGGCCTGAATGAAATCGTTACAGCCATCCGCAGGGCGCTATCCCAACAGGATGACGCCCACCAGTATGAACCAGGCGACACCTTGCTGGTCAACAAATATATCGAGGAAGCGATGCTCTACGGTGCCGTTCCCGACAGTCTAGACCAAAATCAGGTTTGCGGCCATCGTCTATACGAAGGTGTTCCTCCGATTCACTAACGCAGCCGGCCGCAAAATCATTGGCCCGGGCACTCGCCCGGGCCGTTTGCTTTTAATTGGGCCGCGATGGTTTCATAGTTGCGCGGTGATCTGGGCAATGAAGTCTTCGAAGTCACTGAGATGGTTGGTTATGATACCATAAACTTCAACGTCTTCAATTGCATCATTGGGCGTAAGTCTTCGGGGAACCCCAACCATTCCGAGCGATGATATGATTGGCCACGTCTATCATGGCCTCAATGGAGATCTGCAAGAGGTAACGGGCGGAATAAGCTACTGTATAGTCCCCGGAGAATGACTCGACCGGTAATTGCTGAAATGGGCGAAGCTTGGAGAGGTTCCCTTCAATAAACCTCAGCTTATCGAGAACCTTATCGCGGTCGATCATTTTAAATAAACCTCCCGGAGCCGCGCCTCGTAGTCTCGGTTGAATTGAGCGAGGTCTATAGCAAAATCACAGTACCGCTTGAGTACGCTTTCAACAAAATCAGCTACCCTAATGACATCCCTCCGGTAAATCAGCCGGCCGGTAGAAATTACTCGAAACTGAAGATCAACCGGAACCTGGTTCAAGATGACTAGGTTCAGGTCATCCTCACCAACGATCGAAGTAAGTATTGCCGAGAGATCCAGCTCATCAGTCAGGCTAACCTTGTTGCCCCTATCAAAGAGGACTGCCAGGTCCACATCGCTCAGCGGAGTCTGTTGCTGCGTCCCGTAGGAACCAAAAAGGTACGCAGCCAGTATACGGGGATCCTTATCCAGTGCCCCTTTCAAGGCTTCAAAATGGTTATCAATGTTAATTCGATCGCCGGTCTCTTTTTGGCGAACCACTTTAATCACCCCTTACCAGGAACCAGGCCGCTTCCCCTCTTCCCCCCATTTCATCAACCCCGCGTGTAATTTGGCCACGACCGGTCCCGGCTTTCCGTTACCGATCTGGCGGCCGTCGACGGTAACAAAGGGGGTGGCTTCAAGGATGGTGCCACACATGATAATCTCATCGGCCTTGAAAAGGTCCATCACGGTAAACTCCTCTTCCCGGACCGGAAGGCCGGCCGCCGCGGCCAACTGAAGCAGCGAGTCGCGGGTGATCCCGTTCAAAATCAGGTCGGTGGCCGGGTGAGTGTAGATCGTTCCCCCGAATACAGCCAGCAGGTTGCTGCTGGTGCCCTCAGTCACGATGCCGTCGCGCACCAAGATGGCCTCGAGGGCCCCGGCCCGGTGGGCCTTGAGCTTGGCCAGGGTATTGGGCAGCAAGCCCACGGTCTTGATGTAGCAGCGGTGCCAGCGATCGTCGACCGCGGTGACCCCGGCGGCTCCCTTGGCCATGACTTCTGGCTTAGTCTTGGCTACCGGGCGAGCGGTCATCATGATGTTCGGGGTCAAACCGGCCGGAATCAGATGAGCACGGGGGGCGACCCCGCGAGTGACCTGGATATAAACCGCCGACTCGGGGTGGCCGTTGCGGCGCATCAACTCATTGGCCGCCTCTTCTATGTCTTTGACCGGCGGGATCTCCATCTCAATGGCAGCGGCGCTCCGCTGCAGCCGGTCCATATGGGCATCCATCCTGAAGAGTTTGCCGTTATAGGTACGGGCAACTTCATAGATACCATCGGCAAACTGGTAGCCGCGATCCTCTACGGGAACCTTTGCCTGCTCGTAAGGCAGAAACTCACCGTTTAAATAGACGACCTCCGACACAAGAATCCCCCTCGCTGTTCATAGCTACTTCTCCCATGCTATCCTATGGCTAACTGAAAGGCAACCGTATCAAAAAATTGTATGAGAAAATTACTTGTTCCTTACCCTTACGTTGGTGATAATAATAGAGGTAATTAATAGCAAATTATCAGGGAGAGGTGTCCTTGAACAAGCGCAATCTGTTGCTTTTGGTGGTTTTTGCCGGTTTCGCATACTTTATTATCCGCAGTTTTAACTCAATGGCTGAGCCACAGCAACTGCATCTGCCCCTGGAGCTTAAAGGGCTCCAAGCCTCAGAAGCCAAGCCTGACGACCCAGACGTAGCCCGAATCGGCCAGATCAGGCCAGCCGGCACCAGGGTCTTCCAGGAGGCGACCAGGGTCTACGGAGAGGGTAACGACAAGACTGTCCTCTGGGTGGGAATCGTCAAGAACTCGGATGAAGCCAGCCGGTTTCTTAGGACGGCCGGACCCGGGCTTAATAGCCTTCCCGGGTTGAGCGGTGCGAGGGAACTGAACATGATGGGACGCCCGTCCTGGATGGCCCAAGGGCAAGGAATGCGGCACATCCTTTTGACTGAGCGGCAATTAGTAATATACGTGGGAACCAGGCTGGCCAACCCCCAGCCCGTGATCCAAGAGATCCTGCAGCACCCGATGATGCCCTCGGGGATATAGGAGGTGCAACCGATAGACCGACGCCAAATACGGCCGTGGAGAAACCCCGGGTCGGGCGGCAAGAATGGCCCCCACAACTCCGGGGTTTCGTGTTATACTTATATTTATTCATTCAATATGCAAGGTTGGAGGCAAATTAGTTGATACTTCGCAAGGCTAAAATGAAGGATATACCGTCCATGCAGGTCCTAATCAACGGATACGCCGACCAGGGGCTAATGCTGGCCCGTCCCCTGACTATGCTCTACGAAGGCATGCGGGATTTCGTCGTAGCCGAGGAGGACGGCCGGGTCATCGGCACCGGGGCGCTCCACATCCTCTGGGAGGACCTGGCCGAGATCCGGGCCATGGCCGTAGCCCCAGACCGGGTCAAGATCGGGCTGGGTCGCCAGATGGTTGACTTCCTCGTCCAGGAGGCCCGTGATCTCGATTTGGGACAGGTCTTCGCCCTGACTTACCAGCCGGGCTTCTTTCAGAAGTGCGGCTTCAAAGTCATCAACAAAGAAGAACTCCCCCACAAGGTGTGGAAGGAGTGCATTAACTGTCACAAGTTCCCGAACTGCGACGAGGTGGCGCTGATATTGAACCTGTAGGCCTCGCCTCCCGGCCAGGGCGGCCTGCCGGGAGAAGGACGCCTAACTAACGGGAGAAAGCCACCTGGCCCTTGAGAACTACCTTGACGCATTTGGACATGGTATTGAAGGGATGCCCGTCGAAGATGGCGACGTCGGCGTCCTTTCCTTTTTCCAGGCTGCCCACCCGGTGGGCCAGGCCGATGATCTCGGCGGCGTTGATCGTGATCGCCCGGAAGGCCTCCTCCTCGGGCATGCCCTCGCGAACGGCGATTCCGGCCGCCAGGGGCAGGAATTGAGTCTCGGATGAGCCGTCCATCTGGATGGCCACCTTGACCCCGGCCCGGGCCAGGATGCCCGGGTTTTTCAGGCTGATGTGGTTTAGCTCCATCTTGGAGCGCGGGATCAGGGTCGGCCCAACGACGCAGGGCACCCCCTTGGCCGCCAGGATGCCGGCCACCAGGTAGCCCTCGGTGGCGTGCTCCAGCGAGAGGTCGAGGTTAAACTCCTCGGCGATGCGAACGGCGGTCAGTATATCGTCGGCGCGGTGGCAGTGAACGCGGGCCTTAATCTCGCGCCGCAGCACTCGGACCAGGGCCTCGTGCTTCAAGTCACGGTCGGGGAGCTTGGCCGGTTTGGCCGGGTCGGCCTGGGCCTCGGCCTCAGCCTGGGCGAACCCAGCAAGGTAATTCTGGGCCCTGACCAGGGCCTCGCGCAAGACGGCGGCATTGCCCATTCTAGTCGACGGGGAGCGCTTGTTCTCGTCACCGTGGACGCGTTTGGGGTTCTCGCCCAGAGCCATCTTCATTCCCTCTGTGCCGGGGTAGATCAGCTCGTCCACCGTCCGGCCCCGGGTCTTGACGGCGATACCAGTACCGCCGATGATGTTGCCGCTTCCCGGGCCGGTGTATACGGTAGTGACTCCAGCCGCCAAAGCGTTGGCAAACGACGGGTCGGCCGGGTTGATCGAGTCGATCCCGCGCAGGTGGGGGGTAACCGGATCGGTCATTTCATTGCCGTCCTCGTGCGCCCAAACCCAGGGCTCACCGAAGAGCCCGAGGTGAGAATGGGCGTCGATCAGGCCGGGCATGACCCATCCGCCGCCGGCATCGATGATCTCTGCCCCAGCCGGAACCGGTAGGTTGAGCCCAACGTCGAGGATTTTATCGTCCTCGATCAGCACGGTCCCAGGATCAGCAATCCCGCGGGTAATGGTCAGGACACGTCCATTGATGATGGCTAGCAACTATGAAGCCTCCTCGTTCCGGCCGGTGGGCCTCTTGCAGGCAAAGCATAGTCGCCGAGGCGACTGCCGGCGGGGCGTTTACTTCAGCTTGGCCCGGAGCAGATCCGGCACCTGCCAGGGCAGCTCGGCGACCGAGGCACCGGCGGCGGTCAGGGCCTTAACCTTCGATTCGAAGGTGCCGCGGCCGCGCTCGATGATGGCGCCGGCGTGCCCCATGCGTTTGCCCTCCGGGGCCGATTTGCCGGCCCGGTAGGCGACGACCGGCTTCTTCATATTTTTAATGTATTCCGAGGCCTCTTCCTCGGCCGAACCGCCGATCTCGCCGACCATGACGACGGCCTGGGTCTCGGAGTCGGCCTCGAAGCGCTTCAGAGCGTCGAGGAAGTTGGTCCCGATGACGCGGTCGCCGCCCATGCCGATGACGGTGGTCTGACCGAAACTGGCGTTCGAAAGGGCAAAGGCGATCTCGTATGAGAGAGTGCCGGAACGGGCGACGACGCCGACCGGGCCTGGCTTGTAGATGTGGTTCGGCATGATGCCCATCTTGCACTTGCCCGGGCTGATGATGCCGAAGGTGTTCGGACCGATGACGCTGACCTCCCGCTGACGAGCGATGGCCATGATCTCGATCGCATCCTGAACCGGAATGTGCTCCGGGATCAGGACCAAGACTTTGACCCCGGCGTCTATGGCTTCGAGAGCTGCGTCCTTAGCAAACGGGGCCGGGACGAAGATGATCGAGGCGTTGGCACCGTGCTTTTCCACGGCCTCCTCCACCGTCTCATAGGTCGGAACCCCATGAACCTCGCCACCGGCCTTGCCGGGGGCGACGCCAGCCACGACCCGGGAGCCGTAGGCCACCATCTGACCGGTATGGAAGCTGCCCTGGTTGCCGGTAATGCCCTGGACAACCACGCGCGTCTTTTCATCAATAATAATCGCCATCTACTTACGCCCCCTTGGCCAAGGCGACGACCTTCTGAGCCGCCTCGCCCATCTCGCGATAGGCTTCGATGCCGGCCTGCTTTAGGATCTCGACGCCCTCTTTTTCGTTGGTTCCGACCATGCGGACGACCAGCGGGACCGGGATGCCCAGGGTGCTCTTGACCTGGACGATCGCCTTGGCCACGTCGTCGCAGCGGGTGATGCCGCCGAAGATGTTAATGAAGATGGCCCTGGGCTTGGTTTTGAGCAGCATCTCGATCGCCTTGGCGGTCGGTTCGACCGAGGCGCCGCCGCCGGCGTCGAGGAAGTTGGCCGGCGAGCCGCCATAGTAGGCGATGGTGTCGAGGGTACCCATAGCCATTCCGGCACCGTTGGCCATTATGCCGATGTCGCCGTCGAGCTGAACGAAGGCCAGTCCGAGAGCCTGGACCTCAAGCTCGAGGTCGGTGCCTTCCTTGACCTCGGGGATATCGGTATGGCGGAACATGGCATCGTCGTCGATATTCAGACGGCCGTCGGCCGCGATCAGCTTGCCATTGCTGACCACCAACGGGTTGATCTCGACCAGCTCGGCATCGTACTTGCGGAACATGGCATAGAGCTTGACCAAAATGTTGACGAACTGCTTGGCGATGTCTCCCTCGAGGCCAATGCGGCGGGCGATCTCGCGGCCGAGGTATGGGTAGACGCCGACCTGGATGTCAACGTGCCGCTTAACGATCTCCTTCTCCGGAACCTCTTCGATGTTGACCCCGCCCGAAGCCGAGGCGATGATGATCGGGGCCTTGGCGTTCGAGTCCAGGGCGACCGACAGATAGAGTTCCTTGTCGATCTTGAGCTTGGGCTCAACCAGGACCTTTTCGACAATGTAGCCCTTCAGGTTCATCCCTAGGATTTCCGAGGCACGGGCCCGGGCCTCCTCGGGAGTGCCGGCCAGCTTAATCCCGCCGGCCTTGCCGCGTCCCCCGACCAAAACCTGGGCCTTGATGGCGCAGGGGCCGACCTCGGCCGCGATCCTGGCGGCCTCATCCGCGGTGGTGGCTACCTTGCCGCCTGGCGTCGGGACTCCGTTCTTGGCCAAGTTCTCCTTTGCCAGGTACTCGTAAAGCTTCACACAGACACCTCCGTTGGTTTGTGGGAAACCGAACCGAACATCGCGCCTCGTTCCCAGCTACGATCCAAGCGAAGGCCGCGGCGCACACCAAAAGTACTTTACCATACTTGCCCTAACGCGGACAATGTCCCCAGGGCAGGTTTCCTTATTATTTTGGTCCATTGTTCCGCTTAGCGGAACAGGGATACAGGCATCAGAATGTGACGGGCTATTCTGCCAATCCTGCCCGCTTGGCCACCACCACCCCGGCCAATTGTCCGAGCAGGAAGAAACTGAGCAGACTCAGCGCCGGGCTAGGGGCGAGGACGACAAGCAGAAGTCTCAAAGTAATCCAGGCCAGCAGAAGGACGGCCCCGTACTCACGGGGCCGTCTGAGTTTGGAAGCTATCAAAAAGAATCCCAGTCCCAGGCCGAACAGAAATGAAATAATCGTAAGCATTAAGTCTATTTTACACCGGAAATGTTAGGTCGGACAAATCTGAGTGTTAGCCCTCACGCTTTCGCATCAGAACCCTGATCTCTGACACCACCGCCTGCTCGCCGCGCTGGTTGCTAATCTGGTTGCGAAAGGTCACCACGCCCTGGTTCGGTCCCTTCTCCTCCAAGGCCAGGACTTCCAAATCGACGTGAATAGTATCTCCTATGAAAGTAGGGGCGGTGAAACGCAC
The DNA here is from genome assembly GCA_041695105.1 of Bacillota bacterium. Lineage (GTDB taxonomy): Bacteria > Bacillota > Sulfobacillia > JAMDAP01 > JAJYMS01 > JBGFRN01. The sequence goes on along the minus strand of JBGFRN010000266.1, from coordinate 1,628 downwards.
GCGGTCCATGCCGTAAAAGGCGACGACCCGCCCTGGCTCCATCTGGGCCAATCCGGTGCCCATGGCCAGGACCAGCATGCCGTGGGCAATGCGCCGTCCGAATTGCGTCTTTCGGGCGTACTCTTCGTCTATGTGCAGCGGGTACCAGTCGCCGGAAATCCCGGCAAAGTTGACGATGTCCGCCTCAGTAATCGTGCGGCCCCGGGAAACCCAACGGTCCCCCACGGCATACTCCTCAAAATAACGGTTCAGCATGGTCCCACTTCCTTTCCCAAAATGCTGATGGCGCAGACACACTGCCACGGCATGCCTCCCAGGTTATGCGTCAGCGCCACCCGGGCACCGTTGATTTGCCGCTGCCCGGCCTGACCACGTAGCTGCAGCCAGGCTTCATAAAGCATGCGAATCCCACTGGCGCCGATGGGGTGGCCGAAGGCCTTGAGGCCGCCGTCCGGGTTGACGGGCAGCTCCCCGCCCAAATCGAAGGCGCCGTCCAAAACGTCCCGCCAAGCCCGCCCGCGCTCACTGAAACCGAGATCCTCCATCAAAACCAGTTCGGTCGGGGTGAAACAGTCGTGCACCTCGGCCAGGCTGAGCTGGCGGCGTGGGTTGGTGATTCCGGCCTGGGCATAAGCCATGGACGCCGCGGCCACGGTCTCCCGGATCGTGGTGAAGTCAAAGTCCGGTTGAAGGCCGCCCGCGCCGGGCCCAGCGGCCACCGCCAAGGCCTTGACAAAAACCGGATCGGACCGGTATTGGTGGGCATCCTCGGCCCGCACCACCACCACGGCGGCGCCGCCGTCGGCCACCCCCGAGCAGTCCATCACGCCCAGCGGTTCCGCTACCTTGGGCGACTGCAAGATCGCCTCGATGGGCACCTCTTTGCGGAACTGGGCCAACGGGTTAAGGGCACCGTTCTTGTGGTTCTTCCAGGCAATACGGGCCAGCACCTGCTTGCCCTGTTCCGGATCCAACCCGTACTTCTTGAAGTAGGCCGGGGCCAAAAAGGAGAAGGCGGCCGGGGCCGACATGTCCGCGCCCGTGCCATCGGCGCCTAAGAAACTGACGTCGAGGCCGCTGATGCCGGAGTCCTTCATCTTTTCCACACCGACCGCCACCGCCACGTCGCAGGCTCCGGCCGCCACGGCGTAGCAGGCGGCACGGAAGGCCTCGGTTCCGGTGGCGCAGTAGTTCTCCACCCGCGTCACTGGCTTATACTGCAGTTTGAGCGGGCCGGCCAGCGTCAGGCCGGAATTGCCCGAGGCCATCGTGCCGATCCAATACGCGCCGGCCTGGTCCGGGGTGATCCCGGCATCGGTACAGGCGGCGTAGGCGGCCTCCACCATCAGGTCATCGGCGCTCTGGTCAAAGTGCTCGCCGAAGCGGGTGCAGCCCATACCCACAATAGCCACCTTATCAAAAATGCCTTTGGACATTCGACCACCCCCTCAGGCCTTCGGCTTGGCTTTCCAATAGTAAACGTGCAGGCCGCCGGCCTCGGCCAGATGCCGGAAGGCCATTTCGGTCTCCGCCCCAACCTCCAGGGCCCCCAGGTCGCAATCGGTCACGTCCAAGATCAGGCGACCTCCTCCCTCGCAATCCACCACCGCCACCAGACTCGGGGGATC
>JBGFRN010000338.1:0-18053 GCA_041695105.1 Bacillota bacterium | reverse complement strand
GAGCACCAAAGATCGGATCGCCCGGATGGAGCGAGACCTCAAGGAGAAGGAGCGGCGGCTGATACTGCAGTTCGCTAGGCTTGAAAAATCGCTAGGGAAAATTAACCGGCAGGGGTCGTGGCTGCAATCTCAATTGGGTTCTTTAAGATAGGGGTGTCGGCTTGAACCAGAGCGCCTTTGAAAAATACCTGAGCGTCAAGATCGAAACGGCTTCGCAAGCCGATTTGATTGTGATGCTTTATGACGGGGCCACCAAGTTCCTTCGCCTTGCCCTTGGCGCCATGGAAAAAGGAAATACCGAAGCGGCCAATAATAATCTAATCCGGGCCCAGGACATTATCGCCGAGCTGGCCGGGACGCTCAACCCGGAGGCCGGTGAGATTGCCCAGAACCTGATGTTGCTTTATGATTATATGTATCGACGCTTGGTGGAGGCCAACATCAATAAAAGCTCCGGCCCGGTGGAGGAAGTAATCGAAATCTTTGGCCGGCTCAGGGAGGCCTGGTCGGAAGTGGCCAGGCAAGTGAAGAGCCTTGAGGCGGGCGTATCATGACCGGACGGGGAATTTCGGCGGAAGTGATGCTGGAAGCGGCCAAGCTTCACCAAACTTTGCTTGAGGCTTCCCGGCACTTGTCTAGCCTGATGCGGGCGGGCAAGGGAGAGGAGGCGTTCCAGCAACTGCGGGATTACATTGATGGTCTGGAAGCTTTGATCCGCGGCTTGGAAGCCGCCGGGGTTGATCCGGAGTGGTTACGGGAGGAAAGCGCGTCACTGGCGGAACCTTTAAATCGTCTGTGCCTCGCCATTAACCATAAGGATTATATAGGCGTCTCGGACTCGCTTCTCTACGAATTAATTCCCCGTTTGAACAAATGGGGAGAAAAATTTTCGGGGGTGCCCGCCAGTGCGGCAACTGGAATACGATATCATTAACGGGCGTGACGGTCGCCCGGCCGTTCGGGTGCGCTGGCCCGATGGACGATCTTTAACTCTTAATAGTTTATACGATCCCGTTGGCGAGGCCGAGGAGATGGTGTCCGGTTTGGATCTCGCTCAAGCCGGGGTCGTTTTCGTTCTTGGATGCGGTCTAGGTTACCACCTGAAGGCGGTGCTTAAGCGTTGCCCTGAAACATCCCCAGTTGTGGTTATTGATCGCAATCCGGATCTTATGAAAATGGCTCTGGCCGTTCACCCGGAAATCAACTCTAAAAGAACAGTTGCCTTTACCTCTGACCCTGATTCCATCGAATGGATCGTCCGCAATCTGGCTTTGTTGTTCTTCCACCGGAAAGGCGTGAGAGTGGTTGAACACCAACCGTCATTAAGCGTTGATCCGGAATTCTACGCTGATGTCCTGCGGCAACTGCGTGATAGCGTCGCCCGGGTTTTGATCGGAGTCAATACCACGGCCCGGGAAGGCTGGCGCTTCGCCCATAATTTCTTTGAAAACTTGCCCATTTTATGCCAGGATCCTTGCGTTAGCCATCTCTTCGAACAGTTTAAAGGCATCCCGGCTATCCTGGTGGCCTCCGGGCCCTCACTGGATAAGAATATCTCCCTGATCCACGAGGCCAAGGGGAAGGCAGTCATTATCGCGGCCGGATCGGCTTACGAAGCCCTTCACCGGGCGGGCGTCACGGCCGATTTTGTCGTTTCGGTGGATCCGTTCTACGAGAGCGTATATAATTTCCGAGGCCGCGGCTCCGCGGGCACCTGTCTGGTTTATGAATCCAAAGCCAATCCGGCTGTGGCTCGTGAATTTTCCGGGCCCAGGTTTAATTTTTTTCAGCCGTATCCTATGGCGGCCTGGCTGGCGAGGTCGATCGGGCCGAGGGCCGAGCTTCAGGTCGGGCTGACGGTCGCCGTCTCGGCCTTTTCTCTGGCCAGCCGCCTCGGGTGTAATCCAAAAATAATTGTTGGACAAGACTGCGCCTTTACCGGCAACGAGTCTTACAGTTCCGGGGTTGGTGGCAACCGGCTGGATTGGCAGGCGCAGTTTACGGTTCCGGCCATCGGGGGCGGGACGGTCCCCACCAACTATATGTTCAACACCTTCCGGCTGATATTGGAGGGCCAGTACAAGGCCGATATCGAGTCGGGGGGACTGATCATCGACGCTACTGAGGGCGGCGCTCTCAAGGCGCATACCCAGGTGATGACCCTGCGGGAGGCGATTGATCTTTACTGCACCGGTGAGGCGGGGGTTCCTCAAAAGATAAGGGAGATCTGGGAATCGCGGGCGGCGAACCCGCGGGTTTTGACCCAATCGACCAAGGCGGCCCGCGGCCTGGCCCGGCAAATGACCAAATTTCGCGACCAAGTTCACAAGGGGCTTGTTAATATCCAGGAGTTTCGCCGCTTGCTGGAGTCGTTTCGCGCGCCTCACATGGCCGGTTTCCGTCCCAGTTTGGCCCGCAGGGCCAAAGATGTTTTCGATAAGGTCTGGGAAGATAATCAGGAGATTAACCGTTATCCTGAACTGGTCGAGTTGCTTCAGTTAACCCTGGCTTACATGAGGTTTGGGCGTCGGATTGAAAATCCAACCGCCGAGGAAAAAATCGAGGAGAATGCCAAATATTACGCTGAATTATTGGCTGGATGCGACCTGATCATTGACTCTCTTAACCAGAGCGTCGCGGGGCTCGAAGAGATAGCCAAACCGAAGACGAAAGGCCGGGCGGCTAATGCTGGATAATAAGGCGATACTGATCACCGGGGGAACCGGATCTTTTGGCCAAAAATTTGTTGAAATTGTTCTCAAAAGATGTCGACCAGAAAGACTGATCATTTTCAGCCGGGATGAGCTAAAGCAATTTGAGATGCGCCAGAGGTTTCCCGATCACCAGTACCCTTGCCTGCGTTATTTTTTAGGTGATGTTCGGGATCGGGACCGCCTGCATCGAGCTTTCGCCGGGGTGGATATCGTAATTCACGCGGCGGCCCTGAAGCAAGTTCCGGCCTGTGAATATAATCCATTTGAAGCCATCAAAACAAATGTTTTGGGAGCGGCTAACATCATCGATGCGGCCATCGATCAGGGAGTCAAGCGGGTATTGGCCTTGAGCACAGACAAGGCGGCCAACCCGATTAATCTCTACGGAGCGACCAAGTTGTGCTCGGACAAGCTTTTCGCCGCGGGCAACAGCTATTCGGGCGCCGGTGGGACCAAATTCAGCATTGTCCGCTACGGAAATGTGGTCGGCAGCCGGGGAAGCGTCGTGCCGTATTTTCTTAAGATGCGCCAGACCGGGGTGCTGCCGGTAACCGATCTCAGGATGACTCGTTTTTGGATTACCTTGGAACAAGGCGTTGATTTCGTCCTAAAAAGCCTGGACAGGATGAGTGGCGGCGAAATATTTGTTCCTAAGATCCCGAGCATGACTATTCAGGATCTGGCGCAAGCGATCGGGCCGGACTGCCGGATTGAGATCATTGGGATCCGGCCGGGGGAGAAGCTCCACGAGGTCATGGTCCCGGAGGACGACGCCCGGAACACTTTGGAATACGACGGCTATTATGCGATCCTTCCCACCTCTTACGAATTAAATCGCGAGGAATACATGTGCCGGACGGGTGGGCGGCCTTGCCCGGAAGGTTTTAGATACGGAAGCGATAACAACTCATGGTGGCTCACGGTCGATGAGCTCAGGCGAATTACCGGTTTGACTGGGGAGAAATCACTTGGCCACCCTGGCGATTAATGGCGGCAAAGCGGTGAGATCGGCGCTTCTTCCCTACGGCCGGCAGTGGCTGGCCGAGGAGGATATCGCGGCCGTGGCCGAGGTGCTGCGGTCCGATTGGCTGACCACCGGGCCCAAGGTTGAGGAATTTGAGAGGACGTTCGCCGGGTTGGCCGGAGCCGGGGAGGCGGTCGCGGTTAGCAGCGGCACGGCCGCCCTGCACGCCGCCATGCACGCCTTGGGGATCGGGCCAGGCGACGAGGTCATTGTTCCGGCTATAACCTTCGTCGCCAGCGCCAATTGCGTCGTATTCCAGGGCGGTACGCCGGTGTTCGCCGATGTTGATCCCGAGACGCTTCTACTTGATCCGGAGCAGATCGAGACCAAAATCACCAAGCGCACCAGGGCGATCCTGGCGGTGGATTACGCCGGTCAACCTTGCGATTACGATTGGCTGCGGGCCATCGCCGGGCGCCATGGCTTGGGTCTTGCGGCGGATGCCTGCCACTCGCTGGGCGGTGGCTATAAGGGGCGTCCCGCCGGGTCGCTGGCCGATCTTAATATTTTCAGCCTGCATCCGGTCAAGCATATTACTTCGGGAGAAGGTGGGGTTGTCACCACCGGAGACTGTGATTTAGCCCGGCGCATGCGCGCCTTTAGGAATCACGGGATCATGACCGATTATCGACAAAGGGAAAAGACCGGCTCCTGGTTTTATGAAATGGTGGAGCTCGGCTACAATTATCGCTTGACGGATTTTCAGTGCGCCCTGGCTCTGGGTCAGATCGGCCGGCTCGCCGGATGGCTGGAGCGGCGACGAGATATTGCCCGCTGTTACGACGCCGCGTTCAGCGACCTGGCCGGCGCGCGGCCGCTCAGGGTTAGGCCGGAGGTTTCTCACGCTTATCATCTCTACGTACTCCGCCTGGACTTGGCCCGATTGAGAGCCGACCGCGGGGCCGTTTTCAGGGCCCTGCGGGCTGAGGGGATCGGTGTCAACGTCCATTATATTCCGGTTCACCTGCATCCTTACTACCGCCAGCGATTTGGCACCGGCCCGGGGCTCTGCGCCGCGGCCGAGGCGGCCTACGAGGAGATCATTTCGCTGCCGATCTTCCCGAGGATGACGGGCGGCGATGTCGATGACGTAATTGCGGCGGTTCGAAAGGTCGTGACCGCTTATCTCATCTGAAAACATTCCTCTGGAGGGGATCCCGCCGGTACTGATCCGGACCGGCGCCGGGACCCAAACCGGGACCGGTCATTTGATGCGCTGCCTGGCCCTGGGTCAAGCCTGGCGGGACAGGGGCGGGGAGGTTGCCGTTTTGGGCTCTGGGGGCAACGAGGCCCTCCGGCGGCGGATTGAAACGGGCGGCATCCGCTTTACTTCATTCGACTACGCTCACCCCGATCCAGGCGACTTGCCGGCGACGCTTTCGGAGCTCGAGAAAGTTCGGGCGGCGTCCGGGCGGTGCCCGTGGCTGGTTTTGGATGGGTATAACTTTGATGCCGGATACCAGGCTTCGATCCGCGCGGCCGGACACAGGCTGCTAGCAATCGATGATCTGGCCCATTTGCCGCATTATCACGCTAGTCTGGTGCTCAATCAAAATCTTAACTCCGAGCGGCTGGCTTACCAGTATGATCCGGATACTTTGCTGCTCCTGGGTCCTGACTTTGTCCTGCTGCGCCGGGAGTTCCTGGCCTGGCGAGGGTGGCGCCGGTCCATAGGCGATCGGGCTACACGGGTGCTGGTTACCTTAGGAGGCAGTGACCCAGACAATGCCACCCTTAAAGTTATTCACTCCTTAAAATTGGTAAAGGTTAAGGGGTTCAAGGCGATTGTCTTGGTGGGCGCCGGTAACCCGCGCCTGGAGGAGCTTCGATTGGCCGCCAGCCGGTCGGGCGGCAAGATCCGCTTGCTGCATAACGCGTCGAACATGCCCGGGTTGATGGCTTGGGCCGATATTGCCGTCGGCGCCGGGGGCACAACCGGCTGGGAGATGGCGTTCATGGGTTTGCCCAGCCTGATGCTGGTATTGGCGGGAAACCAGAATATCGTGGCCGGGGGGCTGGCCGGCGCTGGCGCGGCCGTAAACCTGGGCCCGGCTGACCGGCTGGACGCAAGTAATCTGGCCGGCCTGATCGCCGAGCTTAGTCAGGCCCAATCCCGGCGTCGAGAGATGAGTGAGAACGGGCAGCGATTGGTCGATGGGTTGGGGGCGAGGCGGGTGGTCGAACTGGCTGTTGGTTTGGACAGCAATAAAATTGGTGATGATCAGGTGACAACCCGCCGGGCCGCCCGTAAGGACGCGGTCGAAATATGGCGTTTGGCCAATAATCCCACCGTCCGGCTCAATTCGTATAATTCTGAGCCAATCCCGCTTGACGAGCATTTAAACTGGTACTACGGTAGGCTTGACTCTCCCGGCAGCCGGATTTGGGTTCTGGAGGTCGGCGGCGCGATTTGCGCCCTGGTAAGATATGATCGCCTTGATCCGGATGAAATCGAAGTCCATTTCATGGTGGCCGAAGCCTTTCGGGGCAAGGGTTTGGGAACCAAAGCGCTGGAGATGACCTGGCGCCGGGCGTGTGAAGAACTTGGGGCCAGCCGGGTGCGAGGGCGGGTTTTGATCCATAACGCTCCGTCAGCCCGGGCCTTTCTCAAGGCCGGGTTCGAGCGAGCCGGCCAGATTGAAGAACTCGGGAAGAAGTGTTATCTGTTCGAGGCGGGGCGATAATGCGCGCGGATCGATGTGCTGATCAGTGTATTGAAATCAACGGGCGCCGGATCGGGCCCGGGCAGCCGGCGTATATTGTCGCCGAGATGTCGGCCAATCATGGGCAAGATTTTGAACGGGCGGCGCGGGTTATTGAGGCGGCCAAGGAGGCCGGGGCCGACGCCATTAAGCTCCAAACCTACACCCCAGATACCCTGACGATCGATTGCGACAATAAATATTTTCAAATCAGGGGCACCGCCTGGAATGGCCGGAGCCTCTACGAATTGTACGCCGAGGCGTATACCCCCTGGGAGTGGCACCCGAGGCTCAAAGAGATTGCCGCCGGGCTGGGCTTAGATTTTTTTTCCACCCCTTTTGACGATACGGCGGTTGAGTTTTTGCGGGAATTGGGTGTTGTCGCCTACAAAATCGCCTCATTTGAAGTGGTTGACCTGCCGCTGCTGAGGAAGGTCGCCCAAACCGGCAAACCAGTGATCATGTCCACCGGAATGGCCACCCTGGGCGAAATTGAGGAGGCGGTGAGAACGATCCGGGAGACCGGCAACGGCCATCTGGCTTTGTTGAAATGCACCAGCGCCTACCCCGCCCCGCCCGGTGAAATGAACCTGCGTACCATAGCGCACCTGGCCGAGACTTTTGGCCTGCCGGTCGGCCTTTCAGATCACTCGATGGAGGTCTCGGTTCCAGTAGCCGCGGTGACCCTGGGGGCCCGCATTATCGAGAAGCACCTTGCGCTTTCCAGGGACATCCCTGGGCCGGACAGCGCATTTTCGTTGGAACCGGGCGAATTTAAGGCCATGGTCCAGGCGGTCCGGACGGCGGAAGCAGCCCTCGGAACGGCCGGTTATGGGGCGAGCCAGAACGAGTCAGCCAGCCGGGCCTTGCGGCGATCGCTGTTCGTCGTTCGAGACATCAGGGCCGGGGAGAGGTTTTCACCCGAAAACGTCAGGTCGATTCGCCCCGGGCACGGGCTGCATACCCGGCATTGGCCCGAAATACTTGGCCACCGGGCCGCCCGGGATATTCCCCGGGGCACGCCGCTAACTTGGGATCTGGTCGGGGCAAGCGATTCATGACCGGAGGAAACGCCTGATGAAAGTGCTATTAATTAATGTTTCTTTAAGGCCCGGGTCGCCCCTGAAGCTTTTTCCAACCGGCCTGGCTTACGTGGCCTCGGCGATCGTCCGGGCGGGGTTTGAACCGCGAATTATCGATATCGACGCTAGCAGGCCCAGCGACGAAGAGCTCGAAAGGCTGATTGCCGCGCAGGATTTTGATATTGCCGCCCTGGGCTGCATCGTGACCGGGTACAAATATGTCAAAAACCTCACGGCGCTGATCCGCAAGATAAACCGGGACGCGGTGATCATCGCCGGGAATACGGTTGGGTCTTCGATTCCTGACATCGTCTTAAGTAAAACCGAAACTGATATCGTGGTTATGGGCGAAGGGGATATAACCACAGTGGAACTCTTAAAGCAATTGGCCGCGCGGAAGCCGGTGGAGGATGTGGCCGGGATCCGCTTTAAGAGGGGCAATCAGGTTATCTCGACCCCGCCCCGCCCGGTAATAACCAATATTGACAGCCTTCCCCTTCCGATGTGGGATCTGTTTGATATGGAAACCTATATCGTCTCAGGCCGCCGATCGGTCAGCGAGCCGCTGCCCAGGCCCAGGGAGGAGCTCCGGCCGTTTCACGTCAATACCGCTCGCGGGTGTCTCTATCGCTGCACCTTTTGTTATCACGCCTTCAAGGGAGTCAAATACCGCCACCGCACGGGGGCCTCGATTGCGGCCGAGATGGCTGAGTTGAAGAATAGGTACGATATCAACTACATCAGCTTTTTTGATGAACTGACTTTCTTCTCCATCCCCCAGGCGACCGAGGTGGTTGACGCCCTGCTTAAAGCCGACCTCGGCCTGCAGTGGGAGGCGGATGTTCGCGGCAACATGTTTAAAGATGAGGTCGGGCTGGCTTTGGCCAAGAAAATGAAGCTGGCCGGCTGCCGTGGATTGGCCTATTCCCTGGAATCAGCCAACTCCGAGATTCTAAGGGCGATGGATAAAAAAATTACCCCCAGGGATTTCGTCGTTCAAAAAAGAATCCTGGATCAGGCTGGGCTGGCCTCATGGACCAGTTTGGTCTTCGGCTATCCCATGGAGACCAGGGAAACTATTAGGGAGACTTTCGATTGCTGCCGCGAGGCCGGGATCTATCCCAGCGCCGGGTTTCTCCTGCCGCAGCCGGGTACTCCTATGTACGAATACGCCAAAGAACGCGGCCACATCGTTAACGAGGAAGACTACCTGCTCAGGTTGGGCGACCGGCAGGACCTGCGAGTAAACCTGACCAGCCTGCCCGGCGACGCATTAGAAGAATGCGTCAGGGAGGGTTTAAGACAGCTCAGCCGCGATTTAGAAGTCGATTTAGCCGATGGAGAGCTGATCAAGACTTCTTACTACCGGGACAAGCGAAAGAAAGGGAATGAAGCCTCATGATCCGTTATTGCGTTCGCTGCGTGATGCCGGAAACCAAACCCGACCTTTTCATTGACGGAGAAGGGGTTTGCACCGCCTGCCGCCATTATGAGCGGCGCGAGGAGGTTGATTGGGAGGCTCGCCGCCATGAGCTGTTACGAATTCTGGATCGCTACCGGTCCAGGAACGGGAGTAACTACGATTGCATCATCCCGGTCAGCGGCGGCAAGGACAGCACTTATCAAACCCTCCGGATACTTGAGCTGGGGCTGAACCCGCTTTGTGTGACGGCGACGACGGACAAGCTGAGCGATCTTGGCCGTAAGAATATCGAAAACCTGAAGAAACTCGGGGTCGATTACCTTGAGGTTACTACGAACCCCGTCGTGCGCCGCAGGATTAACCGGCTGGCCCTGACACAGATCGGGGATATTTCCTGGCCGGAGCATGTGACCATCTTCACCATACCGGTCAGGATCGCCGTCCAGCTTAACATCCCCCTGATTGTTTGGGGGGAGAACCCCCAGAACGAGTATGGCGGGCCGGCAGCCGCCGCCGGCGATAACGCGCTCAACCGCCGTTGGCTGGAGGAGTTCGGCGGCCTCCTCGGCCTGAGGGTGTCCGATCTGATCGGCCAGGAAGGCATCGAGCCCAAACACCTCATTCAGTATACCTACCCGCCCGACGAGGAGCTGCGGCGGGTTGGGGTAACCGGTCTGTTCCTCGGGTACTTTCTCCCCTGGGACGGCTACCAGAACGCACTTATTGCGCAGGCCCACGGGTTCACGACCTACCCCAAGCCGGTCGAAGGTTCGCTGGTCAACTACGAGAACCTCGACAACTGCCAGACGGGTATTCACGACTACTTTAAGTTCCTAAAATTCGCCTTCGGTCGGGCCACCGACCTGGCTTGCTTGCATGTCCGCCGGGGCCGCCTCAGCCGTCAGGACGCCATGAAACTGGTCAGAAGGCACGATGGCCAATTTCCACGAGAATACCTGGGTTACCCGCTCGAGGAGATTTTGAGTGAGATTGAAATGACTACTGACGAATTTGTTAAGATCTGCGACCGTTTTACTAACAAGAAGCTATTCCTCTGCGACGCCAGGGGCAACCTGATCAAGGACCGGCACGGCAATCTCACCAAGGTTAACTACGATAACCCATGAAAAGAGTGGCCATTGTCAATTACGGCATGGGCAACCTCGACTCAGTCGCTCGGGCGGTTGAGGAATGCGGCGGCCATCCGGTTATAACCAGCGACCACCACGAGTTTGAAACCGCCAGCTACATTATTCTCCCCGGCGTCGGCGCCTTTGCAGACGGAATGAAAAACATTCGCCAGCGGGGGCTGGATGAGATCCTAACCGATCAGGTAATAGAGAAGGGCATTCCATGCCTCGGGCTGTGCCTGGGTATGCAGCTCTTGGCCTCGACCGGTGACGAGGGGGGCGGGGCTGACGGTCTGGGCTGGATTGATGGTGAGGTCAGGCGGCTGGAGCCCCCGGAGATTGGGATTCGAATACCCCATGCCGGCTGGAATGAGGTTCGGTACCGGCGCGATTCCCCTCTGTTTTCGGCTATCCTGGAGGGCAGTGATTTCTACTTTGTCCATAGCTATCATTTCAAACCTCGAAAACTGGACGATGTACTGGCTGTCACTCCTTATTGCGGGGAATTTGTGTCGGTGGTCGGGAGAGCTAATATTTTCGGCGTCCAGTTTCACCCCGAGAAGAGCCAGCGGGTTGGCTTTCAACTAATTAGGAATTTCCTGGCGATATAAAGGACAACAGTATGCTTAAGGTGCGAGTGATGCCGACTCTCCTATACAAGGATGTCGGCCTGGTCAAAGGTGTCGGATTCGATAGTTGGCGGCGGGTCGGGAGCCTGCTCCAGTCGATCAAGGTTTACAACCTGCGCGGGGTGGACGAGATGATTTTTCTGGATATCACAGCTACCCGTGAGGAGCGGCCGCCTGATTTCGAATTGGTTGACGATTTTGCCGACGAATGCTTCATGCCCCTGACTGTTGGAGGAGGCATCCGGACGCTTGAGGATGTGCGGAGGCTGCTGGAGGTCGGAGCCGACAAGGTGGCAATTAACTCTGCGGCGGTCGACCACCCTGATTTGATTGAACAGGTGGCCCGAACCTTCGGTTCACAGTGTGTCGTGGTGTCAATTGACGCCAGGCGGGCGGGGGACGGCGGTTACTCAGTCTGCACCCATTCCGGCAGCCGGAATCGGGGAATTGCCCCGGTAGAACTCGCTAAACGGGTCGAATCGCTGGGGGCCGGTGAGGTTCTGCTCACCTCAATCGACCGTGACGGTACGATGAAAGGTTACGACCTGGAACTTACCCTGAACGTTAGCCAGGCGGTTACCATCCCGGTCATCGCCTCAGGGGGTGCTGGCAGTTATCAAGACATGGTCTCGGTACTGGTCGAAGGCAAGGCTTCGGCTGTGGCCGCGTCGAGCATCTTTCATTTTACCCAGCAGACCCCGCTTGAGGCCAAGCGTTTTCTTAGAGAGCATGGCATCCCGGTTCGCATGTAGCGGGTTGGGAGCAACAACCGTTTGGAGGACGTCATGAGCGAGAAACCGCAATCAGAAACCAGACGATTAGAAGACTTGTGGGCGGGCGAATTTGGAACGGCTTACGTCGAACGCAACGTCACGGCGGGCGAGGGTAGGCGGCCTTTTTGGGAGTCTATTCTGGCTGATGTTTCGGTCGAAAACGTACTGGAAATCGGCTGTAATCTGGGGGGCAACCTGGTTTGGTTGGCCGAGATGCTGCCCAGGAAAAACGTTTTCGGAGTTGACATCAACGAACACGCCCTGGAGACTCTCCGGCAGAACGTTCCAGGGGTCAACGCAATTTGGTCGCCGGCCCGGGAGCTTCCTTTTCGAGATCGGTTTTTCGACCTGGTTTTTACCACTGGGGTGCTGATTCACCAAGCCCCAGACGTTTTGCCGGTAGTAATGAGCGAAATCGTCAGGTGCTCGCGAAAATATATCCTTTGCGGGGAGTATTTCGCCGAAAGGCTGACTGAGGTTCCTTACCGGGGGCAGGCCGGGGCCCTCTGGAAGCAGGACTACGGCGGGCTTTACCAGAGACTGTTCCCGGAATTGGTCTTGCGCAAGCAGGGTTTTCTCTCAAAGAACGAAACTCCTTGGGATGACGTGACTTATTGGCTCTTTGAGAAACAGCGTTGAAAAGGGTCATCATAATTCAGGCCCGGATGACCTCGACCCGGTTGCCCGGCAAGGTTCTGATGGATTTAGCCGGTAGACCGATGCTGGCCCAACAGTTGCGCCGGCTGAAAGCCTGCAGGCGGGTGGATGAAATTGTTATTGCCACGACTGCAAATCAAACTGATGCGCCGGTAGTGAGGCTGGCCGATGCCGAGGGTGTTCGCTGGTTCCGGGGGAGCGAGGACGACGTTTTGTCGCGTTACTCCGGAGCGGCCAGGGAAGCCGGGGCTGATCTCGTAGTTCGCGTGACGGCCGACTGCCCTTTGATTGATCCTTGGGTAACTGACCGGGTGGTTGAGGAACTTGAGAACCAACCAATGCATGTCGACTACGCTTCTAATGTAATCGATCGTACCTTCCCGCGCGGTCTTGACTCAGAGGCCCTTTTCCGTGACGTCCTGGAGCGTGTTGACCGGCTGGCTCATTCGGCTTTAGCTCGGGAACACGTAACCTACTTCTTGCTTCGCGAGCGCCCGGAGCTGTTTATGGTTCGGTCAGTCAGGGATCAGCAGGATAACTCTGACTTGCGGTGGACCGTCGATACCCCAGAAGATCTGGCTATGGTCAGGCGGGTTTATCAGGACTTGGACTTAGGTCAAAAAATCCTGCCATATCATGACATATTGAAACACGTTAGAAACAACCCCGTGATTGCGGTCATGAACGGGCATGTGAAGCAGAAAGGGTAGCGCTGATGCCGCTGGAGGTTTATCACCGCCTGAAAGAGGTTACGCTGACCCTATTGGAGGCTGTTGATCGGGCTGATCCCGATCAAATTGAGCTTTTGGTGGATGAAAGACAAAATCTTATCGATCAGATTGGGAAACTCCGGCCTGACCAGAGTGACCAGGCTCAAATTCGTATTGTCTTAATGGAAATATCTCAGCTTAATGATCTGATTGTCGAAAAAGTTGCCGCTCTGATCGCGGCGACCAAAGAAGAAATGAAACGCCAGCAATCCTGGATACACGCGCTCCAGGGCTACCAGGCCGGATCCTTTGGTGACGCTTCGACAAGCCGGTTTATTGACCGCAAGCGCTAGAACTATTCTCGACAGCCGTCGCCCGGCTAGTTCCCACTTGCCCACACCCTAAAACCCGCGATTATTGCCTTATCCCCAGGGTTATCAACAATATCAACAGGGCTTGAATCCACAGATTAATCGTCGAACGAAGAAATATGTCAAACTTTTTTATTTCAAATGGTGGTTTTTCGACATTGTTCAACAGGGACGTATCAAATCCGAGGCCTGGGCTACGGTACCTCCTTTGGTTGGCCTCTGCCCTGGCTCTTGGGGCGTTCAGCCTGACCCTAACCGCCTGCCTTGGTCCGAGGGACCCGGGAGCACTTCCCGGCACTCTGCCCGGAATCCAGCCTGGTAGGCGTGGCCCGGCGCGGCCGGCAGCCAGCCTGACCCTGGCCCTGCCTTCGCTGCCTCAGGGCCTTGACCCGGCCCTTTCGGCCGAACGCGATACCCGGCGGGTGGTCAGCGCCATATTTGATACTCTGGTACGGCATAAGACCGGCGGCCCCGGGTTTGAGCCGGGGCTGGCCCTGTGGTGGAGCTCCGACCGCGAGCAGAGGGTCTGGACCTTTGTATTGCGGCGCGGGGTCAAGTTTCATGACGGGACAGAGCTGAACGCTGACGCGGTGGTCTATTCGCTTTCCAGGCTTCTGCCGCCGGGGGGGACGGCCGAGATGCCGCTGGCCGGGGCCTTTTTCGACCCGACCGTGGTTGATGCCGTCGAGAAGGCTGACGACCAAACGGTCAGGATTGTCCTGCGCCGTCCGTATCCGGCGCTGCTGTCGCGATTGGCGGCGCCCCTGCCGTCGGCCATCATCAGCCCGACCGCCCATCGGGCCGATCCCATTGGGTTCGGGGCCCGTCCGATTGGAACCGGTCCCTACATCTTGGACCGGCGCGAGGGTGATGGGGCGGTGGTGCTGCGAGCCAACCGGGAGTACTGGATGGGCCCCCCGGCGACCGGTCAAATCATCTTTCGGGCTATGCCTGAGAGCCCGGTCCGTCTCGAAGCCCTGACGACCGGGGCGGTTGACGCCGCCTTTGACCTTGGCCCGGACGAACTGGCACGGGCCGGCGCCCAGAATGATCAAGCCACTAAAGGGCTGCAGGTGCGCCGTGGGCCCGGCAACAGCCTGATTCTACTGGGCTTTAAACCGGGTACGCCGGGAGACGCATCTCCCTGGGGGGGCACCCTTGCCCGCCGGGCGGTAGCCGGGGCGGTCTACCGGACCGGTCTGGCGAACAACATTTTTAAAGGGGCGGCTCAGGCGGCCGGCGGGCCGGTGCCGCCCGAGGTGCCGGGTTACGATCCGAATCCAGCTCCGTACGAAATCCGGGGCGGTAGCCTGAGGGACGGTTCCCCGCCGGTCGGCGGCACCGTCTACGGAGGGTACCGCTTTGACCTGAACGTATACAGCACTCCAACGCCCTTCGACCCGATCCCGGGGCGGGTGGCCGATAGCCTCAAGGCCGACCTCGCCAAGGGAGGTGCCCAGGCAAGGATCGTCTACAATCCATGGGAGGCACACGAGAAATGGGTTTTCGATCCCAAGACGAGCGGGGTTTTTCTTTACGGATTCCAGGCCGGTGGGGGTGATCCGGCCGATTTCCTGACGCCCCTATTTCATTCGGCCGGGTTGGCGGCCGGGACCAATCCCTTTGGATACCGCAACCCGCGGGTCGACGCCCTGCTGGATCAGGCCGCCCGGGAACCGAACGCCGAGCACAGGGCTGGCCTCTATATAGAAGCCCAGCGCCTGATCGCCGCCGATGCCCCGGCGGTACCGCTGATCTATCCCTTTGAAACTTCGGTCCAAAGCCGGGACCTGACGGGGCTTGAGTGGCATCCGGTCGGCGGCCTCCGCCTTTCTGACGCTTGGAAACCGAAAAATGACGTGAATTGACAGGGGTCCTCCCCCTGTGCTATAGTCTCACTTGTGCTCTGCGCGTACTTAATACTAGGAGGATTGGATAGGCTGATGCTCGGTCAAATCAAGTGGTTCAGCAACGAAAAAGGTTATGGTTTCATCGAAAGGGAGGACGGGGGCGACGTCTTCGTCCATTATTCGGCCATCCAGGGCGAGGGCTTCAAGAGTCTCAATCAGGGCGACCGCGTCCAGTTCGATATCGTCGAGGGCAATCGGGGTCAACAGGCCGCCAATGTCGTCCGAATCTAGTTAAACATGACGAGAGAACCCCGGGTGGTGACCCCGGGGTTTTTTGTAACTATTTGCGACAAGCGACAGGATTTAAACGTATTTTGAGGAAATAATATCTTCCTACTATGGCTAGAGTGCGGGAGTGGTGATTAGAATGCAGATTGCTTATCGGAGTAAGAACATGGAACTCACCCCTGGCCTAAAAAGTCATGTCGAGAAAAAAGTCGGCAAGATCGGAAAGTATTTTGACGAGCCGCTGTCTGCCAGCGTCAACCTCTACGTTGAGCATAACAGGCATATCGTTGAGGTCACCATTCCGGTCAATGGAATAATCTTGCGGGGCGAGGAATCGTCTCCCGATATGTACGCCTCGGTCGACATGGTGATTGAGAAACTTGAGCGCCAGATCGAGAAGTACAAGACTAGGATCAGCCGCAAGGTCAAGGGAGCGGCCAAGGTTTATGACGGGCCGGACCTCACAATTGACGAGGGAAAGGTCGTTAAGAGCAAGCGCTTCACGGTCAAGCCCATGCCTTCGGAAGAGGCCATCCTGCAAATGAACCTGGTCGGGCACGACTTCTACGTCTTCGTGAACTCTGATACGGATCAGGTTAACGTTGTGTATCGCCGCAAGGATGGCAATTACGGGCTCCTGGAACCGAACCGCTGAGGTCTGCCGCAATCTAGATATTGCGCAGGCTTTTAGCCCAAAATATGGCAGGCAAGCAAATTTTTTTGGCCTTTGGAAGAAAAATGGAGGATTTGCTCCAACTTAGAAGGAATATACAGAAATATGGCAAATAGTATAAGCCACATAACCCACGGCCTCTCCCCCCGGGCTCCCAAGGCCACCCGTTTTAGAGAAATAGAACGTCTGCTGGGCTGCGTTCGGGGGGTCATGTCGGCCAGGCTCAACTTGAACTCGCACGGTGGGGTTGAAGAGGTTAGCCTGGTGGCTCGGGATAATCGGGCACAAGGCGAGGTCCTCGAGGACGTGCTGGCGGTATTCCAAACCCAACTAGGGATAGAAATTGAGCCGGCGGCTGTAAAGATGGCCCTGGTCTACCAGGACGATCAGCCGGAATCCTCCAGCGGCCGTCTCAGGTTGGAGCGTATTACCGGCCGTCAGACAGGTGAAATGCTTAGGGTGGCTGTCCAGATTTCCGGCGGTGGTCAGATTCATTTTGGTTGGGCCGAGGGCCGTCTGGGCCAAAACGCCAATCTCAGGCTGGTCTCCGGCGCCGCTCTTCAGGCCATCGGCAACCACCTGGGTAACGTTGATGTTTTTGCATTAGAGAAGATCGTCCCGGTTGATTTTGGCGATCGCCGGGCAATCGCGGTCTCTCTAGCTTTTAGAGATTTCGGGGGTGAAGAGTTTTTCGACGGCCTATCGACCATAACGACCTTTGAGGCCGAGGCGGCGGCTAGAGCCACGCTCGATGCCGTCAATCGCCGGGTTCGTTTCGTCGATTACACCAGAACCCGGCGGGGCGTTCGCTCTACAAGGGTCAAGGGGCTCGGAGCCAAGGCTGTCTAGCGAATCAGAAAGGTTCCTTAAAACGACATAAGTATTCCCGCACCGGGGGGACAAGCACCTTCTTTCTCTACATAGCGGAGGCGGCCTCCGCAGCGCCGTTTGAACTATAGCGGTTGCGCGGCGGATCAGGATCTGGAGGCCGGAAAGTATCATGAAGAAGGTTCTTAAGGTGGTTGCTTGGCTCGTTTCCCTCGCTATCGTTGGTGGGGCAGGATTTTCCTGGTAAGGTTTGCCTTTTTGCCAATACCCGGTGCGGTGAAGTTATTAGGGGATACCCCGGTTGATCAAGAATAACATTAGAACAAAAACATTGGCAATATATTCCTTTATGCTTGGACTCGTGGCGGTGGGGCTTTTTTTGTTGACCCCGCCTGCTTCGGGTCCGCTATGGTTGTTGGCGGCTTTTTCTATAATGGCCATGGGAGCCGAGTTTTTAGCCGTTGAGCTGCCTCGTCACGGAGGAAACGTTTCGGTTTCGTTTGCCATAGTTTTTGCCGTCGGCATGATCATGGGACCTAAGGCGGCTATGGTAGCCGCAGCGGTGGGGATGTTCAAGTTTTGGAATATCCCTAAGGATGAAATTTGGTATATTCGAATTCCGTTCAATATGGCTCAATTTTCTATTTCGGCCGGGGTATCTGGCTTGGTTTATACCAAGTTAGGCGGTGTCATCGGGGGTCTCGAGTTACCGGCACAATTGTTGGCTGCTATTATCGGGTCTTTAGTTTTTGTTCTGGTCAATGCAACCCTAGTGGTTTACTGTATCGCAATTTGGAGAAAAGTTTCGGCTTGGGGCATCTGGCTCGTTGGCTTTCGCTGGGCAATTCCCAGTCTGCTCGCCGAAGTCCCGGTCGCCATTGGTTTGGCCCTGCTCCACCAGTCGATGGGCGTGACCGCCCTGATGGTATTGACCGTCCCGCTGCTGATCGTCCGCCATACCTTTCAGCGGTCGATGGACCGGCGCAAGATTTTCCTTTCCTCCTTGGCCACCCTTTCGGCGGCCATCGAGGCCAAAGACTCCTACACCGGCGGTCATTGCGACCGGGTCAGCCGCTACGCCGGTGCCATTGCCCGCAAGATAAAGATGCCCGAGGATCAGGTCGAGACGCTGGAATACGTTGGGCTGATGCACGATATCGGCAAGATTATGATCCACAGCCGGATCATCAATAAGCCAG
>JBGFRN010000277.1:0-3237 GCA_041695105.1 Bacillota bacterium | reverse complement strand
GAGGGCGGGTCCGGGTTGGGCTCCGTCAGAGGGTTCGAGGCCAAAGTCTACCTCCGCAATCCCGGATCGGGGGTGGGGCCATGACCACTCGGCGCTCTGAGGACGGAGTGGCTCTCATTCTGGTTCTATTTGCCGTCGCCCTTCTCATGGCCGGTGGGCTGTTATACCTTGCTTTGGCCGATAGCGATTTTCGGGTAGCCAGGAACGAACGGAATGCGGCTATGGCCTTCAATGTGGCCGAGGCTGGCGTTGACTGGGTCCGGGCTTCCTTGCCCGATAACCCCGGCCTGCGGGGAACCTTTCAGCGCAACGATTTCGGCGGGCCAAGGTTCGAAGTGGAGATCGTCGAGACAGCCCCCGGGCAATTGAGGGTCACTTCCACGGGCTTTTCTGGGGAGGCCCGCCGAACCGTTGTCACGACGATCAGACGCAAGAACCACCAGGCCTTTGCCAGACCGCTCCTGGCCGGCGGGGATATGATTATCCCGGAGAGAAGCGTGATCACCGGGGATATACATGTCAATGGCAACGTCGAGATTTTTGGCAAGAAGATTAAAAAACCCCAGATCAACGGTCGGCTGACCTTGACCGGGACTCTCACCGTTGAGGAGCACCCACCGAATATTACTGGGGGATACTCACAGGGGGCGTCAGCCGAGGCATTCCCAACTCGGACTCAAGAGTGGTACCGTTCTCAGGCTACTCGGATTGTCACCGGATCGGTCACCTACCGGAAGGGGACCAACTTTGGCAGCGGACTGATTTTCGTTGATGGGGACGTCATCTTGTCAGACGGAATTCAGGGACAGGCCACCATAGTCGCCACCGGCTCCATCAGGATCAACAGGGATGTAACGTACCTTACTCCCGACAGTCTAATTTTCCTTGTCGGATTGGATGGCATCGAAGTTGACAAGAACCGGTCGGTCCAAGCGGTCCTCTACTCGCCTGAGGAGATTGAGTTTGGCGGCCACAACCAGGTCTTGGGAGGTGTATACGGACAGCAGATCGAGGCAGACGACAAATTCTATCTGAACATCACTTATGACCAGCGAATTGCCGGAACGTCTATTCTAGGAATGCCTGGCTCTCCATCTTGGGATCTCCAGTCCTGGGAAGCGCCATAGTCATATCTAACCCGGCGTAGCCGGAACCATTCTGTCCGCTTTGCGAAGATGTTCAGACTTAAGGGCCTAATGGGAGATGCGGTCCTTCATCGCTTCATTCACCTCACCTGCGGGGGTATTACCCATCGAAGTCATCGAAGAACTCCTGAGCTATTGGGAACAGTATCGGCCAATCTTGAGTGAATGGTATCGCACGGCAGTCGATTCGCCTTACGGAGCGGTCGTCGGAGGCGGGTCTGCACTGCTGCTTCTGATGCTTCTTGTGGCTTTGCGACGCCGGAGTCGCCGAAAGTCAGCCGGGCGGAGCCTGGGTCAGTCCAGGCTTGTGCCCTGGGGCGGCCTGGCCAGACAGGGTTCGACGGTCATCGGTATCGATTTCGGCACGGAATCGATAAAGCTAGTTCAAGTCCGGCCTACCCGGAAAGGCCCCCGAGTGGAGAACTTCGCCGAGATTCCGACGCCGACTGGCGCCGTTGCCGAGGGCGCGGTAGCCGACCCAATGGCAATTACTGGGGTCCTTGCCAATATCTGGTCCACCTTACGGCTCAGGCAACCTCGGGTTGGGACCGTGATCGGTGGCTCGGGAGTCCTGATCCGGCATGTCAACTACCCGAGGATGTCGAAAGCCGAGCTTAGTCGGGCACTCTCCTTTGACATTGACCAGCACCTTCCAATACCTCGTGACCAGGCCGTTTTCGATTACGCCGTGGCGGAGACCGCGTCCGTCAGCCAGCCCGGCCAGATGCCGGTAATGATCGTGGGCGCTCAAAGGCGCCTTGTCGAGGGCCAACTGCTGGCGCTTAAAAAGGCCCGGCTGCGAGCTCAGACGATCGACCTCGATGCCCTGGCAATCCTGCGGGGTCTGAGGTTTTCCGGCCTAATACCTTTCGGTTCTCAAGAACCCCTGGTAGTGCTCGACTTGGGGGCGACCGCAACCAGGGTGAACATCTTTGTGAATGGGGTTCCGGTACTGACCCGCGCCGTGCCGCTGGACAACCGAGCACTGACCCAGGTGATCGTTGATGGATTAGGGGTTGATCGCCAGGAGGCGGAGAGGCTCAAGCGGGAGCAGGGTTTGGTATCGGGCTCCAGGGTGGCCGAATTGCTGCGGTTTCCGCTGGAGGAAATGCTTTCGGCTGTCAGCCGCTCAGTGGAATTCTTCATGATCCAGAATCGCGGCCTGTCCCTTAGCCAAGTCTATCTGACGGGAGGGGGGGCTCAACTCCCCGGGCTGGCGCCTATGGCGCTCGAATACCTGGCCGGAACGCTGAGTGAGAGATTCCCCAATATCGGCGCCCTGGATGTAAGGGTTGCCTCTCTCCCCGGGAAGTTGGCCGCGCACCGCAGGCTTCTGGGCGTGATCCAACACCTCGGGCCACAGTTTCTGCCGGCCCTGGGAGCAGCGTTGAGGGAGGAGGTCGAAAAATGAAAATCAACCTTCTTCCGGCGGAACTGCGGCCGCCAAGACCCCTTAACCTCAAGGATTACCTGCTGGCAACGCTGGTGTTTTTCTTCTTCTTCACAGTCACCTCCTACTACAATGGAATCTACTCTCGGGTCAAGTCTTATGAGAGAGAAATTGAGGAGAATCGCCGGGATTTGGGCGGGTACGCCCAGGTCCTTGAGAAACGCCAGCGTCTACTGGATGAACAGGCAAACATCGAGGCCAAGACCAACGCCCTCGCCCAACTACAGAGTGTCCCCTGGTCAGGATTTCTGGCCGAGTTGGGGTCGCTTGCCCCTGATGGGGTAACGCTGGAGGAGGTTAGCGGCGACGTTGCGTCTGGGCTCGTTATCCGGGGCCGGTCAAAGTATCTCGCGGACCTGTCACAACTGCTATTCGGCCTTGGGAGATCGAAGTATCTCCAGGAGGTAGAATTCAGGTCCTACTCATCGTCAGAATTTGAGATCATCGCTAAGGTCAAGCCGGTGATCGGGGGTGGAAACTAGTGAAGAGGCTAACAACAGTTTCCGACCGCTCGGGAGGGTGATAGTGAGGAAGGGTGATCGGGGGTGGAAACTAGTGAAGAGGCTAACAGCCCGCGAGAAGGCCACTCTGGCGCTGCTTGTGGCGGTTGGCGGCCTGGTGGCCTTCTATCTTCTTCTACAT
>JBGFRN010000247.1:0-18292 GCA_041695105.1 Bacillota bacterium | reverse complement strand
GGTGAACTCGGGGTTATGCTTGGTCGAGATGCCCTCGTTGCGAAAAATGCGCCCGATCTCGTAAACCTTTTCGAACCCGCCGACAATGAGTCGCTTCAAATGAAGTTCGGTGGCGATACGCAGGTATAGCCTGAGATCGAGGGTATTGTGGTGGGTGACGAATGGACGGGCCGAAGCCCCTCCGGCGATAGCATTCATGGCCGGAGTCTCGACCTCAAAAAAACCGCGTTCATCCAGATAGCTGCGCATCTCGCGAACGACCCGGCTTCGGATTAGAAAGATCTCCCGGACTTCCGGGTTGACGATTAGGTCGAGGTAACGCTGGCGGTAGCGCAGGTCAACGTCCTTGAGACCGTGCCATTTCTCAGGCAAGGGATGGAGGCACTTGGACAGGACGGTAAACTCTTCGATTTGAATCGAAACCTCGCCGCGGCGGGTGCGAAAGACGGTCCCGCGGCCGCCGATGACGTCGCCCAGGTCGAGCAGGTTCCAGATTTCATATAAGCGCTCGCCGACCTGATCCAGCTTGACGTAAATCTGAAGCTTTCCCGACATGTCGCGCAGATCGGCGAAAGAGGCCTTACCGTGGCCTCGAATAGCCATCAGCCGGCCGGCCACCAAAACAGTTTGGCCTTCCAGGGCGTCAAAATTATCAAGGATCTCCTGAAGCTGGTGAGTTCGTTCGAAGCGCTGGCCATATGGATCGACCCCGAGCTCGCGCAAACGCTCCCTCTTCTGAAGGCGGACCGCTGTCAGATCCTTGTCATTAACTTCATTGTGGTTATCGTTAGGGTGCTCGCCCGTCAAATTGGCACACTCCTCGTACAGACTAAGCCGAGAAAAGAAGAAAAACCCGGAGATCCGGGTCTAGTGGACGATCTGCAGAAGCTTGAACTTGATCGTTCCTCCGGGAGCGGCAACCTCAACTACCGAGCCGGCCCGCTGACCCAACAGGGCCTTGCCCACCGGGGACTCATTGGAAATCTTTTTTTGATTGGGGTTGGCCTCCATGGAGCCTACGATGGTGTACTCCAGGGTGTCCCCAAAGTCCATATCCTTAATTTTGACGGTCGATCCCAGTCCGACCACGTCCGGATCATGTTCCGACTCGTCCAGAATCCTGGCGTTGCGAAGCATCTTCTCCAGAGTCAAGATCCGGCCTTCGATAAAGGCCTGCTCGTTCTTGGCGTCCTCGTACTCCGAGTTTTCGCTGATGTCGCCAAATTCCCTGGCCTGCTTGATTCTTTCGGCCACCTCGCGGCGTCGTACCGACTTTAGGTGATCGAGTTCTGACTCGATCTTTTTCAGGCCTTCAGCCGTTACGACAACTTCTTTTTCTGCCATTTCTGGGCGACCGCTCCTTTATGGGTTTCTCCCCGTATCCTGTCCCGTTGTATGGTATGAGGACGGGTTGGACGGTATTCAAGTCCATAGTAGTTGGAAAGCACTGCCGTTTACCGACAGTGCTCGATTCTATCCCGATACGATTGTTAATTATAAAAAATCCTGAGTTTACTGTCAAGAAACTGGTTGAAACTGGCCGAGCAGGCGGGCTCTTTTTCGGCGAGCATTTTCTCTGATCTTCTGAAAAGCCCCGTCGTCCATCGCCCGGTGAAAGCTGCGAACTCCGGCGACTTTGAATCCGTGTTTATTGGCCAAAGAGGCGATGTGATCGATCTGGACGACCGAGAGATCTCGGCCCAGCGTGAAGTTATGGTATCGATTTTCCAGGGCCAGGAGCATCGTCTCGGCCATGCAGGCGGCCGAATGCCCCCGCGGGAAACCAAAGTCAAGGTTGAACTCGACGTTGCCGGGGACGGAAATCACGCCGCCATCCATGACCAGAACGTCATCCCGGACGGCCGCCACCCGTTCGTCGACATCGCGGGGAAGGGCCACGTCGCAGACGACGGCCCCCGGTTTAAGATCCTCTGGTTGGATGATGGCGTCGACCGAGCTCGAAACGGCAATGACCACATCGGCCTTTGGAAGAGTTTTGGAAATGTCGGTTGAAACCCGCGGGGCCAAACCGGTCTCCTGAAGGATCTGCCGGGCCAGGGCTTCGAGTTTTTCCTCGTTCCGCCCAACCAGGGTCAGATACTTGACCTCCCGAGCCAGGATCCGGGCACAGGCCGACCCGATCGACCCATAGGCGCCGACGACGGCCACCTCGGCCTGAGAAAAGTCATGCCCCATGACTCCGGCACCAAGCTTGGCACCTTCGAGCGCGGCGGCCACGGTGTAAGAATTGCCAGTAGTCACGGCGATACCGACATTATTAGCGACGGTGTGCCCGGCGTCCCCGATGATGGCGGTGTAGGCTCCAAGCCCGACAATCTTGGCCCCAAGCCTCTCGGCCAACCGCGCGGCACCGATGATCTTGCGCATCACGAACCAATGCGGGAGCCGCAAGAACTGGCGAGAGGTGAGGGTGCAGCCGACAAACCAGCCCTCGGCGGTATTGAATTCGGATTTGATCCCGGTAATATAAGAAGCCTTGATGGCCGGAGCCAGGGCGAATAAGTTCTCAACCACAGTTTCGGGAAAGTGACGTGTTAGTGGGAATTTATTGGCGTATTGGGAGGCGTCTCCCGGGTGAATGATGAAGGCAAATCTGCCAGGTTCCATAAGGAGCCTCCTAACCTAAACGGCCGAAGCCTGATCCGTGAGGTGCTCGATGCGCGGGACGAAACCGATTTTGTCAAGCAGCACATCGTAATCATCGGGGGTCATCTGGTTCCAGGGCTTGCCGGCCAGGGCCACCAGCACTGCCTCAATGACGTTGGTGCCAAAGGAGCGGCCGTTGAGCTCAGGGGTGGTGGTGATCAAAAGTTTCGCTCCCCGCCGGCGGAGTTCCCCGACATCGGCCGGGGTAACAGTATTGGTCAGGATAGTCTTCCCAGTCAGATTGTCCGGCATGAACCTTCGAATCAGGTGGAAGTCTCCGGCCAGCATCTCGGCCTCATGGTAATATCGATGGTATTTGGGGGTGACTTGGGTCTGCTTGTCGCCGGTTGGGTAAAGCATATTGAACGGCAGTTGGCAGGCAATCGGTGCTACGACGCGGGCAACCAAGTCCAGGGCCTTCAAAGAGCGCAAGGGGATTGGAATCCCCAAGATGAAGATCAAATCCCCGAAAGTCACCTGGCTTCCCGCCTCGACCAGTGCCTCGGCCATCCCAAACCGGTCGACCCCGGATACTAGGAGCACCCGTTTTCCCGACAGTCCAACCCGGGGATGATGACTGGCGAGGTGGCGTACCACCTTTCGCTCTAGGGTATTTTTCAGTCCGGAACCGTCGACAATCGGACTCTTGACCGCGGCCCGGGCAATCGGCACGGCCTCTCTGATTGTATACCGGCGACTGCCGGCTGATATGTACAGGTCAATGCCGCCCATCCCGAAGGCATCGACTTGGCCGTCCAGGCTCTTGATCAGTTCGATCGCCCGGGAGCGGTCGCCATCGGTGCCAATTCGCTCGATCCGGAAGGTCTGACCGAGGATCTTGACTTCGACCGCATGATCGCGCTCTGAAGAACCGAGACTGATACTGATCACACGGCGCATTCTCGCTAGGGCTCCCTCCTCAGGCTGTGGATCAGCCCCCGCAGGTGTCCCGGATCGACGAATTTGTCTTCTTCGATCGGAGATTTTCCGATTTCGACCGAGATGACCTCCCGGTCGAGCAGGGCCTGAATTAAAGCCACACGCTTGTCGGAGCCGAGGACGATGACGATGTCGTACTGCCTGACCCGTCCGACCATCTCCATCACCTGGTTAAAAAGCTCAAGACCGCTAGGCCGTTCGATGAAATCCCGCCGCTCCTTTTCGGTCATGAGGAACGTGAAATCGACGCCCTCCTCGTTGGCCAAACTCAGGATTTCATCCTTGTTCAGCACCGGAAAACCGACCAAGGCAATCGTGCCGCCCTTGCGGACTTCACCCAGGGACTCCAGGCGAGAGATGAAGGACCGGTCCAGGTGGAGACGATCGGCGACGTCTTGCTGAGACAGCCCGCGATAGCGGAGCTCCAGGACCTTGTTGATCGCATCGGAGATCTTCTCGCGGCTAATCAGTTTGTCGCCAATGCGGATGAAGTTCATGCCTCGAATCTCCCGTATAGGTTTCCCCAGCGTGCACAACTTCGTATACACAGATGTTATCAAAGTTTACCTGGACGCGCAAGGCGCAAGAGGGCCTAAGGTGGCGGTGATCTACTTGAAGGCCCTTCCAAGACCATGGAAGGGCTTTCTGCTTGGATCATAGAAACTCTCGAAGGAAAAGAAACGGCGGCGTACTAGTGGGAATCTATCGATTGCCGCGTTGAGCATCGACGCGATCCACTTCTCCTTTTGCGTCACCGACCAAAAACTTGGACCTGAAACTTTTTGATACTTTTTGAGTCTAACGCATGACGGAATTGATCAGGGGGCAATTTCTCGGCATCTCGGTTCCAGCGGTTAAATCTCGCTTGTACCGGGCCAGGCAGGCTTTCAAGGAATGCCTAATACGGGCGGGTTGCTCCGGTTTGATTTCGGACTACACCTGCGATTGCGAAGGAGTGAAGAAAATATGACCTGCGACCAGGCCCGGGGGATGCTGAACCCGTACCTTGATCGGGAACTGGAAGATTCCCTGCGGCCCCTTCTGGAGCAACATCTTCATACCTGCGGAGGTTGCCAGGCTGAGAAGGCTTTGCTGGAAAAAACCCTCCGGATCATTCAGTCGACCAAAGAGCTGGAGAACTCAGATCGATGAATACTGAAAAAGTCCTGTATTACCAAGACGGGCCGATCGTTACCGTCACAATCAACCGGCCAAAGGTTTTCAACTGCGTTGACGGCGAGACCGCCGCGGCCTTGCGCCAGGCCTGGCTTCGTTTTCGTGACGATCCTTCAGCGCATGTCGCCATTCTGACCGGGGCCGGGGCCGCCTTCAGTACGGGGGCCGACCTGAAGGCTTTTCAAACCCTGGGCCCCAGCAGCGACCCATATGATCCTGACTTTGTTTACCGTGGTGAAGGGTACCTCGGCTTCACCCGAACCCTGGACATCTTTAAACCAATCATCGCCGCTATCCGAGGTCATTGTTTCGCCGGCGGCCTCGAAATGGCTTGCTGGTGCGATATCAGACTCGCTGGCCGGGGAACCCAGTTTGGGTGCTTGGAACGGCGTTTTAATGCCCCTCTGGTCGACGGGGGTACCCAGAGGCTTCCGCGAATCATTGGTTTGGGCAGGGCTCTAGACCTCATCCTGACCGGAAGGACGATCGGTGCCTCGCAAGCCCTGGAATGGGGCCTGGTTACCGAAGTCGTGGACGATGAAGGGGTGTTGGACCGGGCTCGCGAACTGGCAGCCCAAATCGCCACTTATCCTCAGGGTTCCCTTCGAACCGACAAGCAGGCGGTCATGAGGGGTTGGGACCTGCCCTTGGAGGAAGCGTTAAGGGTCGAATGTCAGTTGGGAATGAGATGGATGCAGAGCGCGGAAACAGCAACTTTCAAAAATAAGAGCTGAACGGGAAAAAATAGCGCTCACCTTAGGCTTTCGGTCTGCGGCCTCTCGGAGCCAGCTTATGGCCCCGGCTCGCCAGTTCGCGGGCCGTAGCCTCTCCGATCCCGCTCGAGGCTCCAGTGATTACTACGATCGCCATTGCCTATACCTCGGACCCCGGGCTCACCGCTGGCCGGACGGCGGCTGGACTGGGGTTTTCGTCTGCTTGACCGTCTGCCTCGGGCCGGGTCGTCAGGAAGACGCCGCAGATGATTACAGCGGCGCTCACCAGCTTGAACCAACTGAACGGCTCACCGAGGTAGATCACCGACTGGATAATGGTCAAAACCGGAACCAGGTTAAAAAAGACGGCCGCCCGCGGGGCCCCGACCTTCTGGACGGCCGTCATGAAAACTAGATACCCCAGGACCGAAGCGAATACAGCCATGTATACGATCGACAGCCACCCTACAAGGGTAGTCTTGGGAAGGTACAAGGCCGGGTTCTCCCAGATGACAAGCGGAACCGAAACCGCCGCGCAAACGAGAAAGGTGTAGGCGGTCACGACCAGGGGGGAAAGGCTGTAACGGTTCATAAAGCTTCGGCCGAGGAGCGAGTATACCGCCCAGCACCAGACCCCGGCCCAGATCAGTATGTCCCCAACATTAAAGCGAAAGGTAGAAACTACACTCCAGTCCCCGTTGGTAACTATCAAGAAGACACCGGTGAACGAAAGGATCATCCCTAACAGACGAAGCGGTGTCACCCGATCCTGCCCAATCAGGGCCGCTAGCATAAACGTAATCATTGGGTTGGTCGAGGCGATCAGGGACGAGTTAATGGCGGTCGTGTATTTTAGGGCCGAAAAAAAGAAGGCGTGGTACCCGAAGATACCGACGATTCCAAGAGTGATGAGAGGAACCCACTGCTCCCGCTTCGGCCACCAGTTCCCTGGCTCCCGCAGGTAAAGGATCGGAAAAATGAGCGGCAGGGCAAAAAAGAACCGGAAAAACGTCAAGGCAAAGGGGGGAAACTCCCGCAACGCCAGCTTTCCCGCAATGAAGGCTCCGGACCAGAAGAACGTAGCCAGGACCATAAGGCCGTAGATGCGGTTGTGGCTCAGTCCCACGGGCTCACCGGAAACCTCTCCAGCACCTTGGCCGCCAGCCTTCTCCTCGGTGACCTCGGGTCGTGGGCCATGCCTTTCTTAAGCGCCTGCAGCTTGCGGTAGCGAGGGTCGGTGGTCAGGCCGAGCTCGCCGGTCAATCTTGAGAGGGCCTTGGTTCGCCCTTCCTTGATCGACCTGGCTAGGGAATCGCCCTTCATAAGACGGGAGGTGACCTCCTCGTTCAGGTAAAGTTGGGCCAGGTTAGTCATCGGGTTGCCGCAGACCCCGCCTTCGGTCACCCCGAAGACCTCTGGAAGGCGAAACCGCAGGCCAGCCTCGATTGACTGGGCCAGTTCCCTGGTTTCGCGCTTGAGCGACTCGGCCAGGGTCTTGGGGGTGCATAGGCCGAATTGGTCCAGCGAGCGAATGATGGCGTGCTCGATGCTATGGGCCGATTCGAAGGAGACCAGGTCACCGATCTGGGCGCTGATCGAAACCTCATCGCCAGTCTCGAGATCCTGGCCGTAAACGGTGACCTCGACTTCTTTTGAGCCTCCAGGCTCGGTGAAGCCTCCCTGGGGCTTCCATCCGAAGCCGACGATGATCGGGTAGCCCCGGCGTTCCAGCTCCTCAAGGTCGAGGAATTCGCAGCCGTAAGCAGTCAGGCTCCCATCATCAACGGTGAACCCCTGAGACTTGATGATTCCCCGTCCCTCAAGGCGGACGAACTGACCAACCGTTTTTTCTTCTGATCCCTCGAAGCAAACCGGTTGGGGCCAAGTCTCGAGCAATCTTACCAACACCCCGACCTCATAAAGCTCTTGGCGATCCGTAGAATAGGCGCAGAGCAAAAACTCCTGGTTTTCCGAGATGTCGCCGAGCAGGTCGACCGAGGATGGGTCGACGAAAATCCCCTTAATCACCCCGCCGCCGGGGCGGGGGAAAATCCCGTTAGCGACGGGAACGACCGGTAATTCCATGGATTTTTACCTCGTTATCGTTGAAATGATCTCAGCCATCTCGGAGCGGGTCCCGGCCTTCATAACCAGACCGCGGATCAGGGCGGCGCCAGGCAGGCCGCGGGTGTACCAGGCCGCGTGTTTGCGCATTTCCCTCACTCCTGTGTATTCACCCTTGAGTTCGACGAGCATATCCAGGTGCCTCAGGGCCACCCGAACCCGCTCCTGGGGCGTAGGCCCGGGGAGTTCCTCCCCGGTCTCAAGGTAACGAACTGTCCTTTGGAACAGCCACGGGTTGCCCAGGGAGCCCCGGCCAATGGCCACGGCCGCACATCCCGCCTCATCCAGCATCCGTTTGGAGTCTCTTGGCTCCCAGATGTCGCCATTCCCGATGATCGGGATGCTGACCGCCCTGACCGCCCTGGCGATCTGCCCCCAGTCGGCCTGACCTGTGTACTGCTGAACCCGGGTCCTTCCGTGGACCGTGACCGCCACCGCCCCGGCCGACTCGGCGATCCGGGCGGCCTCCTCGACTACCAAACAGCTTGAGTCCCAGCCGGTCCTCATTTTGACCGTTACCGGGACTTTGACTGCTGTGACGACCGCCTCAATGATCCGTCCGGCCAGCGGAAGGTCGCGCAGCAGGGCCGAACCGCCGCCGCCCTTGACGACCTTGGGGGCCGGGCAGCCCATATTAACGTCGATCAGATCGGGCCCACGTTCCTCAATAATCCTCGCCGCCTGGGCCATGGTCTCGGGAGATCCCCCGAAGAGCTGAACCGCCACCGGCCGCTCGCGCGGGTCGACGCGAAGCATCTTCATGGTTCGGTCGCTCTCGTGTATCAATGCCTGATCGGAGACCATCTCGCTAACAACCAGCCCAGCGCCCATCTCAGCCGCTAAAAGGCGAAAAGCCAGATTGCTGACTCCAGCCATGGGAGCAGCAACAACCCGGTTCTTCAGTCGAACCGGGCCCAAATAAAAGGCCTTAGACGCCCTAATAGCGGCATTTTCCAAACTCGACATGGCCCTATTATACCCGGGTCAATTCTTCCCGGTCTCGCCCTCGCGGCTCTTGATCAAATCCAGGCACTCCAGCATCACAAAATGCACCAGGTTGCGGCAAGTTTTCTCCCTGACCTTCTCGGCTGTGTAGCGCTCCTGCATGCCCGGCTCTTTAAGGACAAAACCGATCAATTCACGGCATAAAACCGAGTTCCAACGTTTTTGAAAGCGCGCCAGGAGCTGTTCGGAGATCTTGACGGCTTCCATCTTCTTGGTTCCGTCTTTCGGATCGGTGCGACCGACGGCTAGGCCGAGTCCCATCACCCCTCCCGAAACGGCGCCGCAAAGATCGCCGCAGCGCCCGACCCCGCCCCCGAAGCCGGTCGCGGCCGCCGGGATAATTTCGGACCTGATTTTCAGGTAATCGGCCAGGGTGACCAGGACGGCCTCACTGCAATTGTATCCCTCAATGAAGCGGGCGACCGCCAGGTCGGCCCACTGACCGGCTTGATTAGTTTCCTGGGTTGCCTGAATCAACATCTAAACACCCCTGCTTGCGATTCGATTTCATGCGATTCGATTTCATTGGATTGTACCACATCTTTTGTTAAAATAAATGGCACCCGTTACCAATCTTGAATGGAGGTATGAACCGGTGAAAATCACTTACCATGGTCATTCCTGCTTTCTCATTCAGGACCAGGGAACCAGCCTGATCTTCGACCCATTTATTACTGGCAACCCAGCGGCCAAGGTCAAACCGGAGGATATCCTGGCAAACTATGTCCTGGTCAGCCACGGGCACGGCGACCATCTCGGCGACACGGCCTCGATCGCTAAGCGGAACAACGCCCTGGTGGTCAGCACCCATGAGATAGCCGAGTTGGTCGGGGCCGAGGGGGCCAAGGTCCACGGGATGCACCTGGGAGGCAAGTTCCGCCTCGATTTCGGCTACGTCAGGGTCACCCCGGCCTTCCACGGGGCGGGAGTTCCTGGAGGTCACGCCTGCGGCTTCATCGTCGACTTCCACGGCCGCAAGGTTTATTTCGCCGGGGATACCGGCCTGTTTGGCGACATGAAGCTGCTTGGTGAAATCGAGCCCCTGGATCTGGCCCTGCTGCCAATCGGGGGGAACTACACCATGGATATCGACGACGCGGTCCGGGCGGTGTCTTTCCTTCGCCCGGAGATGGTTGTCCCGATGCACTACAATACCTTTCCGGTGATCGAGGCCGACCCTGATGAGTTCAAGGAAAAAATCGAGCGGCAGGTGCCGGGAGTGGCCGTTAGGATCGTCGCGCCCGGAGAGTCTTTCGGGCTCCCCCATACTTCTAAACTTATTTAGCGGGTGAGACATGAACCTTCAGCAGCTTTTGACCTTTTGCCAGGTGGCCAAGACCCAGCACTTTACCCGGGCGGCCGAGTTGCTCGGGATGACCCAACCGGCCGTAACCCAGCAAGTCCGGTCCCTTGAGGACGAGTTCGGTCAGGCCTTGTTTGACCGGGTCGGCCGTTCGGTCCAGCTCACCCCGGCCGGAGAGGTCTTGCTCGATTACGCCGAGCGCATCACCCAAGATTTCTCGGAGTGCCGGACGGCCATGGCCGATCTCCAAAACCTCGGGCGCGGGCGGCTTAGGCTGGGTTCGGGCCTAACCCTGTCGATTTTCATGCTCCCGGGCCTGTTGCAGCCATACCGTCACAGCCATCCGGGAATCGACATCACCGTCACTACCGGCAGCACCAGCGAGGTGCTCAAAAAGCTGCTGGCCAACGAGGTCGACCTGGCTCTGGTGACTGGGCCCAGCCCGGACAACAACCTAGTGATCACCCAGCTTTACGACGACGAGATGATCTTGGTCGTGCACCCGCGGCACCGTTTCTGCACCCGCGGTGAAATCTCGCCAGAAGAGCTTCGGGGAGAATCGTTCATTTTCTTTGAGGAGGGGTCGGGCTACCGTACCTTCCTGGAGGACTTTTTCAGAAAGACCGGGGTCTTCCCCCGCGTCCATATGGATCTGGACAGTATTGAAGCTATGAAGAAGATGGCTGAAGTCGGCCTGGGGGTGACAATCATCCCGAGGATGAGCGCCCTGGATGAAATCCAAGAAGGTTCGCTGGTCGAGATCAGGATGACCGGGGTCAAGCCCCTGGTCAGGACCACCACCGTAGCCTACCGGCGCGACAAATACCTTTCATCGGCCATGAAGGCCTTCCTGGCGGTCCTGGAAAAGACCTACTCAACCAGAATACCCGGGGCCTCGCTGCCCCGGCCAAAGGTTAAAAGGAGGATCTGATTTGGCCCGATTCCTCAACGGCCCCGCCAGGGAAACCCGCTGGGAAATGGTCTGGTTCGCGGCCACCGGCTTCTTCGCCTTTGCCATCGGGACGACCTTCCGGCTGGCCGAGGCCACCGGTCAAGGGTTGTTCCGGATGTTCGGAACCTTCCTTCTAGTTGTACTAGGCTACTGCGGGACCCAGGGAATCAGAGCCCTCTACTCATCCCAGTCAAGAGGCCAGATCCGGGCCGCCCTGGCCGCCGCCCAAGGCTTTGTCCTTTTCCGGCCGGAGATCGGGACCGAGGCCGGGGCTGTGCGCCCCACCTACCTCTGGCTCGGACCCCGAGGGTTGGTAGCCGTATTCATCAGTGATCGCACCTTTGGAAAAAACCGCCTGCCGTCCGAGCTGATCCAGGCCGAAGAAAAGTCTCAGCAGATCTTGCGGCTACTCTCCGGGCAGATCGAGAAAATCTGGGCCGGTGGAGGCGCCAGCCCGCCGGCGGTTGAGGCGGCGGTGATCCTGACCCGGCAGCCCGGACTGCCCCTCCCGATCGATTTTGAGGGACGCCGGATCCACTTGCTCAATCCAGAAGGGTTCGAACGCTACCTAAAGACGCCCGGGCCCAAACCGCTCAGCGATCAAGAGGCCCTGGCTGTCTTGGAAGCCCTTGGCCTTAGGGCTTGCGTTGCGCACCAGTGAGAAGCGGGGCTGACACTTACGGTCGCCCCGCCATGGTTATTAAGCTATCACCTTAATGAACCTCGTGGGTCTCCTCGGGATCGATTCCCGCCACTAGCAGCACCTGATCAGAGGCGAAGATCGGGGCACCCTGGCGAAGGGCCAGGGCGATGGCGTCGCTCGGGCGAGCGTCGAGTTCCAGCTTTCCGCCCTGGGTTTCGAGGTAAATCCGCCCGAAGTAGGTCGAGTCGTCGAAGTTGACCACGGCTACCGAGCTCACCTTGGCGCCGAGCTTGGCCAGGGTATCCGAGAACAGGTCATGGGTCAGCGGGCGGGGAACCTGAACCTGGCCCACCGCCACGGCGATGGCGTTGGCCTCGGCCGGACCAATCTGCATGGCCAAAAAACGGCCGCCCTCCTGCTCTTTGAGCACGAGAACTATCCCGCCGTCATCCTCGCCGGCCACCCCGATGCTGACCAGATCCATCCGAACCATGTCGTTACCTCCGGTGCAACCTCCTCAGGTACCATCAAGTATACCGAGCCGGCCTGTCCCTCGCAACAAAATGGTTAGAGCCGCGGAAAGACAACTATATGAGTGGCATCAACCTTAACCGAAATTTTTGTGCCAACCGGAACAACCACCGTCGACGACTTCATGGAATGGATCAATAATCTGCCGGGAATTTCCACCGTATAGAGAATGCTGGCCCCCAGAAACTTAGAACCAGCAATCACACTGGCTCCGCTCGGGTCAACTACGAAATCGATATCGTCCGGACGGATCATTAGTTCCACTTCTTGTTCATGGGCTCGTTCATGAATACCGGCTGGTTCTAGGGCACCGGCCGGCGGGCCGCCGTCCAGAGCAAAAGTTCCAAGGGGAGAAACAACCGCTGACCCGGTAATCCACCCAATCACAAAATCCGCCTTGCCAACAAAA
Source organism: Bacillota bacterium (assembly GCA_041695105.1). Lineage (GTDB taxonomy): Bacteria > Bacillota > Sulfobacillia > JAMDAP01 > JAJYMS01 > JBGFRN01. The sequence continues at coordinate 5,830 of JBGFRN010000247.1, read as the reverse complement.
TCAGCGACAAAACGACTGCTCGGGCGGTGATAAATCTCGGCCGGCGTCCCAACTTGCTCCAACCGCCCGTTATTAAGCACGCCCACCCGGTCAGACAGCGAGAACGCCTCCTGCTGGTCATGTGTCACCAGGATTGTCGTAGTCCCTTTTTCTTTCAGGATTCGTTTTGTTTCATCACGCAGCTCGTCACGTAGATCGGCGTCAAGGTTAGAAAATGGCTCGTCCAAAAGAATCACTCGCGGCGAAGGAGCTAAAGACCTGGCCAAAGCAACGCGCTGGCGCTGCCCGCCGGAAAGCTCATGAGGATATCGGGACGCCAGGCCAGCCAGCCCGACTATTTCGAGCATATCCATGACCTTGCTCTTCACCGCTGAACGGCTGAGATCCCTCAATCCGAAGGCGACATTATTATAGATATCCATATGAGGGAACAACGCGTAATCCTGAAAAACGACGCCGACCCCTCTTCTCTCCGGGGCAACCCATATTCCCTTCCCGGAAACGACCTCACCACTGATGGTCACTATTCCTTGATCAGGCTGGTCGAGCCCGGCTATCAGCCTCAGAGTAGTCGTTTTGCCGCAACCCGATGGACCGAGCAGCGAAAAGAATTCGCCCTCCTGGATATTCAGGCTCAGGTCGCGGACAGCATGAACGCCTTCAAAGGCCTTCGACAAACCCTCAAGCGCCACGAAAGCTGGTTGCGGCTCCATGTCAAACATCCTTCCGGTTTAATTTTGCCCGCGAGCCCATCTTTTCCGGCATCGCCGCTCTTGTAAGCCACGCCACCGGCACCAGGCCGGCAGCCACGATCATCAGGGCTGGAAAGGCGGCGCCCGCCCAAATCGATTCGGCGGCCATCTGCCAAACCCAAATAGCCAAGGTATCGTAACCAAATGGCCTTAACATAACGGTTATAGGTAGCTCCTTCAAAACGTCTACAAAAACCAGCGTCGCTCCAACCAGCAATCCTGGTGCCACCAGCGGGAGCTGGATTCTCCATAACAAAGTCCAGGGCGTCGCTCCGAGCACCCGGGCCGCCATAGCGATGTTGGGAGTAATTTTTTCCAGGCTGGAGTCTACGCTGTTATAAGAAACTGCCATGAAGCGAACCGCATAGGCATAAATCAGTCCCACCACTGAGCCGGTAAAAACCAAGCCTACGGTCACGCCCCACCATTTTTCAAGAAGAATATTCAGGGCATGATCCAGAACCGACAAAGGGATTAGTATGCCCACCGCGATAACCGCTCCCGGGATAGCGTAGCCAGTTGTCGCCAACCGGGCGATAAAACGGGCCACCTTTCCCCCGCTCAATCGGGTCCCACTGGCCAGCGCCAGAGCTAAAATCACCGAAACACCAGCGGCCAACCCACCTAAGATTAGGCTATTGTAACTTAGACGCAAGTAAACCGGAACGGTCGCTGCCGGTACCCTGGTCATTTCCGCCACCGACCACCAAACAAGCTGGGTCACCGGCAGAATAAAGGCAACAACCGCCACCGCTCCCGCCGCGCTCAACGCCAGCCAACCTCGCCATCCCGCCAGGCGAACAGCCTCGATACCCGGAGACTCTCCACCGGATTCAAAATACCGGGCACGACCCCTGAATCCATACTCAAAAACCATGATCACCAGGGCAAAAACCACTAGTAATCCCGCCAGCTCGGAGGCAGCGCGCAAATCCATCATGCCGTGCCAAACGCGAAAGACACCCTCAGATAAGGTCGGGAAATTAAAGAAGCGAACTGTGGCAAAATCCGTCAATGATTCCATCAAAGCCAAAGTCACACCGGCGGCGATCGATGGGCGCGCCAACGGAAGAGCGATGTGGAGAAAAGCCTCTCGCCGGCTGTAACCCAAGACGCGAGCCGCCTCAAAAGCAGCGCCCGATTGATGGTGAAAACCGGCTCGGGCCAGAAGGTAGACATATGGATAGAGAACTAGTGTCATGACTAAGATAGCCCCGCCGCCCGAACGAATCTCGGGGAACCAGGCGGGGCCGCTGAACCAGGAGCGCCATAGCGACTGTACCGGGCCGGCATAATCAAAAAGAGCCATAAAAACAAAACCCTGAACGTAAGAGGGGATAGCCATGGGCAAGACCAGCAGCCAGTTAAGAACGGCCCAACCCGGGAAACGATAGGCCACCATCAGCCAGGCCAAAGCCGTCCCAAGGAAAAAGGTGCCCGACCCTACCCCGACCAGCAATATCAGGGTATTGCTCAAAAGCCCGGGCAAGCGGGTTTCCCATAGATGCTCCCAAACCTCCCAAGTTGGGGTTATAAGCGCCGAGCCCACTACTAGTACCGGAAGCATCACCGCCATGGCGATAAAAAGGGATAGCGCGGGCAGCCCCTGAGGCCGCCACCCGCGCCAAAAACGAACCCAATTGTCCATTTGATCCTCGTCTAGCGTTTATTTGTACCCTGCCCGGTCCATTGTCTTGACAGCAGTAGCCTGATGGCGGCCGTATTCAGAAAGGTTGGTTGAATCAGCCTTAAATTCGCCAAAACCAGCGATGATTGGATGCGCGGGAACTTTGGTATTAGTCGGAAACTCATGGTTAGTGTCCGCGAACAACTTTTGCCCGCGCGGGCTGGCCAGCCATTCTAGCAATTTAACAGCGTTTTCAAGGTTCGGCGAGTGAGCAGTCACACCGGCGCCGCTGATATTGACATGGGCTCCGCGCTCTTTCTGGTTAGCCCAAAACACACGCACCGGGAACTTGGGATTAGCCTCCAGCAAGCGGCCCAGGTAGTAATGATTCACTACCGCCACGTCGACTTTTCCGGCCTGCAGGTTTTCGAGAATTTTGGTGTCACTATCAATCATAACCGGTTTATTGGCGGCCCAACCGCGAACGATCTCCTCAGTCCGGGCCTCACCGTGGGCGGCGATCAAACTAGCAACCAGCGATTGCGTGTAAGCATGCGTACCGGGCCTCATGGCGAGACGGCCCTTCCACTTAGAGTCAGTCAAGGCTTCGTAGGTGGATAGTTCCTCGGGCTTGACCCGGTCAGGATGATAAACGATAGTGCGAACGCGCTTGGTAAGACCGAACCAGCGGTTCTCCGGGTCGCGCAGGGAATTAGGGATATTTTCCTCCAGGACCTGGCTCTTCACCGGCTGGAGAAGACCATCGCGTGCCGCCAGCCAGAGATTGCCCGCGTCAACCGCGATGAAAATATCCGCTGGTGTATACCGCCCCTCCGCCTTGATACGCTCTCGAAGCGCCGAGTCACTGCCCGAAGTAAATCTAACCTCAATACCGGTTTCTTTTGTGAACTCGTTGAATACCGGCTCAACCCCATAATGACGGGCCGAGTAGATGTTTACCATTTTTCGCGCCGGAGCAGGCTGAACAGCTTGCGCCCGCTCTGCTGATTGTGCTGGATCAACTTTTGCTGTTTCCGGTCTTCCTCGTACTGTGGTGCCAAAATAAAAGGCCAGGCCGACAAGCGCTATGAAAGTGATGATAACCAGATTCCTGTTCGAGAACACTTTTGAATCCCCTCCATTGATAACAATGAGTTATTGAGAATAATACTCAACTACTGTGAAATATACCGCCTCCGGCACTAATTGTCAAGAGCCGGATCTAAACTCTTCTTTCCTCGGACTTCGACCCTGAGGCCGGGGGGTGATATAATAGGTCCATGATTTCCAAATCCGCTAAGCTGTCTACCGGGCTGGTCTTTGCCGCCCTGATACTGGTTTTCGCCGGAGCCAGGCTTGCTCCCGCTACCGAGGAAAAAAACGACGGGCCTTCCCCCCAGCAAGCCGAAAGCCGGCTGTACCGGGTGAAGCGTACCATTGACGGCGACACCCTGGAGCTCGACACCGGGGAGCGGGTTAGGCTAATAGGAGTCAACAGCCCGGAAACTAATCACCCAACCAGGGGCTTAGAGCCTTACGGGCACCAGGCTACGGCCTTCACTAAGAAAATGGTTGAGGGCAAAAACCTACGCCTGGAGTATGACGTCGAACGCAAGGACAAGTACGGCCGGACACTGGCCTATGCCTACTTGGAAGACGGCACCTTCATCAACGCTGAGCTGGTTCGCCAGGGCTACGCCCAGATCATGACCATCCCGCCCAACGTCAAGTACGTCGACCTGTTCGTCAGGCTCCAGCGGGAGGCGCGCCAGGCCAGACGCGGTTTATGGTCAGATTGAGAGGGGAATTTGTTTGAATCTAAAGGTTAAACTTTTCGCCGGGCTGGCTCAGCGGGCCAAGACCAGGGAACTGTCCGTGGAACTGCCCAAGGGCTCGACCGTCATGGACCTAACCCAGGCCATCTCTCACCAGTGGCCAGACCTGGCCGACCTGATCGGGGTGGTCAACGTGGCGGTCAACCACCAGTTCGCCGGCGGCGATCAATTGCTGCATGCCGGGGACGAGATTGCCCTGATCCCCCCGGTTAGCGGGGGCTCGGACCAGCTTTTCGCCATCACCGATCAGCCGCTCTCGGCCGACCGGATGATTGAGATGGTGGTCAACCCTTACGCCGGAGCGGCCGTCGCCTTTTGCGGGACGGTCCGCGAGTTCACCCGGGGGCGCCGGACGGTCCACCTTGAATACGAGGCCTACCGGGAAATGGCCGAGAAGATGCTCGAGCAGATCGGCCAGGAAATCGCCGGGAAGTGGCCGGGAACCGTCGCCGCTATTCACCACCGGGTTGGCAAGCTCGAGATCTCCGAGATCAGCGTCGTAATCGCCGTGGCCACCCCCCACCGGGCTGAGTCCTTTGAGGCCGGGCGCTACGCCATCGAGCGCATCAAACAGATGGTCCCGATCTGGAAGAAGGAAGTCTGGGAGGACGGGGAGACGTGGGTGGGAAGCCAGGTTGACAGAAGCCGGGTTAACCACTTGAATTCATAAGAAGTATCTTGTATGATGATGCAAGACTGTTGTATCAGGCTTTGAACCTTATCACAGGGGAGTAGCTGCCAGCCCTAGGCTGGATCCCGCAGCCGTCAGTACGGCCCTCCGTGGCCCGGTTCGGGACCGAGTTCATCGGAAAGCAAGACCTGTGCGCCCTCTGGGGCGTACGGGTCTTTGTTCTTTCGTACGGGTCTTTGTTCTTTATGGAATATGGGCTATGCCGGTTATATTAATGAAAACCGTAATTGAAAGGATGGACTCCGTGTTTTCAACTGAAATTTATGTTTGGATAGGATTTAATATATTCATTCTAGCCATGCTGGCCCTTGACCTCGGTGTTTTTCACCGAAAGTCTCATGAGATCAGTATGCGTGAGGCCACGATATGGAGCCTGGTTTGGATCAGCCTGGCGCTGGCTTTTAACGCTGGGATTTATTTCTGGAAGGGCCCGAACACGGCGCTGGAATTCTTGACCGGCTACCTGATCGAAAAATCATTGAGTGTTGATAACATCTTTGTCATATTAATGATTTTCTCGTATTTTCAGGTCCCGGCGGCCTACCAGCATCGGGTTCTCTTCTGGGGCATCCTGGGGGCTCTAGTAATGCGGGCAGCCTTTATCTTGGTTGGGGCTGTCCTGATGGCCAAATTTCATTGGATGATCTACGTCTTCGGCGGGTTCCTCATTCTGACCGGCATAAAAATGGGGCTTCAGCGTGATTGCGAGATTCACCCCGAAGCCAACCCGGTTCTGAAGCTAGCCCGCCGCCTGCTGCCCGTTACCAAGAATTATGTGGCGGATAAATTCTTCGTGCGAGAGACTAACTGCCTCAAAGCCACCCCGCTATTCTTGGTTCTCCTGCTGGTCGAAAGCACTGACTTGGTTTTCGCGGTCGACTCAATTCCGGCTATCTTCGCTGTGACCCGTGATCCATTTATCGTC
>JBGFRN010000056.1:0-18326 GCA_041695105.1 Bacillota bacterium | reverse complement strand
GTTAAAATTTACTGTGAAAGGAGTTGGATCTTCGTGGGCCTTCAAAAAACCCTTGAGTTACTGGATGTCGCCCTGGGCCGCCGGCCGGCGGATATGGTGGTGAAGGGTACCCTGCTTAACGTCTACTCGGGAGAGCTTATCCCCGGCACAACCGTAGCGATAAAGAAAGACACTATTGTCTATACCGGGCCACACCGGGACGAACTGAGCGGCCCGAACACCCTGGTGCTCGACGCCGGAGACGGAGTCATCGCTCCAGGTTTTATCGACGGTCATACCCATTTGGACTACGCGACTCCGGTCCATCAGTTGGTCTGCCACTCGCTTCCGACCGGCACAACCACTATTATCACCGAAACTACGGATGTCATGGCGACCCTGGGGACCGCTGGCCTAATGCAGCTACTGGATGGCCTCGAACATCAACCGGGCAACGTCTTTTTCCTGGCGCCCCAAGTGGTGCTGGAGAGCTTTTACGAGCAGGATCCGTGTGTTGACCGGGAGAATTTCCGGCGGATCATTGAGCACCCGCGGGTTCTGGGCCTGGGCGAGGTCTACTGGCCGCTGGTCACTGAGGGTAATCACGAATTGCTCGAGAGAATCCGGATGGTCCAGGAAAGGGGCCTGCAGCCCCAGGGCCATACTTCCGGAGCGCGGGGGGCCAGGCTGGCCGCCTGCGCAGCGGCCGGGATCAGCTCCTGCCATGAGCCGATCACGGCCGGCGAGGCCCTAGAACGTCTTCGCCTGGGGCTACATGTGATGATCCGGGAGGGCGCCATCCGTCGGGACCTGGAGGCCGTAACCCCCCTGAAGGACCTTGGGGTTGACACCCGGCGATTGATCCTGTGCTCGGACGGGGTCACCCCGGCCGCCCTGCTGGCCGGCCGCTACCTGAACGAGGTCGTCCAGCGGGCGATCGATCTTGGTTGGCCTCCAACCGCGGCCATTTCCATGGTCACCCTCAACGTCGCCGAGCATTTTGGGCTTGATCATCGCCTGGGTGGAATCGCTCCAGGGAAACAGGCTGACCTGGTGGTCCTTCCCGACTTAAGACAGATCGAACCGCGCTGGGTGATCTGCCAGGGGCGGCTGGTGGCCGAGCAAGGCCGGAGTCTGGTTCCGGCGGCTCCGGCCGGATATCCGGAAGACTCCGACCGGGGTTTTCAGCGTTGGCGGTTCCGGCCGGAAGACTTCGATCTCAATCTCGACGCGGAGGAAGTCCGGGTGGTTCAGGTCGGCAAAGGCATCCTCACCGCCGAAACGCGCCGCCGGGCGGGCGAACCCGGCCTGAACCGGTTGGCCGTAATCGACCGCAAGACCGGGCGACCCTTCGTCTGCCTGGCTGAAGGCTTCGGCCTGCGTTCAGGGGCGGTGGCACTAAGCTTTAGCTGGGACGGCTCCCACCCGGTAGTGGTTGGGGTTGACGGAAATGAGATGGCCTTTGCGGCCAACAGAATGGCTGAACTGGGGGGCGGCGGGGTAGTCTGCCGGGAGGGTCAGGTACTGGCCGAGCTCCACCTGCCGGTAAGCGGAACCAGCGACGAGGAAAGTCTTTCTTCCACGGCAAAACGGCTGGAGGCCGCCGAATCGGCTATCAGGTCGCTCGGTTCCAGCCTAAGCGATCCGCTGCTCGTTCTCCAGACGGTTACTTTTACCGGCTTGCCCAGCCTTCGTATCAATCCCAGCGGTCTCTTCGATGTCCGGCGCAAGACCCGGGTCCCACTCAGCCTCGCTTAGAATTGTTGTCACTTAGCTTCCTGGCGCAGCCGTTCCAGCACGCGCTGGAAATCATCCGGCAGCGGCGCTTCAAACTCCATCCACTCTCCGCTGCGGGGATGGTAAAACCCGAGGCTGACGGCGTGGAGGGCTTGTCCACCGAGCCCGCACGTTCCCTGACGCGGGCCGTAGACCGGGTCGCCGGCCACCGGGAACCCGATCGAGGATAAATGAACCCTGACCTGGTGCGTTCGCCCGGTCTCCAGGCGGCAGCGGAGCAGGGTGTATTCCCCGAACCGTTCCAAGACCCTGAAATGAGTCACCGCCGGGCGGCCGGCCTCGCTGACGGCCATCCGCTTGCGCTCGGTCGGGTGACGGCCGATCGGGGCGTCGACGGCGCCCGAGTCGACCGGCGGGTTGCCTCGCACCAGAGCCAAGTACTCCCGCCTGGCACTCCGCTCTTTGATCTGAGCGGCCAGGCTCAGGTGGGCCAGGTCGTTCTTGGCGGCCATCATCGCCCCGGTAGTGTCCTTGTCCAGGCGGTGGACGATGCCGGGGCGGATTTTGTCGTTAATGCCCGAAAGGTCTACGCAATGGTGTAGGAGGGCGTTGACCAGGGTGCCGGACCGGTGCCCGGCGGCCGGGTGGACTACCAGCCCGCGGGGCTTGTTGATAACAATGACATCCGCGTCTTCAAAGAGCACTTCCAGCGGCAGTTCCTCAGGCTGAAGCTCAACCGGCTCCAGATCTGGGATCCTCACCAAGATAGCGTCCCCGTTGGCCACCTTGTAAGAAGCCCTGACCGGACGGCCGTTGACCAAGACCTCGCCGCCTTCGATCAGCTTCTGCAGGCGGGAACGGGTCAGGCCAATCCCCGGGCGTCCGGCCAGGTAGGCGTCCAGCCGGACCCCTGCCCCATCGGGTTCAACCGTCAGGGTCTGGTCGGTCAAGGCAGGGCTCCTTCTCCGGGAGCGCTCTTCCAGATCAAAACGACGAAGATGATTGAGCCGGTGACGATGGCCGAGTCGGCGACGTTGAAGATCGGCCAGACCCGGAAATCAAGAAAATCGACCACGCTGCCCCAACGAACCCGATCAATCAGGTTTCCCACCGCCCCGCCCAACTGCAGGCCCAGGGCAACTCTGGCCCAGCCCGAATCACCTCGAAGCTGGCGCGAGTACCAGATGAGCAGGCCGATGACCACCACCGTCACCGCAATGAAGAACTTGGTCTGGTTGGCCAACATGCTGAAAGCCGCCCCCGGGTTGCGCACGAAGGTCAGATGAAAAACTCCGGAGATGATCGGAATCGATTGTTCCAGTTCCATCGTCCGGAGGACCAGGTATTTGGTCAGTTGGTCGAGGATTAGGATGGCCGCGGCGATAGCTATCATCATGCCATTATTATAAGTTCCCGCTTCCGGCAGGGTCAACTCGACGGGCCGTCCGAAACCAAATCAGGCCACCCAGCCACTGCCCGAGGCCCGAGGCGGCCAAGAAAAGCGGGAAATAACTCACCGGCACGCCGGTTATCAACCGGGCGCCAATCAGGGGCAAGACGGGCAGGTGAATGGCCAAGAACCACTGCCACGAGAACCGGCGGGTGGCGGCCCGGTAGTACCCCCCGGGGAGGTTCACGGCAACGGCTAAGAGGCAAACGAATCCCAGAGCTGCCATTCCCTCACACCCTTTCCTCGCCGGACCCGGCGTCGTTATCTTAGCCAAATGGGTGCCGGGATGTCTGTGGTTTTTGTCACCACTCTCTAAGAATGTTGTAATAGGTGTCGCGCTGGGCCGGCCGGAACCCCGCCCCGCGGATCGAGTCAAGGATCTCTTCCATGGCCACCCGGTGCTGAACCCCGGCCGCCCGGACGACGTTCTCCTCGAGCATCGTCCCGCCAAAATCATTGCAGCCGAAAGCCAGAGCCACCTGGGCCATTCTTGCCCCCTGGGTGACCCAGGAGGCCTGGACGTTGGGGATGTTATCCAGCACCAACCTGGAGAGAGCGACCATAGTCAGGTATTCCCAGGCCGTGGCCGTCTTGCGCCCGTTTGGCCCGGTGAAAAGCTGGGCCAGGGCGGTATTGGCCGGCTGGAAGCTCCACGGGATAAAGGCGGTGAAGGCACCGACCTCCGGCCGGAGCTGCCCGTCCTGGCCCAAGGGCTCGATCCCACGGCGCCTCCAGTAGGTGAACGAGCGGTCTTGCATGTCACGCAGGCGGAACAGGTGGAGAACCCTCTCCTCGGCGGTTTCAACCGAGCCGAACATCATCGTGGCTGTCGTCTTCATCCCCAGGCGGTGGGCGGTCTCCATCACCATGGCCCAGGCCTCCCAGCCGATCTTCTTCGGGCTGATCTCGGACCGGACGCGGTCCACCAGGATCTCGGCCCCTCCCCCGGGCATTGAGTCAAGGCCGGCCTCACTCAGGGCGGTTAGAATCTCCCCGATCGTCAGACCTTCCGCCTCGGCGAGACAGTGGATTTCCGGCGGGGAGAAAGAGTGTATATGAACCGCAAACCTGGCCTTAATATCCTGCAGGAGGTCGCAGAACCATTCGAGATCGAGATCGGGGTGGATTCCCCCCTGCATCAGGATCTGGGTTCCGCCGGCCTTGACCGTTTCCTCGATCTTGCGGTAAATAGTATCCCTATCGAGCACGTACCCTTCCGGATGTCCTGGGGCTTTAAAAAAAGCGCAGAACCGGCAGGCGGTGACGCAGACGTTGGTGTAGTTGATGTTCCGGTCGATGACAAAAGTAATCCGGCCTTCGGGATGAAGCCGGGAGCGAACCCCGGCCGCGGCGCGGCCCAGGTCCAGAAGATCGGATTGGTTAAGCAGCCGCAACGCCTCATTAGTGGTCAAAAATCGGACCTCCAGTGCAAGTAACTGGTCAGACCCCGCCAGGAATGAATATGGCGCTGATCGAGTTCCTCCAATAACTTTACCAGAAGTTCGGCCGTGGCGAGGGCGTCCCCCAGGGCCGAGTGGCGATTCTTAATTTTGATTCCGAATTTATCAGCCAGAAAATCAAGCGAGTAGTTGGGGAGATGGGGGAAAAGCACCTGAGCCAATTGTGAGGTGTCAACAGCCGGGTTATAGATCTTTTCTTCTTTGTGGCGGCGGAGCTTGATGTTAAGGAAAGCCAGGTCGAAATCGACGCAATGGCCAGCCAGAACCGATCCCTGAACGAAGTCGATGAACCTGGGCAAAACCTCGATCAGAGGCGGTTTTCCATTGACGTCCTCCGCGGAAATCCCAGTGATTTCAGTGGCCATCTTGGGGATCGGCCGACCCGGGTCGATCAGTTGATCCAGGGTCTGGGTGTATAGGATCTCCTTTCCCTGGACGGCAACCGCCCCTATGGCCACGACCTCATCGCCGGCGTAAGGGTGAAGGCCGGTCGTCTCGGTGTCAAAGACCACCCAGCGCAGATCTCGTATTTCGGCGTTGAACTTGAGCTTCCCGCTCCGGGTCTGAAACAGTCCAACCAGTGACTGGTAAAGCCCTTGAAAACCGCCCATGCCCAAAAAGTGTCAGCTCCTGACCGGATCCGTTTTACTCAGTCTCTCCAGGCGTCGCTGCTGGCGCTCACGGGCCGTGCCGTGAATCCGAATCCAGATCTCGTCGATGTTTGAGGGGAGATTGCGCCGGTCGAGGTACGAAATTACGAAGATGATTGCCACGGCTAGGGGGAATGTAATGGCGGCGGGGAAAGCCAGTTGACCGATCCAATAGACTAGGGAATCGGGAGAAACGGCTCGGGTCGCCCGGAGGATGTTGCAGATGATGAATAAAACTGAACCCCCGCCGCCCACAATCATCCCAGCCAAGGCTCCGGTCAGGGTAATCTGCTTCCACCAGATCGAAGTCAGCAGCACCGGGACAAAGAACCCCCCGGCTACCGAGAAAGCCCAGGTCACCATCAGAGCGATTAACGAGGGATAAGCGCTCATCAGCCCAGAAGCCGGAACCCCCAGCCCGACAGCCAGAGCCACGCCGGACATCAGAAGGACAGCCGCCTTTCCGACGGCCACCTTTTTCCACTCGGGGGCATCCTGGGCGATGAACTGATCGTAAAGATCGTGGCCCCACGAGGCCGCCGAGGCCAAGAGCAGCCCGCCGATGGTTGAAAACATGGCGGCGAAAGCACCCGCGGCAATGACCCCGAGGCCGAGGTCACCGCCCAGGGCCTGGGCCAAAAAAGGCATAACCGAGTCAGAATTAACCAAAACCCCGCTGACCACCTGGCGCAACAGGTTGTGGTCGGTGATTTGACCGGCCAGCTCCGGAATCATTGCCCGGCCGGCCAGGCCGACGATAGAGGCGGCGATATAAAAGACACCCACCATTCCGAGCACGGCGACGGTTGTCCAACGGGCCACCTTGCCGGTCGGGTTGGTGTAATAACGGTTCATGATATGCGGCAGGCCGCTGGTCCCCAACACCAGGGCCAGGACCATCGAAAATTGGTCGAGCCAGCTATAACGGTGTCCAGGCTCGGTGAAGACCATCGGCTGCCCGGTTATCTTTGAGGTTTGGGGAATCAGAACTACCACGGTCGCCTCGGGATCGGTCAATTTGGGCTGGATTTTAGCCTCCCAGTACTCGCGGTTCATCACGCTTCTGGCCAGCTCGGCCGGGGTTCGACCGTCTGGGCCGGGCGAGGTCAAGTCCCTGACCTGGTAGGCGGCCGGAGCGGTCAGCGGCCCCTTGGAGACGTTTTCCAGGGCGCTGGCATAGCTGAAGCCGTAGACAAAGGTCAGGGCAGCCAGGGCGATCATGGCCGCGGCCAAAATCCAGAACTCAACCATCTGATTCCAGGTGGTGCCCCTCATCCCGCCGGCGGTCACGTAAAATCCCATGATAGTCACCGTCAGCACCACACCGGTGGTGTAGGCGTCCATCCCCAGGAATCCGGTCCCGACCAGCACCTGCCAGGTGGCCCCAGCGCCGACCATCTGGGGAACCAAATAAAAGATGCAGACGGCCTGGACGGCCAGAACCCCCAGCACCCGCGCCGCCGGGCTCTGAAACCTGGCCGCCAGGAAGTCGGGAATGGTGTACTCTCCGAAGCGGCGAATCGGCGAGGCGAAAAATATTAATACCGGCACGAAAGCCGCCCCGAACCCGGCACCGAACCAAACCCCGTCCAGGCCGGAGGCGTAGACGGCCCCAGCCACACCCAGGAAAGAGGCGGCCGAAAAATAATCGCCGCAGATGGCCGAGGCGTTGATGAAGTAATTGACCCGGCGCCCGGCCAGGTAGAAATCGGTGGCGGTAGTGTTGGCCAGACGGGCAGCTAGAGAGATGATTACCGTCGCAACGATGAGAATGACCGTCAGCCCGAGGGCGCCAATATTTGGGTTCATGACTCAGGGTGCCTGCCGGCGGCCGAGGAACTCCTCCTCGAGCTTATTGGACTGAAGGGTGTAGGCCAGTCCCAAGAGCAGATAAAAGGCATGATAAAGCAGGGCCACCACCAGGTAGTTGAGGGTAAACCCGCCCCAAACAGTAAAATAGTTCCAGTAAAACGAGGTCGCGCTCAGCAGGGGTATGGTCAAGGTAACCAAAAAAAAGATGGCGCCGTAGGTGAAGCTCAACCGGCGCTGGGCCCTGAAACAGGCGTCGACTTCCTCAATCGTGTCGAACTCCTCGTAGGTATCAAAGTCATCAGGAATTAGGGGTTCACGGTTTAACATTGCCAAATCCACCCGAACACAAAATAAATTAATTGGAGTGTACCACGGGGATAATTTGGCCGCCAGAGGTCAAAAAAGGAGTTCTTCTAATCTGTCAAGAAATCAAATAACCGGGTCAATTGCGGGAATAACAGCCTTCGGGGGAAACGGCGTTGCTGTTCATCGGTTTGGCGGCGGTTATTCTGGCGACGATTGTCGAATTGAGTCTGATGCCGCTTTTTGGTGTCGTTGGTCTGAACCGGATTAAGCTGGGCCTTCTCCTGGCGGCCGGCAACCTGACCATCACACTGCTCGTCGGCTATTTTGTGGCCAACGCCTTTGGGGTTTTCCGGCGGCACACAGTTTCGGACGCCACCCTGGCCATCGTTCAGGATACCCTGCCCCTGATGCGCCAGGGTTTAAACCAAGAAACGGCCAGAAAAATAGCCGGCATTGTAACCAAGCTGAGCGAGGTCAGAGGCGTGGTCATCTCCGATCTTAACGGGGTTCTGGCCGCAGCCGGGCCGGACTCGGGTTATCCCCAATGGGTTGAATCCCTTGAACGGCTGTGCCGGGAGGCCATTACCAACCAAAAAACGACTTCCCGCAGGCTCGGGCCGGATTTTGTCATCACTGATTCGGGCTCGGGAGTCATGGCCATTCCGCTCGACTGCCGGGGAACCATCGTCGGGGCCCTGGCCTTATCCGAAGTTGGAACCGGACCGCCGTCAACGGCTCTGGAGCGGACAGGAAAGGTGCTGGCCCAGCTTCTGACCATTCAGATCGAGCTCTCGCAGCTCGACCGCCAGGCTCAATTGACGACCGAGGCTGAGCTGAATGCTCTCCGGGCCCAGATCAACCCGCACTTTCTTTTTAATACGTTGAATACAATCGCGGCCTACAGCCGGGAGGATCCCGAAACGACCCGGCGGATGCTGGTTAAACTAGCCGATCTTTTCCGGAGTTCAATGAAGGCAACCGGCCAGATGGTGACCTTTTACGAGGAATACCACAACGTCAAGAGCTACCTTTATCTTGAACAGGCCCGTTTCCGCGACCGCCTCAAGGTGGTATACGATATCGATCCGCAGGTGCTTAAGGTCAGCATCCCGGCCCTGTCAATCCAACCAATCGTCGAAAACGCTGTCAAGCACGGGCTGGGGCCAAAAGTCGGGACCGGTACGCTGCGGATCCAGGCCTACATCGATTTCCTGACCCTCCGCTTGAACATTATCATCAAGGACGACGGGGTGGGAATCCACCCGAGCCGCCTCAAGGAAATCATTAAGCTCGAAGCCGGCCCTGGCAGCCGGGCCGCCCCCAGCAACGGCGTGGGCTTATCAAACGTCAACGAGCGAATGAAACGGCTTTACGGAAACAAGTACAGCCTGAATATTGAAAGCCGGCCCGGCCGGGGGACCAAGGTCCACCTGCGGGTACCGGTCAAGTAGGTTGGAGGTGCCATCTAATCCAGACCCTCAGAGCCTTGATCGTTGATGACGAGTTCATGGCCCGCAAGGAACTGCGGGCTCTTTTGGCTGCCTGCCCCCAGGTTCAGGTGGTCGGGGAGGCGGCCCACGCCGAGGAGGCGAGGCAACTCTGCCAGGCTCTGAAGTACGACCTGGTTTTCCTCGACATTCAGATGCCGGGGCTGTCGGGGATCGATTTAGCCAAACAGTTACTGTCGGCCGAAACCCCCCCACGGATTATTTTTACCACGGCCTACCCCGAATTTGCCGTTGACGCCTTTAACGTTGGGGCCGCTGACTACCTGGTTAAGCCTTTTGATGAGGGACGACTCTCCCGGGCCGTCGCCCGAGCGTTCTCCTGGCTGGCCTCACGATCGGCCGAAGCCGATAGTCAGATGGCGGCACAAAAACCGGCCGGTCCGGCGGCCGGTCAGATAAAGAACCTGGACGGGCTCAGGAACCGGATCGCGATTGACAAGTGGGACCGAACCATTTTCCTGGACGCCGGTCAGATCATTTTCGTCTACGTCAAGGACGAGGATGTTTTTATTAAGCTGCTAAACGAGAAGATCTTGACCCGTCACACCCTCCGCGAGATGGAAGAAAAGCTGGAACCTTTCGGATTCATTCGAACCCACCGCCGTTTCCTGGTCAACCCGCACCGGGTGAAAGAGGTGTTGCCATACTTTAAGGGCAACCTCTCGCTGGTGGTCGAGGACGATGAGAAAACCGAGATTCCGGTCAGCCGCTCGCTGGCCAGGGAAGTGAAGAAACGGCTGGGGATTATCGGGGAGGAAGACTGAAAGGCCCCAGCCTCAGTCCTTGGCCGCGCTGTTCCAGACCCGAATCTCGGGCACACGCTCGAGCTCGCCGGTGGCGACCGCCTCGGCGAAGAAGGTCCTGAGGCCGCGGAGATAGGGCTCGGTCAGCTCATGGCGGATCAGGGTGAAGTAGTCGCGCAGGACATCCTCTGGGAGCCCGCGGCGACGGCGGGCCGCTTCCAGTAATTCGGCGGGGTGCTGAACGGCGTAGAGACGGCTGGCCAAGAAGGCCCAATGCAGGACGCTGACCAAAAACGATTCCCGCTCACACAGTTCCCTCCGCACCGCCCACAGGGCGTAGACCATGATCTCTCCGGTAAAGTCCTTCCAGGCCTGCCCGAGGTCGGTGATCATCACCCCGCGGCCGGTGCCTTGAAGGTACCGGGTTTCGCGCCCCCATCCTAAGGCCACCGCCTCGGCCATCGCCTCGTCGCCGATCAGCAGCGCGGCATCGGCCGTCTCTAGCATCGAGCCCAGGTCGGGTTCGGCCCGGACATACCGGACCTTGACCTTCCAAAACCGCTCGAGCAGGATCTTGGTCAAGACGACTGAGGTCGCGGAAGTAGTCGTCAGGGCGACCGTCCCGCCGCCAAGCTCCCAGGGGGGGCGGCTGGAAAAGAGCAGGATACTGCCCACCCGGCCGTCGGCGGCTACCGAGAGTTCGGGTAGGATCAGGCACCGTTCTGAGTTGCGGGCGTATTCGATGGACGAGATCGGGGTGACGTCGACCTCCCCCTCGAGGAAAGCCCGGTTCATGGCCGTGGGCGGTCCGGAGACCAGCTCAAAGGGAAGGTTGACCCGACCGGAGAGGATCCCATGGTAGACCGGCAGGCAGTTAAGGTAGTCGATATGGCCGAGGCGGACCTTGCTAGCTCCAAGGTTAGATCCTGCCTGAGGCCCGGCGTATTGCCCAATACCCATGCTAGTAAACCCTGACCACGTTGTAGAGGGTGTCTCGCTCAACCGGAATTCGCCCCGCCCCCCTAATCAGTTCGATCAGTTCCTGGGCCGGGGTGTACTCTGAGGTCTCGGCCCCGGCGGCGTGGGTGATTCGCTCCTCCTGGACGGTACCGTCAAGGTCGTCTACCCCGAAGGCGAGCGAGATTTGGGCCAGCCTGAGGCCGATCATGATCCAGAAGGCCTTGATGTGGGGAAAGTTGTCGAGCATCAGGCGGGCGACGGCCAGAGTTTTGAGGTCGTCAAACCCAGTCGTCCTGCCCCCGCCCCCCGCTTCCGGCGAACCTTGGCCGGCCAGCGGGGTGTTTTTCGGGTGGAAGGCCAGCGGGATAAAGGTCATGAAGCCACCGGTCTCGTCCTGGAGTTGACGGAGCTTGAGCAGGTGCTCGACCCGCTCCTCATAAGTTTCCACATGCCCGTAGAGCATAGTGGCGTTCGAGCGCATCCCGATCTGATGGGCGCTCCGGTGCACCTCAAGCCAGCGCTCACCGGAGATCTTCTTATCGCAAATTCGGTTGCGAACCCGTTGGGAAAAGACCTCGGCCCCCCCGCCCGGAAGCGAACCGAGGCCGGCCTGGCGCAGCCGCATCAGAACCTCCTTAACCGTAAGGCCGGAGATCTCGGAGAAGTAGTCGATCTCGACCGCGGTGAAGCCCTGGATATGGATGCCGGGGAGCTGGCGGCTGACCCGGCGCATCATCTCCTCGTAGTACTCGAAGGGCAGATCCGGGTGGAGGCCGCCGACGATATGAACCTCGGTGATGTCCAGGTCCCGGCACTGGCGAGCCTTCTCCTCGACCTCGTCAAGCTCCATGGTGTACGAGCCTTCCTGGCCGGGCTCTTTGGCGAAGGCGCAGAGCTGGCACATGTTGCGGCAGACGTTTGTGTGGTTGATGTGCCGGTTCTGGATGAAATAGGCACTATTTCCCACCTTGCGCCGCCGCGCCAGGTCGGCCATCTGGCCGATTGCTATCAGATCGTGACTTTTGAAGAGACGGACCCCGTCCTCAAAACTCAGCCGCTGGCCGCCCTCCACTTTAGCGCGGATGCCGGAGAGGTTGTCCATCTTAGTCCTCCTCCGGTTTGTGTACCAGGAGCGTGTTCTTACGCAGGGATTCGCATTCGCACTTCTTGTCGAGGCTGACTTCAAGCAGGGCGTCGACCAGGATATTCCCGATGTTCTTGGCCTCGCCATAAAAGATATCGGACAGGTCGCGATGGCTCCAGTCTTTAATCACGCCCTCGGCGTAGTTGACGACCATGTAGACTCCGGCGAAGCAGGCGCCGATTTCCCGGCTGAGATAGACCTCGGGGCAAATGCTCTGCCCCACGATATCGGCGCCGGCGATCCGCATCGCCTGCACCTCGGCCCGGCTCTCCCAGTGGCGACCATCAGTGACGGCGTAGACCCCACGTGGAAAGACCCGGCGGACCTTGGACCCGGCCAGATAAAGCGAGCCATGAAGCTCAGGGCAAATCGGGTCGCGCATCACCATCAGGTACTGGCCGCCCAGATCGACGTCCCGCCGCATCGAGTAGTCGATGTAGTCGGTTGGCAGGACCAGGTCGCGCAGCTCCAGGAGATGGTTGATGTTTCCCACCCCTCCCTCGGCCAGGATTCGCTTAACACCGGCTTGCTGGTAGACCCAAAAGACCTGGCGGGACCCGCCGGCTCGGGAAACCCCGGGCCTGCGGCCATGCATTTTGACCGTCAGGACCGTCTGTCCCCGTGAGGTACGAAAAAGCTTGAACGGCGGGCTTGTCCCGTAAGGGGTTTCAAAAACCAGGTTCCGGGCCAAGACCTCAAGATCGTCGCGCTCGAGGTCTTCGGGAAACCTGATCGAAAAAGTGCTCGACCCGCCCATAATGGCGTAACTGGCTTGTGGAATCGCGGCTTGTGGAACCGCGTTTGATATGGTTTGCATATCCCGCTCCCTTGGCAATCAAATGAACCGGTATTCATTATATGACAAGAAAATAACCCCCGGCAAGGGGGCAAACCATTAAGAGCCTGGCGGGCGTATCCCCTTCAGTATCACCTTCGGTGCCGGGGCGTAGTAATCTGAGGACAACTTCTCCTTACGAACCAGTTTTTTTTCCCGCCAAAACTCCCGGTAGGTCACTGAAATGGCTCCTTGGGCCCCGGGTAATTCGACCGTGGTTTTGCCCTCGGGCAAGTCCGGCTCGAGTTTGACCTTCTCGGGGATCGGGTAGGTTTTAAGTGTTTGAGTGTAAACCCTTACCATCCGGCCGCTAGGAGCATCGCCGTAGATTCTGACCGTCAGCCGGTCACCGTCAACCTCGGATCTCACCCAGACGTACCCCGGGCCTGGGTTTTTTAGCCGGAGATCTAGGTAACCCTCAGCTACCGTGGCGTCCAGGCCAGGTGGCAGATAGCTGACCGGCAGGGAATGTTGGTGGCGCTCGACCACCCCCAGCCCGGCCCGAACCCAAGCCAGGTACAGGGTTGAAGAGACCTGGCAGACCCCGCCGCCCAAGCCCGGGACAAATTCATCGCCGATGATGGTGTATGCCTCCCGGTAGCCGCGTTCGACAGTGGTCGGGCCGATCAGATCCAGGTATGAGATCGTCTGGCCAGGGGCCACCAGCAAGTTGCTGAAGTTAGCGGCCGCCAGCCTGACGTTAGCGGCCCTTCCATTGACCGCGGGATCAAAGTGCGTGACCGCCTCTCCAATCAGACCGCGGATACCTAGAATGTTTAGCTGGGAGGCCAGCACCGAGGGAGAGAGACCAACCTGGCCGGAATAAATCGCTGCAGTCACACGATTTCCGTTTAGCCCCCAGGCCAGCCAGATGCCCAGCGCCAAGATGATTGACAAGAACCAGGCCAGCCCCCGATCGGGCTGGCCCCCGAAAGCCAACACTAGCAATCCCCCCGACCTAACCCAACCTTCCCGGAATGTATATGCGGCCGGGGAGCCCTATGTAACTACGTATAGCCTGGAAAAAGGATTTTTGTCTTTATAGGACGAAGCTCCGGCTAGGAAACTTCGAATACCAAAATATCCTCGAGGTAGTTAAGTGACGCGTATTTTTTATCTAGTCGTCCTGAGCCTGGGTCATTTTCTGACCGACATCAATCAGGGTGCCATTCCGGCTCTGCTTCCGTACCTGAAGGAGGCCTTTAACCTCAGTTACACCCAGGTCGGGACCGTCCTGATGGTTTCAAACATCACCTCTTCGGTCATCCAGCCTCTTTTCGGCTACCTGAGCGACCGCTCCACTCTCCGCTGGCTCCTCCCGGCCGGGGTCTTCCTAGCCGGTTTCGGGGTCGCTCTGGCCGGAAACGCCGGCAGCTATTGGCTGGTCCTCTTATCGGTCGCCATCAGCGGCCTGGGCGTCGCCGCCTATCACCCCGAGGCCTCACGCACCGCCCACCATATCGCCGGTCACCTCAAGGCCACCGGGGTGGCCATTTTCTCGGTCGGGGGCAACGCCGGTTTCGCCTTCGGTCCGGTAATGATTGCCTTTTTGGTGGGGACTTTTGGGCTGGCCGGAACCCGCTACGCGACGATCCTAACGGCGGTTATGGCTGCCGCCTTTCTGATATTGATCCCCAAGTTGGCCGGCTTTGAGTTGAGCGAGCGAACCGCTGCCGGAAGCAAAAAGACCCACGAACTGCCTCCCAACGACTGGCTCTCCCAGGTCAAGCTGATCGGCCTGGTCACCCTGCGGTCAGCCATGCAGTTCGGGGTGATGAGCTTTCTGCCCTTTTATTATGTCAACCACCTCGGCGGGGACAAGTCACTGACCGCCTACTTGCTGTTTGTCTACCTGGGTTTTGGCGCTCTCGGGACGCTGGCCGGCGGTAACCTGGCCGACCGCTTCGGAACCCGGTCGGTCCTTTACGCTTCCTTTGGCTTAATGCTCCCGCTTCAGATCTCGATGCTCTTCGCCCAAGGCTGGCTGCTCGTCCTGCTCCTGGCCATGGCCGGGTTCGCCCTGGTCTCGACCTTCACGGTGGCGCTAGTAATGAGCCAGAGCTACATGCCGCGAAACGTCGCTCTGGCTTCGGGTCTTACGATTGGTTTTTCAATCGGAATGGGTGGGGTGGCCGTCACCGCTCTGGGGGCGATAGCCGACCTCTGGGGCATTCCTGCCACCTTCAAGGCCATGACCATCCTTCCCGTCCTCGGCCTGCTTCTGATCGCCTCGCTCCCAACCCCGGCCCTCCACCGGGCTAGGGCAAGCTTGGGAAGGTGACACAGGTTCCGGCCAGATCTTTCTGCCATAGTTTGTGAAATTCCCCCTGGTCATGGAGCCGGAGCCGCAAGATCGCCTCAGCCTCGGGCCGGGACTTGATGTAGGCGCAGTACTGGATCAAGTCGATGGCCAGCGCCACGATATGGACGCAGCCGGACTCCCCGCCCAGGCCCTTCTGGAGCCGTTTGATTACGCCGCGCTCGATCCGCAGGCCGACCAGACCCTGGGCTAATTTCAGCGCCGCCTCACACCTCCCCGGGTGGGGGATGCGGTCCATCCGCGATTCGGCCCAAACGATCTCCTTCTCCGGCAGTCTAATTTTCATTAAGAGCTCAATATCGTGGTGGTTGTCGTTCATGCTCCCCTTGGCGAATAGAAGATTATCTTCCAAATAATCAACCGTCAGTCGCTTGTCGCGAACGTAATAGGCCATCGCCCAGCACCCCCGAAAACAATAGTTACTCTTAGACTATAACACAGAAGGGACCCTCCGGCGGGGGTCCCTTCATTCTAAGCCTGGTTTTTGACAGCCCGGTATTGCCTTTTACCCAATTCGAGGTTAAGCAGGCGGTGGAACAGCTCAACCTGCCCGGCCGGTGCCCTCGAACCGATTCGAACCGCAAAAAGGTTGGCTGGGTCTGAGGCAATATCCTCCTCGTCGGTTTGATATTCCTTGAACCCAAATCTCTCCCATAGGGCCATCAATCGCTGGCGGTATTGCCATTTCTCCATCCCTCCAGCGCTGAGATCGAGTTCGTGATGCCCGGTAGCCGCCCAGCGCAGATCCCAGTGCCAGGAAAACCCCAGGGTATAGATGATCCTCTCCTCAAGGCTCTGGTCGCGGAGGAAGTCGTCGACCAGGTGGATGGCCAGCCCCAGCCCTCGCCAGTTGCGGTTGATCTCGAGTGCCCCCAGTTCGTACATCGCGGTACAGCCGTACCTGCCCCAGCGAGAAAGGGGGTGGTTGTCGTGAGCGGCAAGGTAACCGACCAGAAGGCGAGGCCCGGCGCAAGCCACGGTTATCCGGGCCTCCGGATCGGCCGCAATTGAAATCAGGGTCTCCTTCTGGCGCTCCGGGGCACCGGCCCGGTAATACCAGAAGTTGCCGATTCCACGGTCAACCTCGACCCTTTCAAGAAAATCCGGGGGGCACAGGCTGGTGATCTCGACCGGGCCCCGCGGGGTTGAGATTCGAACCATGGGGTCAAGCCCCCTCTCAACCCGATTTTACCAGATTATCCGCCTTCAATGTCCTGAACCACGTCGCCCTTATCGTCGATCATACCCTCGACCGGGTGGACGAACCCCCGGTCCCCGCTTACCCTCGACATGTCGTGGTAGTCGTGGCTACCGGGCTGATCCTGGGGCGTGTTTGAGGTGCCATAAGCCTCGAGCGATTCCCAGATGTCCTCCCCGTCAATCCCGGGGCGCTCGGACCGGTCGTTGAAGGTCCGACCGAAGGGGGGCCAGAGGGGAATCTCTTCGGCCGGGCGGAGGCCATCGGGACGTTTCTCCTCTTCCTCCTTGCACCCCAGGCAGTAGCGGGTCCATGGAACCGCTTCCAGGCGCCCCTCGGCAATCGGGGTGCCACAGCGGGCGCATTTACCGTACGACCCCTTCTCGATCCGCTCCAGTGCATCATCAATTTCTCCGATGAAGAAACCGGCATCCAGCTTAAGCCCTAGATCCTTCTGCCGCTCGAAGGTCTCCGAGCCCAGGTCGGCCGGGTGGTTGTCGTAGGCCGAAAGTTCGGCCGTGTTCTCGCCGACGCTGCCGGCCAGTCCGGTTTGGTCGACGAACTGTACCCGCCGCTGGCAGCGGTCGCGCTCCCTTTCTAAAAGCCTCTTGAAATGCCCGGCATTAATACTGACGTTTTTCATTTGACGATCACCTCGAACGCAGTTCGATTTGAACAATCTCAACCAGATCGGCCAAAAATCCGCCGATTATCGGAAGCCCCTGGACAAACGAGCCCTTTAGGACGTAGATCAGGAGCGCGCCGAGGAGAGTGAAGCCGACCGCCATTCCCAGGCCACGGGCCATGCCGGCCAGAAAGTTGATCCAAATCATCCACCAGGGCCGGCGGACCAGCTCGACGTATTCGGCCAGGCTGGATTTTTCCAAGGCCAGGGTCAGGTCGGCGACTTTCTGGCTCAGACTTTCCGTCAGCCGGCGGCTTTCGCCCTCAGGGGTCAGGCGCTCCACCACGCGCAAATTCACCCGCCTTCGTCCGATTTAACTTTCCCCGGTCGAGCAGGCTCAATCCCCAACCGAAATCTAATGGGGCTTCAGAAAAGCACCAAGCTCGGTTACTTTCCGATAAACATTTGCGTCCAAATATTATCCTCATCCCCGGCTTCAAATCCCACGCCAATATGAGTAAATGCCGGGTTCAAAATGTTCTGCCTGTGGCCGGGGCTTGCCATCCATGCCGCCATAACTTCTGCCGCGCTCCGCTGTCCCTGCGCTATGTTCTCGCCTGCGGTGCGGTATTTGATGCCAAATTTTTTAAGCATGTCAAAAGGGCTTCCATAGCGCGGGCTTTTGTGTGAAAAATAACGGTATAAGCTCATGTCCTGCGACTTGATGCGGGCAACGCGGGCCACTTCCCAATCATTCGCAAGCGGCTTTAGACCGGCCTTGGCGCGTTCCTTGTTCACAAGGGTTAGGACTTGCGCCTCTTTGGTCTTAACGTCCGTCGCGATCATGGGAATGCGAATTATTTGGCCCGGATAGATCAGCGCCGGGTTTCTGATTTCGCCGTTTTCCTTGATAATTTCATCCATGCCGGCTTGCCATTTTTGGGCAATAATCCAAATGGACTCGCCTTTCTTAACAACGTGAATTTCTGTCGGCTGTGCCATAACTTTTGGCTGCGGCATAGCCAGAAAAAACAGAATGGCAATCAAAAACAATTTCGCAAATTTCATGGTGTCAATCCTTTCACGTTTTCTTAGCACGGGTCTTTTTCTTGACGGCGGCGGCGGGCGGCTTGCGCCATAACCAATCACCGGGCCTTGCCCTTAGAAGACAAGGCCCGGTGATAGCAAGTTTGCCGGAGGTTACTTGATCACCCGCTTGGCCCCCCACCACTTCTGGACGAAGTAGCGCTCGCTCAGCTTACTGATCTTTACACCGGTACGGGGCCAGGCGTGAATGAACTCGCCATTGCCGATGTAGATACCGACGTGAGAAACCCCAGCCTTGTAGGTGTCCTGGAAAAACACCAGGTCGCCCTTCTGCAGGTTTTCCTTGCTAACGTAGGTTCCGACCTTGGACTGAGAAACAGACGTCCTCGGAATCGAGGTGCCGAACTTGCGGAAAACGGTCTGGGTGAAGGACGAGCAGTCGAAAGCGCTCGGCCCGTTGGCTCCGAACTTGTATGGGGTGCCCAGCAGGGTTTTGGCGTATGCCACGATTTTATCAGCCTGGGCGGCCTTAGGAGCCGGAGTCGGGGCCGG
>JBGFRN010000180.1:0-18348 GCA_041695105.1 Bacillota bacterium | reverse complement strand
CAGCCGGACGCGGGCCACCGATTCCTTGCGGCGTCCGGTGGCGGCGAACTGAATCTTGGGAGCGGCCTTGGCAGCCGTCTTAGCCAATTCGAATTCCTCCTTTCACCGGACGCTCAAAATTCAAGCTTCTCAGGGGTCTGGGCCGCGTGCGGGTGCTCCGGTCCGCTGTAAACCTTGAGCTTTTTGATCATCTGACGGCCGAGCCGGTTGTGGGGAATCATGCCCTTGACGGCCAGTTCAATGACCCGCTCGGGCTTGACATCAAGCATCTTGCGGTAGC
Source organism: Bacillota bacterium (assembly GCA_041695105.1). GTDB lineage: Bacteria > Bacillota > Sulfobacillia > JAMDAP01 > JAJYMS01 > JBGFRN01. The sequence continues at coordinate 18,068 of JBGFRN010000180.1, read as the reverse complement.
CCATCGACTTGATGCCACCCATGTACCCGGTGTGCCAGTAGTGCTTCTTTTGATCGAGCTTGTTGCCGGTCAGGACTATCTTGCCGGCGTTAACGACAATCACGTGGTCGCCGGTGTCGATAAACGGGGTAAAGGTCGGCTTATGCTTTCCGCGAAGGACCGCAGCAATTCTGGAGGCCAACCGGCCGAGCGTCTGTCCCTCAGCGTCGACGACGTACCACTTGCGGGCGATCTCGGAAGGCTTGGCCACGTAGGTCTTTTCCATGGCTTTCCCTCCTTGTTAGGTTAATACCTCGATACGACGGCCGTCCGGGGCTAGTGGCGCAGCCTGTCGACCAGAGACACTTTAATATTGTACTGAAGGTAAAAGCCACCTGTCAAGTAAGGACCATTAACGATGTAAGGACCATTAACGAAAAACAGTCATTCTTGCGGCTTTGCCCAGACCCGCAAGAGCGCCGAACCCGAAACGGGTGACCTGGCCGAGCGAGAGCAGGTATTTAACCGTGACCATGTCCTTGAGCCACCGGGCCAGTCCCCCGGCCGGCCTGAGCCTGCCGACGGCCCCGACCGCCGTTTGCCGCCCGAGCGAAACCAGCACACCCTTGTATACCGGGCAAAATGGTTCTGGGTCAAGCCCCCCGATCTGCCGGATCAGGTTCTTGGCCGCCCGGGTCCCCTGCTGGATCGAGAGTTGAGCCGTGGGAGGAAGCGCCCGCCCGGTCTCGGGATTAACGATCAGGGCAGAATCGCCAATGATATAGACATTCGGGTCGTCGTCCGATTGAAGGGTCGGCCGGACGGTGGCCCGGCCCCGCGGGTTGACGGTGAATCCCCCCTGGGCGATCAGGCGGTTGCCTCTTACCCCTCCGGTCCAGATCACCGTGCGGGTTTCGATCTCCCGCCCGCCTGCCAGGCTCACGCTCCGGTCAGTTACCCGGGTAATCGCCGTCCCGGTAATGATGCTGATCCCCTTGGCGGCCAAAATTTCGGTCGCCCTGGCGATCAGGTCGGAATCCATCCCCGGGAGAAGGGTCGATCCGGCCTCGACACAGTAGATCTTGACCCTTTCAGGCTGCACATCGTAGGTCCGGCACAGGCGGGGCACCGCGTCGACCAGCTCCCCGGCCAGCTCTACCCCGGTCAGCCCGCCGCCCCCGATGACAAAGGTCAGCAGCCCTCCATCTTCCGGTTCCGCCTTCGACTGGGCGAAGACTTTCTCGATATGGGTCCGAATCAGTCTCGAGCTGTTCAGGCTGCGCAGGGCCAGGCAGTTTTCTCTGAGACCTTCGATTTCAAAATACTCCGGCTCGCTCCCCAGAGCTACGACCAGGTAATCGTAGGTGATCTCCTGCCCGGTTTCTTCAATCAGAACCTGCCGGTTCTCGCGGTCAATCACCCGGACCGTGCCCTTGATCAGTTGGACCTTGCGATCCAAATCCAGGATCGAAGCCAGGGGAACCCTTAGTTCGTCCCCTCGCCTGGTGCCGGCAGCCGCCTCGTGGATCTCGGTCAGGAATTGGTGGTAGTTGTGTTTGTTCACCAGGACAACCCGGTGGTTACGCCAAAGATCCGACCGCTCAAGCTTTTTAGCCACCCTGAGCCCGGCATACCCCGCGCCCAGAATTACGATCGTCTTGGCTCTTATTTCTCTTACTCCCATGACCTTGTGCCCCCATTCACAATCTCCTGGGAGTATCTTATCACGGGAGGAATGATAAGTAAAATAAATTGTTGTTATTAAACCGATAAGTTGGCGATTCGTCCCGGCTGACCCGGCCGATCTCCTAGTACCTGACCTTAACCAGGCACAAACCTTGCGGTGGCAAGGTCCTTCCGGCCCGGCGCCGGTCCTTTGAGGCCAGGATCTCCGGGATCTCCTCAGGCCGAACCTTGCCCGACCCGACCTCGAGCAGCGTCCCGGCCATGATCCGCACCATGTTGTACAGAAAACCGTCAGCTTCAACCGTGAAATGGACCAGGTGCCCGTCGCGCTCCACCGAGGCCCCCATCACGGTTCTGACGGTGGTCCTGGCACTCGAACCGGTGGTCCGGAACCCGGCAAAATCATGCCGGCCAGCGAAGACGGCGGCCGCCTGGTTCATGGCCGCCTCATCAAGACGGTCGCGCCAGTGGTAGCTCACCAGTCTCCAAAGCGGCGAGGGGAAGGCCGCGTTATAGATGGTATAGCGATAGACCTTGCTCCTGGCGCTCTTGCGGGCGTGGAAATCAGGGGGTACCTCCTCGGCCCCCCAGACGACAATATCCGGCGGCAGGTGGGTGTTCAGGGCGTAGGGCCAACGATCGAGGGGAATCGAGCTTTGGGTCAAGAAGTTGACCACCTGCCCCAGGGCGTGGACCCCGGCGTCAGTCCTACCGGCGGCGCTCAGCTTTGGGCGCTCCCCGGCGACGGCTTCGATGGCCTCCTCGAGTCTCAACTGAATTGAGACCTCTCCCTGCCTTTGAATCTGGAACCCGGTATAGTTAGTGCCGTCGTATTCAATTAGCAGTTTTATGTTTTGCATAGGCAGGCAAAGTCAGAGGCCTCACGCACAGCGCGAGGCCCGAACATAATCCCTGATGCTTGGAACTAAACCAACTCAATGATCGCCATCGGAGCGGCATCTCCACGGCGGGGGCCGAGCTTGAGCACCCGGGTGAACCCGCCCGGACGCCCGGCGTACCGGGGAGCGATCGTGTCGAACAGCTTTTTGTTAACATCCTCATCTGTCAAGAAGGCCAGCGCTCGCCTCTTGTTAGCGAGGGTATTCTCCTTGGCGAGGGTGATTAGCTCCTCGACAATGGCCTTTAGTTCCTGGGCCTTGGTCTCGGTCGTCTCGATCCGCTCCTGGGCGAGGAGAGCCGTAGCCAGGTGGCGGAATAGAGCCTTGCGGCTGGCCGAGGGTCTACCCAATTTAGAGTAAGGCATAACTTCCTCCAGTTACAGCTTTAGTCTTCGGACTCCCTCAGTCCAAGTCCGATGGCTTCTAGCTTCTGCTTGACCTCTTCCAGAGACTTTTTTCCTAGGTTGCGGACCTTGATCATTTCTTCGTCGGTCTTCTCAACCAGCTCGGCCACGGTGTTGATCCCGGCCCTTTTCAGGCAATTATATGAACGAACGGACAGGTCCAGCTCTTCGATGGTCATCTCCCTGAGGCGATCGCGCTCGCCGTCGCCCTTCTCGACCATGATCTCAAGATGCTCGCCGGCACCGGTCAACCCGGTGAAGAGCGACAGATGCTCATTAATGATCCGTGCGGCCAACGAGGTGGCCTCGTCCGGGCGAATCGTGCCGTTGGTCCAAACCTCAAGGACCAGCCGGTCGAAATCGGTCGTCTGGCCTACGCGGGTATCCTCAACCGTATAGTTGACCCGGCGTATCGGGGTGAAGATCGAGTCGACCGGGATAACCCCAATCGGCTGATCGGCCCGCTTGTTGCGGTCGGCCGGAACGTAGCCGCGTCCCTTCTCGACGGTGATCTCCATGATCAGGCGACCGCTGCGGTCGAGAGAAGCGATATGGAGCTCGGGGTTGAGGATCTCGACGTCAGCGTCACATATAATGTCGCTGGCGGTGACGATACCCTCCCCTTCAGCCTCAATGCGGATCGCCCGCGATTCGTCGCCGTGGAGTTTAAGGCAGAGTTCCTTAAGGTTGAGGATGATATCGGTGGTATCTTCCTCAACGCCCTGGATGGTCGAAAACTCGTGGAGAACGCCCTCGATCCGGACCGAGGTCACCGCGGCGCCCGGAAGAGAGGAAAGCAGCACCCGGCGCAGCGAGTTGCCCAGGGTGATACCGAAGCCCCGCTCCAGGGGCTCAACCGCGAACTTGCCGTAGCGGCCGTCAGCGGAGATCTCCACTACATCAATTTTCGGCTTTTCAATTTCGATCACTCATTGACCTCCCTTGCCTGGTGGCTATGGGCGGATTACTTATCTTTAACGGGAATAGAGCTCGACGATCAGGTGCTCCTGAATGTGGCCGTCGATCTCTTCCCTGACCGGCCTGCGAACTACCTGAGCCTTGAGGGCGCCGGGGTCATGCGAAAGCCAACCAGGGATCGCCCGGGCCGCGGCCAGCGCGGTCAACTCTTTGATTCGCGGGGAGTTCTTGGAACTTTCCCGAACGGCGACCACGTCCCCCTCCTTGACAATGTAAGAAGGTATGTTAACCTTGCCTCCGTTGACGGTGAAATGCCCGTGGCGGACAAGCTGCCGGGCCTCGGTTCGGGAGCTGCCCAGACCGAGCCGGTAGACGACGTTATCGAGACGGCGCTCCAGCAGTTGGAGCAGGTTCTCACCGGTGACGCCCTTCATCCGCTCAGCCCGCTCGAAGGTCCGGCGGAACTGCCCCTCAAGAATACCATAGATGCGGCGAGCCTTCTGCTTCTCGCGAAGCTGAATGCCGAACTCGGACGGCTTACGGCGGGAAGCGGGATGCATCCCGGGTGGGGACGGGCGACGATCCACGGCGCACTTGGGGGTATAGCAGCGCTCCCCTTTGAGGAAGAGCTTAATGCCCTCGCGCCGGCATTGGCGGCAATCGGGTCCAGTATATCTAGCCAAGCTTACACCTCCTGGGGTTAGACGCGGCGGCGCTTAGGCGGCCGGCATCCGTTATGCGGGATGGGGGTGACGTCCTTAATCAGGCTAACCTCGAGGCCGGCGGCCTGCAGGGAGCGGATGGCGGCCTCGCGGCCGGCTCCGGGGCCCTTGACGTAGACCTCAACTTCCTTCAGCCCGTGCTCCATGGCCTCGCGGGCGGCCTTCTCGGCCGCAGTCTGGGCGGCAAACGGGGTGCTCTTGCGGGAGCCCTTGAAGCCCATCTTGCCGGCCGTGGCCCAGGAAAGGGTATTCCCGACAGCATCGGTGATAGTAACGATGGTGTTATTGAAGGTGGACCGGATGTGAGCGACACCCCGATCAACCATTTTACGCTCTCTGCGTTTCGGCCTGGCAGCCTTCTTGTTAGCCAAGTCCTTGGCCCTCCTTATTTCTTGCGCTTGATGCCGACCGTCTTGCGCGGACCCTTACGGGTGCGGGCATTGGTCTGCGTCCGCTGCCCGCGGACCGGCAGCCCGCGGCGATGACGCAGACCTCGGTAGCTCCCGATCTCAATCAGGCGCTTGATGTTAAGCTGAACCTCGCGCTGGAGGTCGCCCTCGACCCGGTAACCCTTGTCGATGGTCTCCCTCAGTTTGGCCACTTCTTCTTCGGTCAGATCCCGAATCCGGGTGTCGGGATTAATTCCGGTCTTCTGAAGAATCTCCCGGGACAGGGCCCAGCCGATCCCGTAAATGTACGGAAGGGCGGCCTCAACTCTTTTGTCCCTGGGGAGGTCGACGCCGGCAATTCTTGCCATTGTGTTAAAAAACACCCCCAAAAGTACTAAAAGTCAATCTAACAAATTGATCACAACAAGTCAAATCAATATAAAGACAATCTATATCAAGACCGCAGCCGCTGGTCGATTAACCTTGCTTTTGCTTGTGCTTGGGATTCTCGCAGATAACCATGACCGCGCCCTTGCGCTTGATGATCTTGCACTTCTCGCAAATAGCCTTGACCGAAGGACGAACCTTCACCGAAACTACACCTCCCTGGTTCGGGTCTAAGCTCACGTGGGGTTTATTTTACTTGTACCGGTAAGTAATGCGCCCGCGAGTCAGGTCATAGGGTGAGAGCTCGACGGTGACCCGGTCTCCAGGCAGGATTCGAATGAAGTTCATCCTGATCTTGCCCGATACATGCGCCAGCACCTTGTGCCCGTTCGCCAGCTCGACTCGAAACATGGCGTTTGGCAGCGGCTCGATCACGGTTCCCTCGACCTCTATAACATCATCTTTGGCCACGCGCCTGAATCTCCTCCTCCCTAAACACCATAGCTTTCCAACACCTGGTGAATCTCTTGGTTGGTAACGGCTTCCCCCCGGCCGAGCCGGTCTTCAATATCCTGAGCCACCCGGTCGAGTGGCAGAAGATGCTTCGAGTTCTTCGCCTTGGGGGATTCAACCTTGCGATCTCGCCCGTTGGCGACCGCCCATTGCCGGTCGCCCAAGCGTTTTAGCACCAGATAGCGCTTGCCCCGATCACGGCCCGCGAGGGATTCTACCAACTGGCCTAGCCTGAAGCCACCTTCCATAAATTATGTCCCCTCGATTGCCAAACTATTCCGTGGAGGTCAGCACCAACGGGCCGTTGCCGGTAACAGCCACCGTATCCTCGAAGTGAGCCGACAGCTTGCCATCAGCGGTGACCACCGTCCAGCGGTCCTTCAGGACCTTGACCTGCCAGGTTCCGGCGTTGACCATCGGCTCAATGGCCAGGACCATCCCGGGTTTGAGCACCGGTCCGGCCCCCGGAGGACCGAAGTTGGGGATCTGGGGTTCTTCGTGCATCTGCCGGCCGATTCCATGGCCGACGTAATCCCTGACCACCGAGAATCCCCTGGATTCGACGTAGGTCTGAACGGCGTGGCCGATATCGGTCAGCCTTCCCCCCGGGCGCGTCGCGGCGACGGCCTGACGCAGTGCTTCCTCGGTCGTCTCGATCAGGCGGCTGGCTTCCTCCGAGACCCGGCCGACCGCGACGGTGCAGGCGCAATCGCCATGAAAGCCATGGTAGTAGGCCCCGATATCGACCGAGATAATATCCCCTTCCTGAAGACGGCGACCGCCGGGTATCCCATGGACAACTTCCTCATTGATCGAGGCGCAGATACTGCCGGGAAAGGCACCCGCCCCGGGAGGTCCGGGATATCCTTTAAAAGAAGGTGTGGCCCCGTGCTTGCGAATCATGTCCTCGGCGATCGCGTCCAGTTCCAGGGTGGTGACGCCTGGTCTGACCGCCGCGGCCACCGCCTGGCGGGCCAGGGCCGCGATTCGACCGGCTTTTCTCATCCCCTGGATCTCCCGGGGTGATTTGAGGACGATCATTTACTGCCCGAGGGCCTGGCGGATCGCTCCGGTCACTGCATCCATCGGCTTGGTGCCGTCGATCGCCCGGAGCAGACCCCGCTGGGCGTAGTAGTCGAGCAGCGGCTTGGTCTGGCGCTCATAGGCGTCAAGCCTGGTGTTGATGGCCTCGGGGTTGTCGTCGGCTCTCTGAAAGAGCTCGCCCCCGCACTTATCGCAGAGGTTGCCCTTGGCTGACGGGTTGAATTTGATGTGGAAGATCGCCCCGCACCCTTTGCAGGTCCGGCGCCCGGTCATTCGCTCCATCAGGATCTCGCGTGGCACCTCGAGATCAACGGCGGCCTTCAGCTTAATCCCGGCATCCTTCAGGGCGGTATCAAAAGCTTCGGCCTGCGGGATGGTCCGCGGGAAACCGTCGAAGATGAAGCCCTTCAGGCAGTCCGGCTTGGCCAGACGCTCGCGAACGATTCCAATCATGATCTCATCGGAGACCAACTCGCCCCTGTCCATGACCTCCCTGGCCTTGAGGCCGAGCGGGGTCCCCTCTTTAACGGCCGCGCGCAGGATGTCGCCGGTCGAGATGTGCGGTATGTCATATTCCTGGGAAAGAACTGAAGCCTGAGTTCCCTTGCCCGTGCCCTGGGCGCCCATCAGGATGATGTGCACGGTTTCCCTCCTACTTCATGAAGCCCTGATAATGCCTCATCATAAGGTGGGCTTCGATCTGTTTCATTGTTTCAAGAGCAACGCCGACCACAATCAGAAGAGCGGTGCCGCCAAAAGACAAGCCCTGAATGTTGGTCACCCAGACCACGAAGATCGGCATGATGGCTATCAGAGACAGGAAGATCGCCCCCGGCAGGGTCAGGCGGGTCGACACTCGCATCAGGTAGTCGGAGGTCGGCCGGCCCGGGCGAAAACCGGGGACAAAGCCTCCGTGCTTTTTGATGTTGTCGGAGATATCGACCGGGTTAAAGGTGATAGCCGAGTAGAAGTAGGTGAAAAAGATGATCAACAGGGCGTAAAAGACGGTGTAGAGAGGAGAGCCAAAGTTAAAATAACTCATGATCCAGCCGACCCAGCCAGCATCGGCCGGAAAGAAGGTGGCGATGGTGACCGGCATGGTCAGTACCGACGAGGCAAAAATGACCGGAATCACGCCGGCGGAGTTGATCCGCATTGGCAGGTGCGTGCTCTGACCGCCGTAGACCCGGCGTCCGACCACCCGCTTGGCGTATTGAACCGGAATCCGGCGCTGCCCCTCATGCATATATACGATCGCCACAATCACCAACGCGGCAATGGCAACGAGCAGGGCCACGCTCAGGATGTTAACCGTACCGGCTCTCAGATACTGCCAGAGCTGTACCAAGCCGTCGGGCAGGCCAGCAACAATACCGGCAAAGATGATCAACGAGATGCCGTTGCCGATCCCCTTATCGGTAATCTGTTCACCAAGCCACATCAAAAAGGCGGTTCCGGCCGTCAGGGTAACGGCAATGACCATCACGTATAGAAACGGGTTTTGGTCGAAGTTGATGATTGCGGCCCGCAGGCCGATGGAGGTGCCGATCGCCTGGATCAGGGCCAGCACAATTGTACCGTAGCGGGTGTACTGGGTGATCTTCTTGCGACCTTCCTCGCCTTCCTTGGCCAGCCGCTCGAGCTTGGGGATGACGATTGTCAGGAGCTGCATAATGATCGAGGCGTTAATGTAGGGCGTGATGCTCATGGCAAAGATCGAAAAGTTCTTCAGGGCTCCACCTGAGAAAAGATCGATCAGGCCAAAGATAGTTCCCTCTTGAATAAAGCGGGCGATCACCGTGTTGTCGACGCCGGGGACCGGGACGTGAACCCCGATCCGAAACACGAGAAAGATCATCAGCGTGAACAAAATGCGCCTTTTGAGGTCGGGGATCCGAAAAGCATTCCGGATCGACTCGATCAACTAGATCACCTCGGCCCTTCCGCCCAGGGCGGTGATTTTCTCCTCTGCCGGCTTGGAGAAGCGATGTGCTCTGACAACCAGTTTCTTGGTCAGCTCCCCGCTGCCCAGCACCTTGACGCCATCGCGGTTGGGATTGGCCAACCGGTGGGCGTAAAGAACCTCAGGTGTAACCTCGGTCCCTTCATCAAAACGGTTAAGAACATCGAGGTCAATTACGTCAAACTTGGCTCTGAAGGCGGTGTTGTTGAAACCGCGTTTGGGAATCCGGCGCTGCAAGGGCATCTGGCCGCCTTCGAAACCGGGGCGGACTCCCCCGCCAGCCCGAGCGTTTTGGCCCTTGTGGCCCTTTCCGGACGTTTTGCCTAAACCAGAACCGATCCCGCGGCCGACGCGGCGGGGTTCCCGCTTGGCGCCTGGGGCCGGCCCCAACTCATGGAGTTTCATGTTATACCTCCTACCCCCGGATCTGCTCGACGGTCTTGCCGCGGAGCTTAGCCACTTCCTCGGCGCTCTTAAGCTGCCTCAGTCCGGCCATGGTAGCGTATACCTGGTTGTTGGCATTGGAAGAACCCAGGGATTTGGTCAAGATGTCGCGGACCCCGGCGGCCTCGAGGACGGCACGAACCGGCCCGCCAGCGATTACGCCAGTACCGGGAGAGGCCGGCTTAAGGAGGACCTCACCGGCACCAAACTCGCCGATCACCTGGTGGGGAATGGTGGTGTGAACCATCGGAACCTTGACCAGATTCTTTTTGGCGTCCTCAATGCCCTTGCGAATGGCTTCGGGGATCTCGGCGGCCTTGCCCAGGCCGGCACCGACGAAACCCTCCCCGTCCCCGATGACGACTAAGGCGCTAAAGCTGAAGCGACGCCCGCCCTTTACTACCTTGGCCACCCGGTTGATGGAAACGACCTTTTCTTTAAACTCAATCTGGCTAGTATTGATACGGGGCACAATCTCCCTCCTTGCTGGAGAACCTAAAATTCCAGACCGGCTTCACGGGCCGCCTCGGCCAGGGCGGCGATACGCCCATGATATAGGTAGCCGCCGCGGTCAAAAACTACCGACTTGAGTCCCTGTTCCTGGGCACGCTTGCCAACTAATGACCCTACGGCCTTGGCGGCTTCCAGGTTGCCGCCGTTGGCGAGCTTGCCCTTGATTTCGGGGTCAAGAGTCGAGGCGCTGACCAGGGTCCGGCCGGTGCTATCCTCAATGATCTGGGCGTAAATGTGGTTGCTACTGCGGTAGACGTTCAGGCGCGGGCGGCCGGTCGTGCCGGAGATCTTGGCCCGGACACGACGGTGGCGAACCTGGCGTACAGCGTTTTTATCGGTCTTGTTAAGCATAAGGCCTCACTCCTTGCCCTACTTCTTGCCAGTCTTGCCGACCTTGCGACGGACTTTCTCGCCGGCATAGCGAATGCCCTTACCCAGGTAAGGCTCCGGGGGGCGTACATCGCGGACGTTGGCCGAAAAAGCTCCCACGGCTTCCTTGTCGATTCCTTTGACAATAACCGACCCCGGTGCCGGCACCTCGACTTCGACCCCAGCCGGGGGATCCAATTCCACCGGATGGGAGAAACCGACCGTGAGAACCAGCTTCTTTCCTGACCTGGAGGCGCGGTAGCCCGTGCCGGCCAGCTCCAGGGACTTCTGGTAGCCGTCGGTGACACCCTGTACCATGTTTGAGATCAGGGTCCGGGTCAGACCGTGCAGGGAGCGGTGATCCCGCTCGTCGGACGGCCGCTCGACGACGACCTCGCTCTCATTGACGGAGACCTTGATATCACGGTGCAGATTCCGTTCGAGCTGGCCCTTGGGCCCTTTAACGGTAATCAGGCTCCCGTCTAGGGTCACGGTCACTCCCATAGGAATGGCGACCGGCTTCTTACCAATACGTGACATGTCGTCGCCTCCGAAATTACCAGATGTAGCAGAGAACCTCGCCGCCGACGCCCTCGGTGCGAGCCTGCCGGTCGGTCATGATTCCCTTGGAGGTAGAGAGGATCGCCACGCCAAGTCCCCCAAGGACACGCGGGACCTCATCCTTGCCGGCGTAAACCCGCAGGCCGGGCTTCGAAATCCGGCGAAGGCCGCTGATGACCTTGGCCTTTTGGGGGCCGTACTTGATGTAAACCCGGATCAGACCCTGGTGTTCGTTGGAAACCCACTCAAACTCGCGAATGTAACCCTCATCCTTAAGGATCTGGGCAATAGCCTTTTTGATCTTTGAGCCCGGAATATCAACCCGGTCGTGGTTGACCGTGTTGGCATTCCGGATCCTGGTCAGCATATCCGCGATCGGATCAGTAACTGCCACGGTTCGATTCCTCCTTTCGGCCTACCAACTGGCCTTCTTGACGCCAGGAATCTCTCCCCGGTGGGCTCTCTGCCGGAAACACAGACGGCACATACCGAACGCCCGGAGGTAGGCCCTTGGGCGGCCGCAAATCTTGCAGCGGTTATACTTGCGAACCTTAAACTTCGGTTCGCGGTTGGCCTTAATAATCATAGAGGTCTTGGCCATTGAGCGCCCTCCTTGCTATTCCTTAAACGGCATTCCAAGGCTTTTCAGCAGTTGCTTGGCCTCTTCGTCGGTCTGGGCAGTCGTCACAATGATGACGTCCATGCCCCTGGTTTTATCTACCTTATCGTACTCGATCTCCGGGAAGATCAACTGCTCCTTCAGGCCGAGGGCATAGTTCCCGCGCCCGTCGAAGGACTTGCCCGGCACTCCCCGGAAGTCACGGACGCGGGGCAGGGCAACGTTGATCAGTCGATCGAGAAAGTCATACATCCGGCTGCCCCGTAGGGTTACCTTGACCCCAATCGGCATTCCGGCCCGGAGTTTGAAGTTCGAGATCGACTTCTTGGCCCGGGTGACCACCGGTTTCTGACCGGTGATCGAAGCCAGATCTGAAACGGCGGCATCGATGGCCTTGCTGTTCTGGATGGCCTCGCCGACGCCCATATTGACAATCACTTTCTCCAGCCGCGGGGCCTGCATCACGTTACTATAGTTGAATTGCTTTCGCAGAGCCGGAACGGCATCAGAAAGGTATTTTTCTTTTAGCCTGGCCACTACTCGTCCTCCTTTCCTGGGAACCTCTATTTGTCAATGACTTCCTCGCACTTGCCGCAGTTCCGGACCCGCTGCCCTCCGGCCAGCTCAGTGGCACCGGTTCGAGTGGGCTGGCCGCAACGAGGGCAAATCAACTGGACGTTGCTGGCCGAGATCAGAGCCTCCTGCTTGACCAAACCGCCCTGCATCACCTTTTGATTGGGCTTACGGTGTTTAGTCATGATGCTGACGCCTTCAACCATGACACGGTTCTTGTCGGGAACCACTGAGAGAACCTTGCCCTTCTTGCCCTTATCCTTGCCAGCGATAACCACAACGGTATCGCCTTTTCTAACGTGCACCTTATTGTTCATCTGTGCCTCCTCCGGCCCTTACAGAACCTCGGGCGCCAGCGAGATGATCTTCATGAATTCTCTATCACGAAGCTCCCTCGCCACGGGCCCGAAGATACGGGTGCCTTTGGGTTCCTTTTCGTCTTTGAGGACTACGGCGGCGTTCTCGTCAAACTTGATGTGGGAGCCATCCTCACGGCTAAGGCCCCTCTTGGAGCGAACGATGACGGCCTTGACCACATCGCCTTTCTTGACCACGCCCCCGGGCGTTGCCTCCTTGACCGAGGCTACAATGATATCGCCGATGTTGCCTGATTTGCGATAGTGGCCGCCCAGCACCTGAATGCACATCAGTTCCTTGGCGCCAGTATTATCGGCAACGTTCAGGCGAGTCTGCGCCTGAATCATGTTCGGATTTCCTCCCTATTTCGCTTTCTCAAGGATCTCGACGACCCGCCACCGCTTTTCCTTTGATAGGGGCCGGGTCTCCATGACCTTGACCTTGTCACCCAGGTGGGCCTCATTACCCTCGTCATGGGCCTTGAGCCGTTTGGTTTGCTTAATCCGGCGCCCGTAGAGTGGGTGAGTCACCAGGCTTTCGACGGCCACAATTACAGTCTTCTCCATCTTATCGCTGACGACCCGGCCGATCCGGGTCTTGCGCTGAGCGCGTTCTTCCACGTTCACACCCCTCTATTTAGGCTCCGGCCCGGATGCCCAGTTCTCTCTCCCGCTGAACGGTCTTGACCTGAGCGATCGAGTGGCGGACGTCACGGATGCGGGCCTGGTTCTCAAGCTGCCCGGTGGCCAGTTGAAATCTCAGGTTGAAGAGTTCGTCCTTGAGCTGGTCAAGCTTGTTAATAAGCTCATCGTTGCTGAGGTTGCGAATATCCTTAGCTTTCATGGACTTCACCACCGGCTTGGGCGGCCGCTTCACGGGCCACAAACTTGGTCTTGATCGGCAGCTTGTGGGCTGCCAGGCGCATGGCCTCCCGGGCGAGATCCTCGGGCACCCCGGCCACCTCAAAGAGCACGCGCCCGGGACGGACGACCGCCACCCAGAATTCCGGGGCACCCTTGCCCGAACCCATACGGGTTTCGGCTGGCTTTTTGGTCACTGGCTTATCGGGGAAGATCTTGATCCAAACCTTGCCGCCCCTCTTGATGTAACGGGTAAGGGCGACGCGGGCGGCTTCGATCTGGCGGTCGGTAATCCAGGCAGGCTCAAGGGCCTGGAGGCCGAACTCGCCGAAGGCGACCGTACTACCGCGTAAGTCGCGCCCGGTCATCCGGCCGCGGTGCACGCGACGGTGCTTAACTCTTTTTGGTTGGAGCATTCGGTGGAGTCCTCCTTCCGGGGCGCTCGCCGTCGCGGCGATCGCGGCGATCGCCTCTCGGACGGTCGCCGTGGGGCCGCTGGCCGGGATTCTCGCTGCGGTAGATCCAGGTCTTGACCCCGATCTTACCGAAGGTGGTGTTGGCTTCAGCAGTGCCGTAGTCGATGTCGGCCCGCAGGGTATGGAGCGGGACCGTGCCCTCGGCGTCGCGCTCGCGACGGGCGATTTCAGCGCCCCCGATCCGCCCTGAGATCATGACGCGGATGCCCCTGGCCCCGAGCCGCATGGCCCGGGTAACCGCTTGCTTCATTGCCCGGCGAAAGGAAATGCGCTTTTCAAGCTGCTGGGCAATGCTTTCTGCCACCAAGGCGGCGTCGATCTCCGGAAGCTTAATCTCAACAATATTGATGTTAGCCTGCTTGCCGGTAAAGGCCTCGACATCCTTGCGCAGTTCCTCGACGCCAGCCCCACCCCGGCCGATAATCATTCCCGGTTTGGCGGTGTGCAGGGTTACTTTAATGCGATTGGCGGCCCGCTCGATTTCAATCCTGGAGACCCCGGAGTTGTAAAGTTTCTTCTTCAGGCGGTCGCGCAGTTTGATATCCTGATGGAGGAGGTTGACGAACTCCCCTTTACGGGCGTACCACTGAGCGTCCCAGCCCCGGGCGATTCCGATACGCAGGCCCTTGGGATGAACCTTTTGACCCATCGGCTACTTGGCCTCCTTTTCCCCGACCACGACCGTGATGTGGCTGGAGCGCTTTAAGATCGGGAACCCCTGCCCGCGCTGGCGCGGCTGCATTCTTTTTAAGGTTGGGCCCTGATCGACGAAGGCCTGGGCAACCACCAGGCTGTCGCGTGAAAGGTCGAGGTTGTGCTCGGCGTTGGCGACAGCCGAGCTGAGGACTTTTTCGATCACCTTTGAGGCCCGCTTGGGAGTGAACCTCAGAATGGTCATGGCCTCGTCAACGGCCTTGCCCCGGATCAAATCCATGACAATCCGGACCTTCCGAGGAGCGATCAGGATATGCCTGGCCACGGCTTTAGCTTCCATTCTGAACCCCTCCTCTCATTTCAGGGAGGTCGAGCGCTCGGTGTGGCCGCCGTGGCCGCGGAAGGTCCGCGATGGGGCGAATTCCCCGAGCTTGTGTCCGACCATCTCTTCGGTAATGTAAACCGGAACGTGCTTGCGCCCGTCATAAACAGCGACTGTGTGGCCGACGAACTCGGGGAAGACAGTCGAGGCGCGGGACCAGGTCTTAATGACCCGCTTCTCGTTCTTCTCGTTCATGGCCGTAATCCTTTTAAACAGGGCCTCCTGAACGAACGGCCCCTTTTTCAGCGAACGACCCATGGTCTGCTCAGGCTCCTTTCGACCTACTTAGCGTTGCGGCGCTTGACGATATACTGGTCGGAGGGCAGACCCTTCTTGCGGGTCTTGTAGCCCAGGGTCGGCTTGCCCCAGGGGGTAACCGGGGACTTCCGACCGATGGGAGATTTGCCTTCACCGCCACCGTGTGGGTGGTCGACCGGATTCATCACGACACCGCGAACGGTCGGGCGCTTGCCCTTCCAGCGGGAGCGGCCGGCCTTGCCGATCGAAACGTTCTCGTGCTCGACGTTTCCGACCTGACCGACGGTCGCCCGGCAGTCGATCGGCACCTTGCGCTGCTCGCCCGAGGGAAGCCTCAGGAGGGCGAAGTCGCCTTCCTTGGCCATGATCTGAGCGGCCGAGCCGGCGGTCCGGGCCATTTGGGCACCCTTCCTCGGCTTGAGTTCGACCGCGTGTACCACGGTACCGACCGGGATATTACGGAGCGGCAGGGCGTTGCCCGGTTTGATGTCGGCCTCAGGACCGGAAACCACAGTGTCGCCTACCTTGAGCCCAAGCGGTGCCAGGATGTAGCGCTTCTCGCCATCCTTATAGAAGAGCAGGGCAATCCGGGCCGAGCGGTTTGGGTCATACTCGATGGTGGCAACCCTGGCCGGAACGCTATCCTTAACGCGCTTAAAATCGATCATCCGGTACAGTTGCTTGTGCCCGCCGCCCTGATGACGGGTGGTGATCCGGCCGTAGGAGTTACGGCCAGCCTTTTTGACCAGCCGCTCGGTCAGGCTCTTTTCCGGGCGCTCAGCGGTGACCTCTTCAAAGGTCGAGACGGTCATCTGCCGCCGTCCGGGCGAGGTCGGCTTGAATTTCTTAACCGGCATCTCAATACCTCCCTAGGTGGACATGCCCTCGAAGAAGGCGATCTTCTGGCCCTCTTCCAGAGTGACGATGGCCTTCTTCCAGTCGGGCAAGCGCCCCTGGGTGCGGCCCTGGCGCCGGGTCTTGCCGTGCATTCTCATCGTATTAACGCTGGCGACCTTGACCTTAAAAATGTCCTCAATGGCCTGCTTGATATGGGTCTTGTTGGCGCCGAGGGCCACCTCGAAGGTGTACTTGCTCTCAGCCATCTCGTTCATGCTGCGTTCGGTCACGACCGGGCGCCTGATAATATCGCGGGGGTTGGCCTTCATGCCAGCACCTCCTCAAGGCTCTTGACGGCCGCCTGGGTAATGACCAGCTTACCGGCGTTTAGGACGTCATAGACGTTGACGGCCGAGGCCTCAGAGGTCTTAACCCCAGGGAGATTCCGAGCCGACTTGTAGACATTGGGGCTATTGACCTCGGTGACGATCAGGGCTTTGTTTTCGGCCTTCAGGTTTCCGAGGATCCGGACGATCTCTTTGGTTTTCGGGGCGTCGATGTTGAAAGCGTCCACCACGACCAAATCTCCGGCGCTGACCTTGGAGGTCAGGGCCGAACGAAGGGCCGACTGACGGGCCTTTCTGGGCATCTCCACCCGAAAGTCGCGGGGAGCCGGTCCAAAGACGACACCCCCGTGCCGCCACTGGGGAGCGCGGATGCTGCCCTGGCGGGCCCGGCCGGTACCCTTCTGGCGCCACGGCTTGCGGCCGCCGCCCGAAACCTCGGCTCGGGTCTTGGTGTCGGAGGTTCCCTGGCGCTGGTTAGCCAGATAACGAACCACGGCATCGTGGAGCAGCGACTGGTTGACCTCGACGCCGAAGACGGCGTCCGCCAGTTCAATCTCCCCCAGGGTATTGCCTTCGATATTATAGAGGGCCACTTTAGGCACGATAATTCCTCCTTCCTCGGGCGCTGCGCTTAGCGGGCCTTGACTGAATCCTTGATTGTAACAGTGGCGCCTTCGGCCCCCGGCACCGCGCCGCGAATCAGGATCAGGTTACGATCGGCGTCAACCCGGACGACCCGCAGGCCCTGAATGGTGACGCGCGCGCCCCCCATCCGGCCCGGCATCAGGCGGCCCTTGAAGACCTTGCCGCCGCCGCCCGAAATACGCGGGGCTAGCGAACCAACCCGGCGGTGATACTTCGAACCGTGGGTCGCCGGGCCGCGGTTGAAGCCGTGACGCTTAATGGTACCGGCGAAGCCCTTGCCACGGGAAGTTCCGACAACGTCGACCAGCTCGCCGTTGGCGAAGAGGTCGGCTTTGATCTCTTGACCAACCTCGAACCCGTCAACGCTGTCAAGACGCAGCTCGCCGAGCACCCTGACCGGCTTAACGCCAGCCCGGGTGAAATGCCCCTTGAGCGCCTGATTGACCTTTTTCTCTTTGATCTGGGAAAAACCGATCTGGATGGCGTTGTAGCCGTCGCTCTCGACGGTCTTCTTCTGAACAACAACGCAGGGCCCGGCTTCGACTACGGTGACCGGGATGAACCTTCCCGCGTCGTCAAAGACCTGGGTCATACCGACCTTACGGCCCAAGATACCTTTCTTCACAGTCTTGCACCTCCGAAGTAGCCGGTCATGTCTCAGGACCGTGCCCGGCACCGTGTCCACGGCCTCGGGCGAGTCCTACCTGAGGCGAGACCGGCCCCAGGATCCTGATGGACAATATTCTATAGCTTAATCTCAATATCGACGCCGGCCGGAAGATCCATCTTCATCAGCGCGTCGACCGTCTTAGAGGTTGGCTCCAGGATATCGATCAACCGCTTATGGGTCCGCATCTCAAACTGCTCGCGAATGTCTTTCTCGCCGTTGGGGGCAGTCAGGATGGTGTAGATGCTCTTCTCGGTCGGGAGCGGGACCGGACCGGAGACCGAGGCGCCGGTCCGCTTGGCGGTGTCGACAATCTTTTCCGCCGACTGGTCCAGCAGCTTATGGTCAAAGGCCCGCAGCCGGATCCGGATCTTCTGTCCAGGCACGGTGTAACCTCCTCTATTGGCTAATGGCGGTGACGACGCCGGCCCCGACGGTGCGGCCGCCCTCGCGAATGGCGAAGCGCAGGCCCTCCTCAATGGCAATCGGGGTGATCAAATCGATGTCCACCCGGATGTTGTCGCCCGGCATCACCATCTCCACGCCCTCCGGCAGCTTGACGTTGCCGGTCACGTCGGTCGTCCGGAAGTAGAACTGCGGGC
>JBGFRN010000342.1:0-18357 GCA_041695105.1 Bacillota bacterium | reverse complement strand
AAAGAACAGACCGATAAGGCGAAGGGCGAAGCTCTGGTCAACTTCCTGTGGTGGGCCATCCACGATGGTGATAAAATGGCCAAGGAACTGCTCTACTCCCCGCTCCCGCCGGAAGTGGTCAAGCTGGCTGAGAACAAACTCAAGGCCATCACCTTCCAGGGTGCTCCGATCCTGAAGTAACAGCCTCTGTTCTTAAGTAACAGCCATCCGTTGCCGTCCGTGGACATACTTTCGCGAGGGTGCCGGTTATCCGGCTCCCTCGCTTGGCGTCTTTTCGTCTGCTTCTTCCTGTGCCTGGGCAATCTTCACCGACAACAAGGGTAAGGGGTTAATTCAAGAGTGGTGGAAAAGAAACGGGCTACCCGGCCTTGGATCCTCAGTCGCGCCAGCGACAATTGGTTTCGATTAATCGTCCTCGCCTTCGCCTTGCTAACTGTGCTTATTTTGGCCCAGATGGCGGCAACCGTGGGCGAGAAGTCGCGGGAGTCGATATCCCATTTTGGGCTGTCTTTCATCACCGGCCGGGAATGGAACCCGTTGGCGGATCAGTTTGGGGCGCTGCCCTTTATCTACGGCACCCTCGTAACTTCGGTCCTGGCTATCTTGGTGGCCGGTCCAATCGGGCTAGGCGTTGGAATTTTTCTTTCTGAATTGGCTCCGGTTTGGCTCCGGGCACCGGTCAGTTTTATGATTGAGCTCCTGGCGGCGATTCCGAGCATTGTCTATGGGATGTGGGGAATCTTTGTCCTGGCACCCTGGCTCAGAAGGGTTGTTCAGCCCTGGCTGAGCGATTACTTTGGCTTTCTGCCGCTTTTTCAAGGTCCGGCCTTGGGTGTAGGATTCTTGGCCGCTGGGCTGATCCTGGCGATTATGGTTTTGCCTACGATTACCGCGGTCTCCCGCGAGGTGCTGAGGGCGGTGCCGGATCACCAGCGTGAGGCGGCCCTGGCTCTGGGGGCCACTCGATGGGAGATGATCCGGCTGGCCGTCCTGCCGCCGGCCAGGTCTGGGATTCTGGGTGCCGTGATGCTGGCTTTCGGCCGTGCCCTAGGCGAAACGATGGCGGTGACCATGCTGATCGGAAACCGCCCCGAGATCAAGACTTCGCTCTTCGCCGCCGGCTATTCGATGTCGAGCGTGCTGGCCAACGAATTTTTAGAGGCCGTTACCAGCCTTCACCTGTCGGCCATGATGGAAATCGCCCTGTTGCTGTTCGGGGTGACTCTCCTGATGAACATCCTGGCCAGGCTGTTAATCTGGTCGGTCGAACGTCAAGTGGGGGCGAGGGTTTCATAATGGCTAGCAATTACCGCGCTCGCCGCCTGGTTGACACAACAATGCGGGGCCTGATGCTTGCCTGCACAACGGTGGCGATCATCCCCTTGTTCAGTATCCTGGTTTTTGTCGGCCTCAAAGGTCTTCCGGTCATCAGCCTCGATTTTTTCTTTAACCTGCCTAAGCCGGTGGGTGAGGCCGGCGGTGGCATGGGCAACGCTATCCTCGGCACTCTGATTTTGGTTTTCCTGGCCACGGCGATTTCGGCTCCGATTGGTCTTTTGGCCGGGATCTACCTGGCCGAGTATGGGCGGGGAAGCCTACCGGCCTCGCTGATCAGATTTTCGGCCGATGTCATGAGCGGCGTCCCGTCAATCGTGGTCGGTGTGATGGTTTTTTCCCTTGTCGTGTTGCCCTTCAAGCAATTTTCGGCCTGGGCGGGCGCCCTGGCTTTGGCTATCTTGATGATTCCAACCATCACTCGAACTACCGAGGAAGTGCTGCTGATGGTACCGGACACTCTCCGGGAGGCGGCCCTGGCCTTAGGCATGCCGCGCTGGCGGGCGATTCTCGACGTGGCGGTTCGCGGGGCCGCTCCCGGCATCGTTACTGGAATCGTCCTGGCTATGGCCCGGGCGGCTGGAGAAACCGCGCCCTTGATATTCACCGCTTTTGGAAGCCGTTTTTGGCCCGAAAGCCTGAACCAAAACATCGCCGTCCTCCCGCTGCAGATTTTCTCTTACGCTATTTCGCCCTATGAAGACTGGCATAATCAGGCCTGGGCGGGGGCAGTGGTGCTGATTGGTCTGGTTCTGATCTCCAGCCTGGTGGCCCGAATCTACGTTGCCCGACGGTGAGGTGTTGTTTATGGGAAAAAGTTTAATGGTTAAAGACCTGCACGCATATTATGGCAAGGCCCATATTTTAAGAGGAGTTTCAATGTCCTTTCAGCCGGGCAAGGTGACGGCGATAATCGGTCCGTCCGGCTGCGGGAAATCAACCCTGGTTCGCTGCCTGAACCGCCTACATGAGGTGGTTCATGGGGCCCGGGTCCAAGGCGAGGTCTTTCTGGACAACCAGAACATCTACGACTCTCAGATAGATCCAGTCGAGATCAGGCACTCGGTCGGGATGGTTTTTCAAAAACCTAATCCCTTTCCCGGTCTTTCCATATTCGGGAATGTCGCCTCAGGCTTGCGGCTGAACGGTTACACGCAGCGCGAGATCAAGGAGTCGGTCGAGCGCAGCCTAAAAATGGCCGCCCTTTGGGATGAAGTCAAGGATCGCCTCAACTCGCCCGGAATCAGCTTGTCAGGGGGGCAGCAGCAGCGGTTGTGTATCTCTCGCGCCCTGGCGGTCGAACCGGACATCTTGCTGATGGATGAGCCGTGTTCGGCCCTTGACCCGGCGGCCACTCTGAGGATCGAAGATTTGATTCGCAACCTTAAAGGACGTTATACTGTCGTAATCGTGACTCATAACATGCAGCAGGCGGCCCGGGTGGCGGACTATACGGCCTTCTTGTTAAATGGGGAATTAGTTGAATTTGGGGAAACTGACCAGATTTTCACCTTGCCTAAAGACAAGAGAACAGAAGATTATATCACCGGCCGCTTCGGCTAGGCCGGGGAGGTGGGAGGTCTAAGATGACTAGGCAGCTTTTTCACGAAGAACTGGAGGTTCTCCAACAGGAACTGATCCGTATGGGAACACTGGTGGAGCACACCATCTTTCAGGCCGTCCAGGCCCTGGCCCAGCGCGACCCGCAGAAGGCTCAGCAGGTGATCGATGGCGACGACACGGTGGATAGACTAATGCTCGAGATCGAAGCGCGATGCTTCAGACTCCTGGCCCTGCAGCAGCCGATGGCCGGCGACCTGCGGGTTATCGGGACGGCCATGAAGATCACTACCGATCTGGAGCGGATGGCCGACTATGCCGTCGACATCGCCAAGACGGTAGTCCGCCTCGGAGGCGAGCCCCTGATCAAGCCGCTGGTCGATATCCCCCGGATGACCGAGCTGGCCATGAAGATGACCCGAGATGCCCTCACGGCCTACGTCAACCGCGATGTTGATCTGGCCCGGAGCATGATCGAGCAGGACCATGATGTTGACCACCTCTATGGCCAGGTCTTTCGCGAGCTGCTGGTTTACATGATGGAAGACCCCAGGACGGTCAAGCAGGCGACCAGCCTGCTCTTTGTGGCGGCGGCGCTGGAGCGGATCGGCGATCACGCCACCAACCTGGGCGAGTGGATCATCTACATGGTCACCGGCCGTCGCGAGGACCTGAACGACTAGCCATTAGCATCGAGGCCTGGGCGAGGAGGTGAGCGGTTGCCCCGCAAAATCCTGGTGGTCGATGACGAGGAATCGATACTGACCTTGCTGAATCATAGCCTATTGCGAGCCGGTTTCGAGGTTGCCACCGCTTCCGACGGGCTGGCCGCCTTGGAGGCCGCCCGTCGCGAGCGCCCCGACGCGGTGGTGTTGGACGTGATGCTTCCTGACCTGGATGGTTTTGAGGTTTTCAGGCTCTTGCAGCGCGAGCGTCCGGTTCCGGTCATTTTTCTCACCGCTAAGGGGGAGGAGGTCGACCGGATCGTCGGCCTGGAGCTGGGGGCCGAAGACTACGTTACCAAGCCCTTCAGCCCCCGCGAGTTGGTGGCACGGGTCAAGGTCGTCCTGCGCCGGAACTCAGGCGAGAGTGAAGCGACCGAGACCGCTCTGGGGCGCCGGAGGCGGCTCGGGCGACTGGTGATCGATCTGGATCGTCATCAGGTGTTCCGGGAAGATGAACCAGTCGAACTAACCCCCAAGGAGTTTGAGCTGCTGTCTTACCTGGCCGAGCGCCCGGGACGAGCCCTGAGCCGCGAACTCATTCTGGAGCGGGTCTGGGGCGGGGACTACTTTGGGGACACCCGTACGGTCGATGTCCATATCCGTCACCTGCGCGAAAAGATCGAGGATAATCCGGCCGAGCCGCGTCTGATTCAGACCGTCCGTGGCGTTGGTTACCGCCTCCGGGACGCAGGCGAGGCGCGCCCCGGAGCCCCTTCGTGACCAGAAGCCTCAAGGACAATCTCCTGCTGACCTACCTGGGTCTGGTGCTGCTGGCCCTGGCGCTGCCCGGGCTTTACTTGACTTTTGGGCTGAGGGCCCACGAGATCGACGGGATGAGAGGCCAACTGACCTCGCAGGCCCTGCTAGCCGCCGGGACGGTCGGGAGGGCTATCGTCATCGATGGGACGGTTGGGCGGGACGAAGGCTCGCCTGCGGCTCAGGAACTGGTTAGCCGGCTTAAGGCGGCCAGCGGATCCCGGGTTACGCTGATCGATACATCAGGCCGCGTTCTGGCTGATTCCGACCGCCCGGCTGCCGAAATGGAGAACCACAGCGACCGCCCGGAGGTGGCCGAGGCCTTAGCCGGCCGGACCGGATCGGCCTCACGTTTGAGCCGGACCACCGGCCTGGAAACGCTTTACGTCGCCAGTCCGGTAACCGAATCGCCTGGGGCCCGGGTGGCGGGGGTGATCCGCTTCAGCCGGCCGCTCCGCGAGGTCGAGGCCAGCCTATTCGGGCTCTGGAAGACCCTGGCCCTGACCATGGCCGGGGCCGGGTTGCTGGCCGTTTTGATTAGCCTGAGGCTGGCCGGTAACTTCACCGACCCAATCCGGGAGGTCACCTGGGTGGCCAACCGGATCGGGGAAGGCGATTATTCCCGCCGGGTCTTCCCCCGGCAGGACGACGAGACCGGGCAGCTTGGTTCGGCCGTTAACCGGATGGCCGAGACGATCGAGGCCACGATGGGTGAACTCAAGGGTGAGAAAGAGCTTCTGGAGGCGATCCTGGGCAGCCTGCGAGCCGGGGTGGCCTTCCTCGGGCCGCAAGGGACCCTGCGGTGGTCCAATCCGGCTTTTTCCGAGCTGCTAGACATCGCCGTCCCCCCCGGGCGAAGTCACTGGGAGGTTCTCCAGAACTACGAGCTGAGCGACCTGATCGAGCGAGTCAGATCGTCGGGAAACCCTGAGACCCGCGAGTTCGTCCTGCACCAGAGCGGTGATCGGCACCAGGCCGGCCCGCACGACCACCGTTTGAAGGTCCAGATCATCCCGGTCAGAGAGTCTGGCGGCCTGCTGCTCGTGGTTGACGACCTGACCGAGGTGAGGCGCCTGGAGAAGGTCAGGGCCGAACTGGTGGCTTCGGTGTCGCACGAACTGCGGACTCCGGTCACCTCAATTAAAGGCTTCGCCGAGACCCTGCTCGAGGACGGCCTGGAGGATAAGCCTCAGGCCCTGGAGTTCCTGGCTATCGTCGATAAGGAAGCCGGGCGGCTGGCCCGGCTGATCGAAGATCTATTGCAATTGTCGAAACTGGAATCAGGGGCACTCGAGATGCGGCTGGCCCGGCTGGAGATCGGGCCGTTTCTGGCCCAGGTTCTGTCCAAGGTCCGGCCCCAGGCCGAAAAAATGGGGATCGCCCTCGGCCTGGAGAGCCAATCCGGGATCTGGGTCGAGGCCGACTCGGACCGGCTGGAGCAAGTTTTCCTTAACCTTTTGGACAACGCCCTGAAGCACACCCCGGCCGGTGGAAGCGTCAGGCTGGCGGCCCGGCGGGAGCGGAATTGGGCCGAGATCACTGTAGAAGACACTGGCTCGGGCATCCCCCGGGAAGCGTTGGAGCGGATCTTCGAGCGCTTTTACCGGGTCGACCCGGCCCGCAGCCGCAAGACCGGGGGAAGCGGGCTCGGGCTGGCCATTGCTAAGCACCTGGTCGAGGCCCAAGCGGGCCGGATCACGGTCGAGAGTCCACCCGGCCAGGGGGCGAAATTTACGATCACCTTCGTTGCCCTTACCCCGCCCGCCCGGCTTTAACCTTGGCCTCGATCTCATCTTGAAGGGCCCGCTTGAGAATCTTTCCGGCCGGGCTCAGGGGGAATTGCGGCAAGACCTCAAGTCGTTCGGGAAGCTTGAATTTCGCAATACCTTGTTGCAGCAGGAAAGAACAGATTTCGGGGAGGGTCAAACTATGGCCCTCCCTTGGCATTACATAGAGGCAGGTGCGCTCACCAAGCTCCGGATCGGGCATCGGGACGGCGGCGGCGTTGGCGACGGCCGGGTGCTTGAGGACCAAGGACTCGACCTCCTCGGCGCTGATCTTCTCCCCGCCGCGGTTGATGAAGTCCTTGCGCCGGCCAACGACACAAAGGTTGCCCTGGGCGTCCATCGTCACCAGGTCACCGCTCTTGTAGAAGCCGTCTGGGGAGAAGGCCTTGGCGTTGTGTTCGGGAACCTTATAGTACCCGCGGATGGTGTATGGACCCCGGGTCCAGAGCTCGCCCATTTGGCCGGTGGGGACGTCATTGCCTTCCTCGTCGACCACCCTGACCTCGTCGTGCGGCGACATCGGGCGGCCGGAGCTGTTCAGGATCAGCTCCTCGGGGTCGTCGAGCCAGGTGTAGTTCAGCAGGCCCTCGCTCATTCCGTAGACCTCCTGGAACTGGCAGCCGAAAGCGGCTTTGAGCCGGGCCCGCAGTTCGGGGGCCAGGCGGGCTCCACCGTTCTGAATCACCTTGAGTGAGGAAAAATCCCGCCCGGTTAGGCTCGGGCTGGCCAGCCAGCGGGCGATCAGAGGGGTGACGGCCGAAATGTGGGTGATCCGGTGGCGCTCAATCAGGTCGAAGACGGTTTCCGGGTCGTTGGCGGTGGTCAGAACCACCTTGCCACCCTCCAGCAGGACCGATTGGATGCCGGGGGAGGCCAGGGTAAAGTTGTGGGCCAGGGGCAGGACGGCCAGAAAGACGGTTTTGGCATCTACCCCACAGATCGGGGCGCTGCCGCGGGCGTTATAAACGTAATCATTATGAGTGCGGGCGATCAATTTCGGCAGGGCGGTCGTCCCGCCCGAGAGCAGCATCAGGGCGACATCGGATGGATCGGGGCGAAGTGAGGCCAGGCGCGGGTCAGGCACCTCCTCACCCGCCTCTTCCCCCGGCACCGGGGTCTGGATCAGGGAATCGAGAGAGATCAGCGAGGTGCCATTGGGCAGGGCCGGGTGCTCCCCGGAGCCGAGGCCGCTGGCCAGGATCTTGATCGGGCGTCCCGCCTTCTCGGCTACCTGGACGGCCAGATCGAGGTAGCTGAAGCCGCGCAGCTCGGATGGGACAAGGTAGCCGATCGCCCCGGCATGAGCCAGAAAGTATGAGATTTCGGTCTCCCGGTGGGCGGGCAGGGCCATCACCGGCACGACGCCGATCCGGAGCAGGGCCAGGTAGGAGATAACAAATTCGGGCGTGTTGGGGAGCTGCATCACCACCGTTTGACCGGGGCCGAAGCCCAAGCCGGCCAGGTGGAGAGCCAGGCGCCCCGAGAGTTTCCAGAGCTGCCCGTAGGTTAGGGTCTGGGAATCATGGATCAGCGCCGGGTCGTCAGGGTGGCGGCGCACCGTTTCATAGATGGCTTCAGGAACGGTTTTGTCCTCCCAGTAACCCAGGCGGCGATAGGCGGCGGCGAGTTCGGCTGGCCAGGGCGTGTATTCAATTGGCAAAAGCAAAAACCTCCCTGCAATTACTTCAGGGAGGTTTTCTGCGGCCGGGACGGCTAAACCTTCTAAGAGGTTAGAGCACTGGTGTAGATCATTGGGCCGTCCTCGGCTTCGCCTTGGCCCCGGCCCGCCCGGCGGCCGGGTCGGTCTCGGTCACCCCGGCCGGGCGCAGGTTCAGGGCTGACTTCAGCACCGCCCAGGCCAGGATAAGAGCCCCGGCGATGAAGGTCAGGTCGCCGGCCAGCCGCAGCCAGGTCAGGTTGATGATCAGCGGTGAGCTGATAAAATCCAGGCTGCGGGCCCACCAAAAGCCGCGGTCATAGCTGGCCGCGAGCTGGGCGAAGCCGACCGGGATCAGGTTGAGTGCCAGCATCAGAACCAGCCCGAGGTTGAGCAGCCAGAAGGAGTACCCGAAGAGCCGCTCCGGCCAGGCAGCCGGTTTAACGATGGTGCGCAGGGAAAAGAGCATCAGCCCAATGGCCAGCATCCCGTAGACGCCCATCAGCGCGCCGTGCCCGTGGGCCGGCGTGAGGTAGGTGCCGTGCTGGTAATAGCTGACGATCGGCATGTTGGTGATGAAGCCCAGGACACCGGCCCCGAAGAAATTCCAGAAGGCCACCGAAATTAGGAACATTAGCGGGATTCGATATTCGAAGGCGTTGCCGGCCTTTTTCATCAGGCGGTATTGGTGCAGGGCCTCGTGCGAGATCAGCAAGGTCAGAGGAACGACCTCCAGGGCGGAGAAGGTGGCGCCCATAGCCAGCCAGAAGGCTGAAGCCCCGATCCAGTAGAAATGGTGCCCGATTCCGATCAACCCGCTGCCGAAGACCAGGATCAGGGTGAAATAGACAGCCCGGGTGGCGGCCTTCTCCTTGACCAGCCCCATGCTGACCAGCAAGTAAGAGATCGTCACCACGGCGAAGAACTCGAAGATGCCCTCGACCCAGATATGGACCACGAACCAGCGCCAGTAGTCGGCCACGGTCCAGTTGGTCGAGGGGTCGTAAAAGAGGCCAAAGAGGTAGAAGGCCGGGATGCTGATGGCGGCGTAGAAGAGCAGGTGGGAGAGGCTGCCGCGGTCGGTCTCCTGGTCAAGTTTCCCGCGCAGGGCCCGCCAGACGATGTAGAGCCAGAGGGTCATCCCGATGACCAGCAGGATTTGCCACAGGCGGCCGAGCTCAACGTACTCCCAACCCTGGGTGCCGAGCCAGTACCAGAGGTTGCCCAGATACCCCTTGATCCCGAGCCATTCCCCGATCAGGCTGCCCACGGCCACGGCCACGACCGCCCCGAAAAGGATGTCGACCAGCAGCCCCTGAGCTTTGGGCTCGCGCCCGCCCACCATCGGGGCGATGAACAATCCGGTTCCCAGCCAGGCGGTGGCGATCCAAAAGATGGCGAGCTGCAGGTGCCAGGTCCGGGCGATGTTAAAGGGAATCCAGTCTTGGGTCGGGAGTCCGAGGAAGCCCTTCTCAACGAAGTAGTGGGCCGACAGCGCTCCCAGCAGGGACTGAACCAGGAACAGCCCGACCACGACCAGAAAGTACTTAGCCGTCTTAAGCTGGCTCGGCGAGACCTCGATTGATGAGATCCTAGGGATTTGATATTTTTCCGGGTGCTTGTCCTCGTCCAGGCTCCACCAGCGGTGAAGGAAGAGGATCAGCCCAAGCCCCAGCAGGAGAATCCCGACGCTGACGTTGCTCCAAATCAGGCTGTCGCGGGTCGGGACGTTGCCAACGGTCGGATCGGAGGGCCAATTGTTGGTATAGGAGTAGTTGGCTCCCGGGCGGTTGGCCACCGAGACCCAGGCGCTCCAGAAGAAGAAATCACCGAGCTGCTCGGCCTGTGGTTTGGCCGAGAGCCAGGGCCCGCCCCCCTCGGGGATGTGGGCCTCGCTGATGAACCCCCGGGGGATGCCATGCTCCGGAGAGCCGCTGCTGAAGAAGTCGATGTAGTGCCGCCTGAGTTCCCAGTAGGCGAAGGTCTGGGCTGGGTCGAGCCGCAGGGTTTTGGTGGCGTCGTCATAGCGATTGATCTTTTGACCATTGGCTACCCGTGCCTCGACCGCCGCCCGCTGGTCGGCGTCCAGGGCGGCGAAGGCCCGGCCATAGCGAGAGGTGGCGTAGTAATCGCGCTGCTTGGAGCCCCAGAGGTGCAGGTATTCGGCGGTGAAGTCAGGGCCGAGGTAGGCGCCGTGGCCGAAGATAGTACCGTAGTTCATCAGGCCGTACTTCTGGAAAACGGCCTGCCCACCGAGGATATCCTTGCCGGCGGCCAGGACCGTACCGCGGTCGTCGACCACCTTCTCGGGGATGGGTGGGCGGTAATCATAGAGGTTCTTGCCCAGGTAGACCATGATCGTCACCGAGGCCAGTACGGTCACGATCAGAACGTTAATCCAAAACCGGAGCGGTTTCACTTGATTCTCAGTCCTCCGTGGCCGACTAATTACGAGTTAGTCTGCCCAACGGAAGAATTATCAGCCGTCGCGGGCGGGGAAGGCTGGCGCGGCAGGGTAGCGGCAGGGGCTGAGCCGAGATAAGCTCCACTGATGATCAGGGCTCCGCCGGCCAAATGGTACCAGGCGATCGACTCCCCGAGGATCAGCCAGGCCAATATGGCGGCGAAAAAGGGGATGGCGTTGTACATCAGTGAGGAGCGGGCCGGGCCGAGCCGCTGGACGCCAATGGTCCAAAGCCAGAAAGCCAAGACTGACGTAAAAAACCCAAGGTAGATGAAAACTCCCACCGTCTTCGGGGTCAGGAAGTCTGACCCAATACGGCTGATCTCATAACCGGCTCCCGGCCAGATCAGAGGCGCCCCGAGCAGAAGGGTCCAGGCGCTGGTCTCCAGAGCCCCGACCCGCCCGACGACCAGCCGGCAGGTGACAGAGTAACCGGCCCAGAGAAAGGTGTTGAGCAAGTACACCAGATCGCCGGGGTTGAGGTCAAGGCTGAGCAAGTTTTGGAGGGTCCCCCGGGCCATGATCAGGGCCACCCCGCTCAGCGATAAGAGGACCGCGGCGTTGCGCCGTGCGGTCAGGGGTTCGCCCAGAATCAGGCGGGAGACCAGGATGGCTGAGAGCGGGTAGAGGGCGTTGACCAGGGTGGCATTGGTCGCTGTCGTGTATTGGATCGCCCAGTAACCCAGGCTGTTCCAGAGCGTGACCCCGGGAATGGCCGCCAAAAGCAGCAGCCAGAGGTCGCGCCGGCTGGGGCGTGAGCCTCGGAGGACGATCAACGGCAGCATAATCAAGGCGGCGGTGGTGAATCGCCCGGCGGCCAGCGTCCAGGGCGGAACCTGGCCGGCCATGGCCCGGGCGACGATAAAGTTGGTGCTCCAGAGGAAGGCTGCGGTGATGGGAAAAAGGTAGGCTAGCATAGGCACCTCTTGGTTTTGGCTGGAGGTATTTACCGGAGGGGGGAGAACCAAAACTAAGTCAGCAAACGGTGATTTAATGCGACAGGCGCAGAAGTGGGGGAGGCAAGGAATTAATCAGACCAGGATTAGTTGGAGAGGGCACCCATGAGAGGTTCATCATCAACCTGGAGAAGTTCCTGCAGAAATTGATGAACACGGTCAGCGCCTGAAATCAATACCATCGGCACGAACATACAGGCCGCGCATAGGATACATAAACCATGTTTTCAGCGACGGAGGGATTCCCATGCCAAGGATCAAGGCCCCGACCTTTGCCGTGCCACCCGGGGTGCCGCGAATGCCCTGGACCCCCCAGATGCAGCAGGTCCTGGCCAGCCGGCTGGCCGCAGCCAGGGCGGCCGCTTCGGTCAATAACCTGCCAACCGTGGCCCAGGTCGCCCCGGTCAGGTATCCGAGCTACCCGAGCTACCCGCAGCCGCCGGCTGACCTGGCCGGGAGGCGCCCCGGAGGCTGAGGGTAGCCCAACAGCCCGGTCGGGGCTCTGTAATCTTCAAGGCCCGCCGGCCCACCAAGGCGAAAGGACCCACCGATCCGATGGCGATTGATCTGAAAGGCGTTATGGCTCTGAGAGGCGTTATGGCTCTGAGAGGTGTTATGGCTCTGAGAGGTGTTATGGCTCTGAGAGGCGGCTGCACCGATAAGTAGCTGCTCCAAATTCGTGCCAATCCATAACCAGCCCTTATCCTTCCCCGTTGGGTCCGTCCATTTTTGCATGGTGGAGGGTTTCATGGCATGCAAAAACGGACGGAGGCGGGTTATTTTGGTATTATTTTGCCCAAATTTAGCCCCTGAGTGGGGTCTAGGCCTCCGCTCTGTCCATTTTTGCATGCAAATCGAGGGGGTAGCCTGCAAAAACGGACAGAGGCACCCGTCCCCGCGCATGCCTGCCACCAAAGTCCTGGTACGAAAAGCGACCCCGATGCGACCCCGGCACTGCCCTAGCAACAAGAACCCCGCCTTCCCAGGGATCCGGTCTTACTCGATCGGAATCCCCAAAAAGGCGAGGGTTTGTCAGCTACCTGAAAGGACCCACCAAGGGGTCCTTTATTATTACCGGCCTCTGACAATTGGCAGGGTAGGGAGCGGCCGGCCGAGAAACTAATACGGCCGAAGTAACCAGAACAAAGATCCGGCTTAAGGGGGTAGACCCTTGTACCAAATTACCGCCAAACTTCATTTTTGCGGGTCCCATCATCTGCGCGAATATCCGGGCAAGTGCCGGAATCCTCACGGCCATAACTGGGAGGTCGAGGCGGCCGTCTCCGGGCCGAAGACAGACCGGTTGGGAATGCTGATCGACTTCGGACGGCTGAAGGAAGTGATGAACGAAATCCTTGAGGAATTGGACCATCAGGACCTGAACCGCCTGCCGGCTTTCACCGAGCAAAATCCGACGGCCGAAAATTTGAGTCACTACATTTTCGCCAGCCTGAAGCTGCGGATCGCCGCCCTTGATCCTGGGCTCAAGGTTGACTGGGTCAGGGTCTGGGAGACACCGGGCTGCAGCGCCACCTACTGGGAGGCCCTCCAATGACCGGCCCGGCCCGAGACCTCAAGGCAGCGGCCAGATCGGTCGTTCTGCTCTCGGCCGGCCTCGACTCGACGATTTCCCTGGCCTGGGCCGCGCGGGAGACCAAGGTGGTCCTGGCCCTGACCTTTGACTACGGCCAGCGGGCGGCCTGCCGCGAGGTTGAACGAGCCGCCAGAATAGCGGCTTATTACGGCATTCCCCACCGCTTCCTCCCCTTGAGGTTCCTCGGTGATATTACCTTCACCTCGCTGGTCAACCGCGAGGAGAACGTCCCGGCACTGGAGGAAGCAGATCTCGATCAGGTAGAGGGGGCGGCCAGGGAGAGCGCCCTCAGAGTGTGGGTTCCCAACCGCAACGGCCTGTTCATTAACGTTGCGGCCTGCTTCGCTGAGGCGATGGGGGCGGGGTTGGTCATTACCGGTTTCAACCGTGAGGAGGCGGCCACTTTTCCGGACAACAGTTCGAACTATGTAGAGGCTGCCAATATGGCCTTATCTTATTCGACCATGAATGGGGTAAAGGTCTTCAGCCCGACCCAGGAATTGGACAAGCCAGCCATTTTCCGGCTGGGAGTCGAGCTTGGGGCACCGCTCGATCTGATCTGGAGCTGCTATCACGGCGGCGAATCGATGTGCGGGAGCTGCGAGAGCTGCCGGCGTCTGGGGCGGGCCCGGCGCGAGGCCGGGACCGAGAGGGTTAGCCTCTGATGCTCAAGAAATACCTGGACCAACCATTGACCTACGACGGGCGGCAGCTAAGTTCGCTCTGGGCCTACCGCAACTTTGGGCTGCAGGGGGACAGCATCGTCGCCTTCCGCGGCCCCTGCCGGGTGGAGTTGACGGAAATGGTCGATCTCGAAGATGTCCGGGCCGGAGACCATATCTATAGCGAAGAGATGCTCCACTTCATCATCGAGCACTTCGACCTGGACCTCGAGAAGACGGTGATCCGCCAGCGGCTGCTGGTGGCGACCATCGGCGAGGCCCTGGCCGAGGTCGGGGCAAAAGGGCTGGTCCGCCGTGGGGACGATCTTTACCAAGGCCAAGGTAAGCTTTCGGTTTCGATAGCCACGCTCTCACCGGTCTCGACCCTGATCCATACCGGCCTGAATATCTCCAGCCGCAACACCCCGGTCCAAACGGTCGGGCTGGCCGACCTCGGCGTCGATCCCGACCGGCTGGCCGGAATCATCCTTGACCGCTACTCTTTAGAGGTCGAGTCGATCCGGGGGGCCCGGTGTAAGGTCCGGGGGGTGCCCTGATGAGATCGCCCGGGCCGGTTGATAGCGGGGCGGTTGATAGCGGGGCGGTGCCACGCGGCCATCTGGCTGAGGTCTTCTCGGCCATCCAGGGCGAAGGGCCGATTGTCGGCTTCCGCCAGATCTTTGTCCGTCTGGGCGGATGCAACCTGAAGTGCGAGTACTGCGACACCCCGGCCACTCAGGGCCGGGTCAGGTTCTGCCTGGCCGAGACCGGGCCGGGAAAACGCTCGTTCGATAAGATTCTGAATCCGGTGGCCCCGGAGCGGGCGGCCCAGCTCATCGCCCGGCTCGACCCGGGCCTGCACCACTCGGTCTCGCTGACCGGGGGCGAACCACTCCTCCAGGCCGCCTTCATCGCCGCCCTGGCCCCAAGAATCAAAGGGCTTGGCCTGCCGGTTTACCTTGAGACCAACGGCACCCTCCCCGGGGCCCTGGCCCAGGTGATCGATTGGATCGACCTGATCGGGATGGACTGGAAGCTGCCCAGCGTCACCGGCCCAGGTGCCGGGGGAGGGCCCGACCTGACCGAGCGGCACCGCGGCTTCCTCGAGGCGGCCAGGGGAAAAGCGCTTTTCTGCAAGATGGTCGTCGGCCAGGGCACAACGCCGGCTGAGGTCTCCGGAGCCGCGGGTATTCTGGCGACGGCTGCGCCGGGCGTTGAGCTGATCCTTCAGCCCCTGACGCCCGGGCCGGGAGAGGCCATTATCGACCCCGGGCACCTTCTGCTTCTTCAGGAGGCGGCCTTGCGCATTCTCAAAGGGGTTCGGGTGATTCCCCAGACCCATAAGTTTCTGAGACAGAGGTAGGTGTGGCGCATGGAGAAGAGCCGGAGGAGAGAGGTTATCATGGTCCCGTTCCGGCTGATCGGGCTGGTTATCTGCACAGGCCTGTTCTTGGCTCTGTTTGGGGCAGCGGCCCAGGCCTCGCTTTCGGGCTCCACGACCGAGGCCGTTTACCAGCCGGTTTACAGGGCTGTCTCCCAGCCCGGGCCGTTCTCAGACGTCCCGGCTGACCACTGGGCGGCCCCGGAGATCACACGGCTGGCCGGGGCCAAGATTCTCACCGGAGACGGAAACGGTCGCTTTCGCCCGGATGCCCCGGTGACCAGGGCTCAGTTGGCCAAGATCTTGGTGACCTCCCGGGGTTTCGAGGTCGACCCCCCGCCGGCCGCCCCTAGCTTCACCGATGTCCCCAAGACTTACTGGGCCTATCCCTACATCGAGATGGCTTACCGCCTGGCCTACATCCAGGGGCGTGGGAACCGCTTCCAGCCGGACGACCCGGTGACGCGTGAGGACCTGGCCATCATCATGACCCGGGTCCTGGCCTGGGAGGGCGAGGCCCAACAGCTCGGTTACCGGACGACCGTCAAGTCCCTGCCCTTCTCGGATATCTGGTCGATTGACGACTCTTTCCGCCAGTACGTCGCCCAGGCTGTTCGCAAGGGGGTGATGAAGGGGTACTCCGACGGAAGTTTCCGCCCGGCTGAACCGGCCACCCGGGCCCAGGCCGGACTGGTCGTTGGGCGCTGGCTGCTCGGCTGGTCTCAGGGGGGGCAGAAGCGCATCGTCGAGGGGCGCAACCTCAAGGTGTTGGCCGAGTATGATATGATAGCCACCGCCTACGGCGCCGGTGAGTACTGGCTGAGCGACCGCACCGCCCTGGGCCTTCTGGTTCGCGACGGGATTGTAGCGGTTGACCCGACCGTGATACCGCTCGGCTCGCACTTGTACGTTGAGAATTACGGCTATGCCCTGGCCGGGGATACGGGTGGGGCAATCAGGGGCCATCGGATCGACCTTTATTATGGAGCCAGCGCCGCCTTCGTAGCGGATTTTGGTCTGCAAAAGCGCAAAGTCTATCTGTTAGACAAACCGTAGGGCATCCTAACGAGCGGAGGTGCTAGGCTTGTTTGACGTGATTGTCGCCGGCGGCGGCCCGGCCGGCCTTCAGGCCGCTATCCTGCTCGGCCGCTATTGCCGGAAGACCCTGGTGATTGATCGTGGGAAGGGCCGGGGCTATTGGGTTCCGTCCTATGACAACCTCCTCGGCCACCCTGGGGGTGTTTCCGGGCGCGAGCTGCTGGAACTGGGGAAGAAACAGGCTGAGGAGTTCGGGGTTCAGTTCAAAGAGGCGACCGTAACCGCCGTCGAAAGGGCTGATTCCAACGGCCGTCCGATGTTCCGGGTGACGGCGGGGAAGGAAGGGGTGACCCAGAAATACTCCTGCCGCCGGTTGATCCTGGCCACCGGCCTGGTCGATCACCAGCCGGACATCCCCGAGGTGCTCAAGTACGCCGGAAAGAGCCTGTACTACTGCCCTGACTGCGACGGGTACGAGGTCAAGGGTCAGCCGACCGCCGTGCTCGGACCGATCACCAAGGCCGCTGGCCTGGCCCGGGTGCTCACCCAGTTCACCCAAGAGCTGAAGGTGGTTACCCCCGACCCGCCGGATACCCTTAGTCGCGAGAAGCTGGCTGAGCTTGAGAGCCGGAACATCAAGGTCTACCGCGGGGAAGTCCGTGAAGTACGGGCCGAATCTTCGGATTGTCTTGAAGCCCTGGTGCTCGATGACGGCACGGTCGTCCCCTGCGAGAAGATCTTTTCGGCCAAGGGTGCCAAACGGGTCAATTCCGACTTGGCTCGGATGATTGGGGTTGAGGTCAACGACAACGGGCACATACCGGTTGACCCCAAAACAAAGGCCACCAACGTCACGGGCGTTTACGCCATCGGGGACGTTGTGGCCTCAACTCAAATGCTTCTAGTGGCCATCGGGGAGGCGGCGCAGGCCGCCCTTTGGCTGAATCGTTCCCTCCGGGAAGAAGACGCGGTTTGAGGCGGTGACGCGCTCGTCTCAATGCGTCCTGATGGATCCGATCAAGTACCAAATTGAATCCTCATTGCCGCCAGGGCTGCGGACGACGACCCAGAGCAGGGTGCCGTCCGAGGCCAGGTGGACTTGACTGACCGATAGGTGCTGGCCGGGCGGGGTCATCAGAAGCCACGACCTGCCCCCGTCGACGGTGCGGAAAATGCCGCCTTCTTTCGGTTTCGCGGAATGCCAGGGGGCGTAAGCCACCAGCGGGGAGCGGGAGTCCAGGGCAATTTGGCCCAGGTCCGGCACCGCTCCGTTGGGAGCCCTGAGTTCGAACTCTGACCAGGTCTTGCCCGAGTTTCGCGTGATGGTTATCCGTGAGCCGGAAACAATCCAAACCCAACTGTCGTCGGCACGCCCGATCGAGACCCATCCGCTTTTCGGAGCCGGGCGAATTCGTTCCCATGACAGTCCGGCATCCAGCGATCTGAGCATGCCAACCTCGCCCACCGCCATCATCATGATCGGGTTGACCCGGGAAAATGCCACCGAAGTCATGCCGGTTTTCCATTCCTCCGGCTCCCCGGGCAGGGTTATGATCTCCCAGCTTTGGCCGCCGTCGGCTGAACGGTAAAGTCCTCCCTCGGAATCACCCGGCGAGGCCGGTGTCGCCGCCACCAAAATCAACCGGTGGTTTCCGGGATCGACGGCCAGGCAGGCGATCCGGGGAGGCTGGCTCCCCGGGACTCTGAGCGGGAGCGGGGGGAGGTCAGCCCAGGTTTTTCCCCCGTCTTTAGTCTTCTTGATCCGGCTACTCCCAGCTATGGCGTAAATCAGATCGGGTTCGGAAGGGGCAACCACCAGATCGGTGACTACCGGTAGATCCAACCCCTGGATTGGCACCCAGGTACGGCCGATGTCCTCGGTCTTGACCAGTTGTTTCTTAAGGAGATCTGTGGCGAAAGCCACCTGGGCGTTGTAAGGGTCGGTGGCCAGCCAAGACATGCTTTGTGAGACTAACGTCCAGCGCTCGGGCAGGGTGAGGTCATCGTCAACCTTGAAATTTTTGGGAAGGCGCTGCGAAAAGCAGCCTGCCGGCATTATGGCCAGCACCGCCGCGATTAAGGCGATGCCGGCGCTGATTAACCGTTTTTTCTGCTTGGCGGTTGTCATCGCAACTCAGCTTCCCCTCGGAAACTAGCGTACTATCAGGTGCCAGATTGAGTCTTTGGTTCCGTCCCGGCTCCGGACAGCCACCCAGATCAGGTTGCCGTCAGGGGCCGGGAAGAGCCGGCTAACCCCACGGGTTTCGGTCGGCGGCACCATCAGGTTCCACGACTTGCCGCCGTCGGTGGTCCGGAAGATCCCGCCCTCCTTGGGGTCGGAGGCTGGCCAGGCGGCGTAGGCGATCAGGGGCGAGCGGGGGTCAAGCGCGATCTGAGACAGTTCGGGCTCAGCCCCGGTCGGGCCGCGCAGTTCAAAAGTGG
>JBGFRN010000072.1:0-18374 GCA_041695105.1 Bacillota bacterium | reverse complement strand
GATTAAGCGCATTTCCTGATTAAGGCGCGAATTGGCACGAACGAAAATTCCCGAGGGGGTCCGTGTTCCCCCGACTTAAGTCGGAGGGATTACAGCCCCCTCGGGCTCCCCCATACTTCTTGAAAAGGGGCACTGCGCAGTCCTGTGCTACTGATCAATCCTCCTAAAATTTTTTGTACTCAGCAGGAAAAATGTGATTATCGTAGAATAAGTCTAGCCGAACTGGATAGATTTAGTTTTGGAAGAGCTGTTGAGGGCGGAAGAGGCAGCCGCCACCCCCGTTAGGGTTAGGAGATGTAGGCGCCACCTACCAGCAACTCTTTCGAAAGCGGGGCGGAAAGCCGCCCCGTTCGCTTTTGCCCCGACCACCGTGCCGGGCTTTGTTTTTTGGTGCTGGCTCAGCGGGAACGGACGGCCGCATGGGCTCGCTGCCATGGGCTCAACCCAAAGGACCAAAAAGAAAGAACCTCAACGAAGAGAGTCTTTTTCTTGCCCTGCAGCGATAACGGTCAGTCTTTGTCGGGCAAAAGTCCGATGTTCGAGCTCCCCATGTATCCATCAGTTCCCCGAGAGCTTTTCCGGCCGCCCGCGCTTTGCGGTTAACCCGAGGCCCAAAAGTCTAGCTGCGCTGTTGACTCAACTTAAGAAGCAAAGTGCCGCCAACCCGCACGGAACCAGCATCAAAGAAATTCGCCCGACTGGGTTGTGGCGACCCTTCAAGTTTGAGTCCCCGGGCGAAGGCAGGGGGCTTTTCCGTGTCTCCGTGAGCCGGGGCGGCAGTCAATTCAACGCCTGAAGGGGGTACCCGATGCTTCCCGAAAGCCTCGAAGCGCTCAAGCGTACAAAAAGGCAGTGCAAGCTAATGGTCACAAAAAAGGCCGTTCTTTCTGCCGCGGCCGCGATGATCCCGGTTCCGGGTACCGACCTGGTGGTTGATATCGGCCTCATGTTCAGGCTGATTCCGGCGGTGAATGAGCGTTTCGGGCTGACGCCTGAGCAGATCGCGGCTTTGGACGAGGAATCCCGAGCCAGGGTGGAGAGCACCATCCAGCAGTTGGACAGCCTGTTCGTCGGCAAGACGGTAACTAAAAAGCTGATCATAAAGGCTCTAAAGAAGCTAACCGGCAAGATCATAGCCAGCAAAGCGCTTAAGGTTATCCCCCTGGTCGGGCAGACCACATCGGCCGCCTTAAGCTTCGGTGTCATGAAGTACGTTGGCAATTCTCACGTCGATGACTGTTTTCGGGTGTGCCGGCAAATCCTTGATGACAAAAATGAGGCCCGCCGCTCCTAGCTGCGGCGAAACTGGCCAAGCACAGGTAAAGACAAGGAAGTGCCCTTATCCGTGGAGACCTGGCGCCGTAACCTGTATCTTCTCTGGATCTGCAACTTCATGATTATGGCCGGCTTCAGCCTCATCATGCCCTTTTTGCCCTTTTACGTCGCTGAACTCGGGGTGGGCGGGGAAGAGGCCGTCCAGATGTGGTCCGGCCTCATATACGCTGTAAACTTCGCCGTCATGGCGGTGGTTTCGCCCCTCTGGGGGGCGATGGCCGACCGCTCGGGCCGGAGGGTGCAGATGCTGCGCTCAGGGTTCGGCATGGCCGTGACTGTCGCGCTGATGGGCCTGGCCACCAGCGTTTGGGATCTGGTATGGCTCCGAGTACTTCAAGGTGTTTTTTCCGGCTTCATCCCGGCCTCGGTTGCCTTTACGGCCGCCAACACCCCGGCCCAGTTCACCGGGCATGCGCTGGGCCTGCTCCAAGCCGGCGGATCGGCTGGAAGCATCGTCGGGCCACTGCTGGGCGGTGTCCTCGCCAAGATGCTCGGCACCTACCGTCCGATTTTCTTTTTGACTGGCCTTTCTTGCCTGATCGCGGCGGGCCTGGTCATGCTGATGGTGCGGGAAGATTTCACCCCGCCGCCCGCCTCGGCCAGGTCGCGCGGCATCCTGGCCGGCTTCGGAGATCTGGCCGGAAACCGCATCCTTCAGGCCCTGTTTGTTGTCTATTTCTTCAACTTCTTCGCCGTCATGACCGTCGAGCCAGTTCTCTCGCTCTTCCTGCGCAAGCTTGATACCCCGGCCGAATGGGTCGACCTGGCCGCCGGAGCTATTTTTAGCGCCAGTGGGGTGGCCAACGTCCTGACCGCGCCCATTTTTGGTCGCCGCGGCGACCGCATTGGACATCGACGGATTATGGTGGCCTGCCTGTCGGCCTCGGCCGTGCTTTACCTGCTGCAGTCGTTCGTGACCGCGGCCTGGCACTTGCTGCTGCTGCGTTTCCTCCTGGGGGCGACCATGGGGGGAATACTCCCCAGCGCCGCCGCCCTGATCTCGCGTAGCTCGGACAAGGAGACACAAGGCCGGGTCTTCGGCCTGACCAATATCGCCATTTTCCTGGGGATGGTCGTCGGGCCGCTGACCGGAGGGGCTATCGCCGCCGCCTGGGGGCAGCGGATGGTTTTCGCGGTTACCGCTCTGGCCGTGGCTGCCAACCTATGGTGGGTCTGGCGGATGGTCCCGGAGGACCGGCCGCCCTCGGCTGAGGCTAACGCCAGCGGGACGGAGCCGTTGACAGAGGTTCAATGATGGCGGGCCTGGCCTGCGCCGCCTTGACTTGCCCCGGGCAGCCGTCAGTGTTCCTACATCATGTTTTGGAAAGTAGCTACTCAATGCGAATGGAGGTGTCTGTGGGGAGCAAAGCGCCGATTCATCCCACCGCCCTCGGATGGGCTATCGGGGCTTGGTTGCCTGACAACGAACCGGTTTGCCGAAGGGTTACCATGGGCTGCCCCTATTTTTGGGACAGCCCCTTTTTTTGCTCGGCAAAAAAGCGCCTCGGCGATTGACAACAATTCAAATAGACAATATTCTTATAACACCTTTATCATACGGCAAAAACAAATTCTCATGAGGTGAGAATAAGTGAGTCTAGTAATCCAAAGGGTGCTTCAGATCTTGGGTCTGTTGGCTCCCACGGACCGGCGCCCCGATTGGAGTCCGGCCGAGTTGTCCGAGCGCTCCGGAATTCCGCTGCAGACCGTTTACCGCATCCTAACCCAGCTTGAGAAGGAGGGTTGGGCCCGGCGACATCGTGAAACAAGGCGATATTCAGTTGGGTATAGTTTGATTCAGACCGGCCTGTCGGCCTGGCAGAAGCTTTCAGTACGTGAGATAGCCAGACCGGTGATGGAAAGATTGTCTGAACAGAGCGGGGAGTCGGTGGCACTGACGGTGCGAGACGGAGCCGACGCAGTTCTGATCGACTATGTTTACAGTTCCCAATGGCTGCGCCTGGTTGAGCCGGTTGGCCTCAGAATTCCACTAATCCAGGGCGCCGGCCGGAAGATCTTATTGGCTTGGCAATCACCGCAGATCCAACAACAAATCCTCGACGAGCTGGCCAAGCGCCCAAAGGTGGAGCACTTGGTAAAAAACCGTGAAGAGATAGCCCGGCTGATGGCCGAGCTCTGGCAGCAAGGGTATGCAGTTAGTTACGGTGAGATTACCCCGGGATCAGTGGGAGTGGCGGCCCCTGTCTTTGATCATAGCGGCGGGGTGGTAGCGTCCATAACGGTAGGGGGACCGGAGGATCGTTTTGGTCCGGACAGGCTGCCGCAGGTCATCAATCTGGTCCGTGCTGCCTCCGAGGAGGTGAGCGCCCAACTCCGCGGTCAGGTCAAGCACGAATAGGGTGACGAGAATCGCCTAGAAAGGGGGACAGGGGTGGATCAGAATGAACCAAGCCGAACCGCGGTTCAGATCAAAGGAGTTCACAAACGGTTCGGCCACCTGCATGTGCTCAAAGGCATAGACTTGGTGGTTAGCCCCGGAGAAACCTGTGTCATCATCGGTCCCAGCGGTTCGGGAAAAAGCACGCTCCTTCGTTGTATCAACCGTCTGGAGGCCATTGATGAGGGCGCTGTTTGGGTGGCCGGTGAGGAAATCACCTCGGCTTCGCCCAAGGAACTCCCGCGTATTCGGCAACGTGTCGGGATGGTATTCCAAAACTTCAACCTGTTTCCCCACTTGACGGTGTTAGAAAACATTTGTCTCGCCCCGGTGAAGGCCAAAGGAATCCCGCGGTGCCAGGCGCAGGAGCTAGCCGAACAACTGTTGGCCCGAGTCGGGCTGTCCGAAAAACGCAACGTATTCCCGGCCCAGCTTTCGGGAGGGCAGCAGCAAAGAGTTGCCATTGCCCGGGCTCTGGCCATGGAGCCGGAGGTCATGCTCTTTGATGAGGCGACCTCGGCCTTGGATCCTGAGTTGGTGGGAGAGGTGCTGGATGTCATGCGTGATCTCGCTCATCGGGGTATGACGATGGTGGTGGTAACTCATGAGATGGGATTTGCTCGAGAGGTAGGCACGCACATGGTCTTTATGGACGGCGGACGGATCGTCGAAGAAGGCCCGCCCAAAGTGCTTTTTAGCCAACCGAGACATGACCGGACGCGTCGTTTTCTGGAAAAAGTTCTATAGGAGGCAGGAAAGGTGAAGAATCGGTTTAGAGGGATCATATCATTTTCGGTTTTGGTGGCATTGCTCCTGACCGCCTGTGCTGGGCAGCAACCGGGAGCCAAACCTCAGGCAAAAGGCCAGGATGGAGCCTGGAAGAGCCCGATCCCGGTGTCCCTGCCGGATGAGATTAAGTCCAGGGGCGTAATCCGAATTGCGGTTAAGAGCGATTTCCCGCCTTTTGGAATGGTGGATGCCGGGGGCAATAAGGTCGGCTTTGAGATCGACATGGCGCGTCAAATGGCTGAATGGGCCTTTGGTGACCCCAACAAAGTTGAGTTGGAGAGCGTCACCAGCGCTAACCGTATTCCTTTGCTTCAAAGCGGCAAGGTGGATATGGTGCTGGCAACCATGGGGGTGACCGAAGAGCGGGCCAAGGTCGTTGATTTCTCAAACAGGTATATCACAAGCGGGGTAATGCTGCTGGTTCCGAAGGATAGCACCATTAAGGATATCCAGAACCTCAAGGGCAAGAAGGTCATCACGATGAAGGGAACGACCGGCAGCACTGGGCTTGAAAAACTGGTTCCCGAGGCGGAGCAGATCAAACTTGATAAGACCTCTGAAGCTCTCAAGGCACTGTCTGACGGTCGGGGAGTGGCCTTTGCCCAGGACGACGTACTCCTCTTCCAGTTGGTCAAGGAGAACCCACAGTTTAAGGTTGTCGGGCAAGCTTTTAACAAGACCCAGTGGGCCATCGCCGTCCGCAAGGGTGACCAGGGACTCCTGGCTTGGACCAATGCCGCGCTCGAAGAGATGAAAAAAAGGGATCTCTTTAAGAAGTATTTCGATAAATGGCTTAGGGTAGATGGAATGCCCTTTGATCCGGCCGAACTGATCCTGCGTCCTCAAGGTTGATCACAGGGGAGGGGAGCCAGAGTGGTTTTTTTCGGATTTGACCTGGGGTTTCTAATCAAGATGCTGCCCAAATTGGGGAGCGGCTTGCTTCTGACCTTGGGCCTCAGCCTGCTGGCCATTCTCGGCTCCCTGTTCCTCGGCATAATCGGGGCCTGGGCTCGCAGTTTCAGGGTTCCCGTGCTGGCGCCGGTAGTTACGGGTTACGTTGAATTCTTCAGAAACACTCCGCTCCTGGTCCAGATCT
Organism: Bacillota bacterium; assembly: GCA_041695105.1. Taxonomy (GTDB): domain Bacteria; phylum Bacillota; class Sulfobacillia; order JAMDAP01; family JAJYMS01; genus JBGFRN01. The sequence goes on along the minus strand of JBGFRN010000072.1, from coordinate 12,756 downwards.
TCTTCATCTACTTTGGTTTGCCAAGTATCGGTCTGACTCTGACCGGCTTTTGGTCGGGTTGCCTGGCCCTGGGACTCTGGGGCGGGGCCTATCAGGTTGAAAACCTTCGAGCTGGCCTGGAGGCCGTGCCCAAGGGCCTTTTGGAGGCGGGAGCCTCGCTAGGGTTAAAAGGCCGGCAGGTCTTTCAGTACATCGTTCTACCGGTAGGACTTAGGGTAGCCCTTCCTTCGGCGGTTAACACGGCGATCTCAACCCTAAAGAATTCTTCTTACCTGGCCGGCATTGGTGTGGCTGAACTAACATTTGTCGCGGTGGACACCATTGCCGATACCTTTCGAACGGTGGAAATGTTTGTGGCCATCGGGCTGACATATCTCGTCGTGGTGTGGGGGCTCTCGGCAACGACCATCCGGCTTGAATCCCGATTGGGCCGGGGAGAGGGGGTAAGGTAGCCTGGACAGCGTGTGGCGCGGACTTCCTCTCTTGCTGGAAGGACTGCTGGCTACCCTTAGCCTGAGCGCGGCCTCAATTACTCTGAGCACCGCAGCAGGAGCTGCGATCGGAATCGCCAGCACCTGGAGAATTCCGTATCTGGCTCCGGCGATTAGGGCTTACGTGGAAGTCTTTCGCGGGTTACCGGTGATCGTCACTCTTTTCGCCGTTTACTTTGTTTTTCCGTCCTTGGGTCTCAATCTAGGTCCGTTTGCGGCCTCAGTCATTGGGCTAAGCCTATGGGCCAGCGCCAATGTCTCTGAGGTTACCCGAGGCGCAATTCAGTCAATTCCAAAGGGCCAATGGGAAGCCTCACTGGCCTTGGGTCTGTCTTATTTCCGTCAGCTTGGTTATGTGATCCTGCCACAGGCCGTGAGGAGAACGGTCCCACCCATGGTTGGGCTGACGACCAACTTACTCCAGGCGTCTTCACTGACGGTGCTGATTGGCACTACCGAGCTGTTGAGGACGGCCCAAAACATCGTCGAGCGGGTGCAAGTGATGGAGGGGCGGCCGGTAGCCTTTCAGGTATACTTGGCCGTGATGATCGGTTATTTCATTCTGTGCTATCCGCTCTCGCTGTTAGGTCGAAGCATTGAACGACGCAAGTAGAGGAGGATCCCTGGTGAAAATCGAGAAAGTCTTGGCCGTTCCGGGTTTGGGGGGATTTTATTTCGACGACCTCCAGGCAGTCAAAACTGATCGTGCGACAGCTGATGGAATGTTCCTGACCGGAACTCCGGTAACGCCCGGTTTCTCACAGATTAGGGAACCAGCCGAAGTCCTTTCCATCCTGCTAGTGCTCTCGGACGGGCAGGTGGCGCAGGGAGATTGCACGGCCGTGGTTTATACCGGTTACGGAGGAAGGGATCCGGTCTTTCGGTCTGAGGCAGCGGCTGAACAGGTGGAGCGAGAAATAGCCCCGAAAATGATCGGTCAGGCTGCGGACCGCTTCCGCCCAATGGCGGAGGCCCTGGAGAAGGAATTGTCACCCGGGTCAAGGTTGCATACTGCGATACGCTACGGCCTGTCGCAGGCCTTCCTACATGCCGCCGCCCTAGTTTCAAAAAAGACCGTGGCTGAGGTGGTCGCTGAGGAATACGGATGGCCTCTCAGGCCTAAATCGGTTGCAATTTGTGCCCAGTCCGGGTACGACCGTCACGATGGGGCGGACAAAATGATCATGAAAAGCGTACCTGTGATCCCTCACGGAAACTTCACCCATCCGCGGGACATCGGTCCGCGGGGGCGGGCCTTACGGGAATATGTTCAGTGGCTCAAAGCTCGGGTAGGCCGGTTTGGGAAGCCCGGCTACCGTCCTGTTTTTCATCTGGATCTCTATGGAACTCTGGGTGAGGCCCTCGGAAACGACGTCCTGGCCATCGCCGATTTCCTGGTCGATTTAGAGGCTGTAGCCACCCCGCATCTCCTGCAGATTGAGACACCGATGCTTGGCAAGGACCAGTCCGACGTCCTCGGGCGAATGTCAGCACTAGTTGCGGAATTGGGTCGCCGGGGCAGCCAGGTTCGAGTAGTGGCTGATGAATTCTGCAACACACTCTCGGACATTCAGACCTTTGTTAATGCCAGGGCCGCCCATATGATTCAAATCAAAATGCCCGATCTTGGGAGTATCACCGAATCAATTGAGGCAGTCCGATACTGCCGGGAACATGGGGTGCGGGCCTTTTTGGGAGGTACATGCAACGAAACTGACCATTGCGGGAGGATGACCGTCCACATTGCGCTGGCCACCGGAGCCGACCAGATATACAACAAGCCTGGGCTCTCGGTTGACGAGGGGTACATGATTGTTCACAATGAGCTGCAGCGAGCCCTTGCCCTTTTAGCCTCCCGAGGATTCCCGACTGCTGAGCTGGACTGCGCTTCCTGACCAAATTAGAACTCGGGGAAATAACAAACGGACCGGATTCAATCCGGCCCGTTTTTTTACGTATGTATTAATCCTCTGCTGTGAATTCCCGTGGTTGTTTACCCCACGACTTCCTCGCCGCCGTCAACGTTGATAACGTTGCCCGTCATCCAATCGGCGCGCCGGTCGCAGATCAGGCTGATCACCCTGGCCACGTCCTCGGGGGTGGTCAGCCGGCCGCGCGGGTTTCGGTCCTGGGCGAGATGAATAAGGCGCTCGTTCCCGGGGATCTTGAGCAGGGCCGGGGTGACGGTAACGCCGGCCCGGATGGCGTTAGAGGTGATCCCAAGGCTGGCCAGCTCCAGGGAAAGCTGCCGGCAGTGCGACTCGAGGGCGCACTTGGCGGCCGAAACGGCGCCGTAGTTGGGCATGGCCCGGGCTGAGCCGGAACTGGTCATGCCGAGGATCCGGCCGCTGGGCAGGAAAAGATCCTTGGCCACAAGCTTTTGAACCCAATAAACCAGGCTGTTGGCCATGACGTTTAGGGTCATGTCGACCTGTTCCGGGCGCAGGACATCCGGCCCAACGAAGGGCTTAAGGGCACCAAAGGCCAGTGAGTGAAGCAGGACGCTGATCCCGCCGGGATCGGGGGCGACTGCCGGGGCGATCTCGCTGATGATCCGGTCGATCTCCTCGAGGTCGGCGGCGTTGGAGTTAAAGAAAACAGCGAGGCTGCCGTAGCTTTCGATTTGAGATTTGACCTGCTCGACGTTAGGCAGGGTTGACTTACGGTCGAGATGGACTCCGATAATGTTCATACCCTGGGAGGCCAGTTGGATGGCCGTGGCGGCGCCGAAGCCGCTGGACGCGCCTAATATCAACGCCCAGCTTCCCTGCCCGAATTCCGCTATCTTTGTCATTGAACCCTCCCAAAATCAAAATGGATTGAATTCAAGACGACCTAAATAAAAGCCCCGGTTTATCATTAACCCGGGGCAAGTTGGTTTTGGGCACGGTCGTTACGGCAGGACCGGGATCGGGTCGATCCGGTCTCCGTCGACACTGATCTCGAAATGCAGGTGCGGGCCGGTCGAGATGCCGGTCGAGCCCACCAGGCCGACGGCCTCCCCCGGTCCGATCTTTGGGCCGTGAGAGGCCAGAATCTTAGACAAGTGGGCATAAAGCGACGTAATCCCGCCGCCATGGTCGACGATGACCGTCATTCCGTAACCGCCGTTCCAGCCAATGAAAATAACTGTTCCGCTTCGGGAGGCACCAACCGGGGTGCCGTATCCGGCCGCGATGTCAATTCCACGGTGAGCCTGGCCCCAACGCCATCCAAATCCCGAAGTGACCTCACCGGAGACCGGCCAGATGAACCCGGAAAGCCCCCGGGCTATACCGGACCGATTCGGCGCGCCGCGCGAGACCGAGGCCACCTGCACCCGGTCACGAACTTGCCGGCGGCCTCCCGGGATAACCAGCTCCTGACCGATGACTAGGGAGTCAGGGTTGGTCAGGAGATTGGCTTCAATAATTTGCTTTTCTTCCACGCCGTAGGTTTTAGCCAGGTAGCTTAGGTTATCGCCGGAGGACACTTCGTGAACCAGGCCGACGCCGGTCAGAATTCTGATCTCCCGGCCGACGGTTAGAACCTCGCTCGCAGAAAGATCGTTGACAGCCAAGATGCTGTCGACATCCGTGCCGTAGCTTTCAGCCAGTTGGGAAAGGGTGTCTCCCTCCTGAACCTTATGACCGACCAGACGCCACTTGGGGGCGTTCGGATCGGCGGCGGCCGCCAATTTTGCCGGGGATCTTTCAACCGGGTCTGAGGTCGGTGACTCGGAGGCCCGGCGGGCTTCCCTGACGTCAATATAACCTTCGCCGTATGGTTGGGGGGCAACCGCCAGCGGTCCAGAGGTTTCATTGGGCCTGATCGTGTAAATAGCCAAGCTTAATAGTATTGGAATGAAAGCCGCGATGGCCAGAAAGGTTAGAAATCGTGTTGGTTTTCTTAGTTTGGGCCTCGGGCGCGGGTGGGCGGGCCGGGGCACCTTAGGGGTCAGACGCTGATATTCAGAGATTCTTTCCACTAAATCACCTCGCTTATGGAGGGGATGCCAAATTATCCATCTAATAAGAGACGAGTAGAATTATACCACAAAAAGGAGCTAGCGGCATACCCTTTCTTTCCCATGATATTTCCCATAATATGCCTTTACCCTCTAAAACGCCTATGTTATACTTCTTTTCGACTTCTATGGAAGGGGGAGCGGCTTGAAGACCAACCATGTGAAGACGATTGTCCGGCAGCAACTCAAAGACACGATGGTCTACCAGAAATGCTACGACTGTCAGACCTCCTGCCAGTCGGCCTGCAAGACGTCTTGTACCGTTTCAAATCAGATCTGCCCGCTTACAGCCCGGGCCTAGTGCCCGGGTCCTTTTTTTCTTGGAGGAACGCGAAATGCCGGATTTGGAAAAAATTCACCGCCTGCGTCTCAGGGATAGGCGGATTATTTTGGATATTGCTAGCGGCAGCGTCCACGAGGTGGACGAGGTCGCCTGGGCAGTCTTGGAGAACTGGGAATTGGGCCCCCAGGGGATCGTTGGGGCGCTCGCGCACCGCTTCCAAGCCGCTGAGGTCGAGGCGGCCATGGATGAGCTGGAGGGCCTTCGGGGCGAGGGGGTCCTTTTTTCCGACGACTCGGAGCTTCGCGCTTTTGAGCCTCCGCCATCACCGGTCAAATCCCTCTGCCTGCATGTTTCCCACGACTGCAACCTTCAATGTGACTACTGCTTCGCCGAGGGCGGGCCTTTCGGCGGTGGCCGGGAGTTGATGGCCCCCGAAACGGCCCGACTGGCGGTCGACTTTCTGATTGCCAATTCAGGCGAACGGGCCACCTGCGAGATCGACTTCTTTGGCGGCGAACCCCTAATGAACTTCGACGTCGTTCGTGAAACGGTGGCTTATGCCCGGGGGCGCGGGCGCGAGGCCGGCAAATCATTCAACTTCACACTGACGACCAACGCCCTCGATCTGACCGATCAACACGAGGATTTTTTGAACCGGGAGGGCATCAGCCTGATCCTGAGCCTGGACGGGCGGCCCGAGGTTCACGACCGGCACCGCCGGACCCTGGGCGGTAAGGGTTCCTATCGCCAGGTCATGCCCAGGATCAAACGCTGCCTGGAGAGGCGCCGGGCGGCCGGGGTGGCGGCCTACGCTATCGTCCGGGGAACTTACACCCGCGACAACCTCGATTTTGCCCGCGACGTCGAGCACCTGGCTGGCCTGGGGCTGACCGACCTCTCGCTGGAGCCGGTCGTGGCTCCCGACGGCTGCGGCTACGAATTGAGAGAGCAGGATCTCGACTCCATTGGGCGCGAGTACTGGGCCCTGGCCGGCGCCTTCGAAAGGGCCAAGAACGACGGCCAGCCATTCACATTCTTTCACTTTAACCTTGGACTCGAGCGCGGGCCGTGCTTGCCGCGTCTCCTCACTGGTTGCGGGGCCGGATACCAGTACCTGGCGGTCACGCCGCCGGGTGATATCTACCCCTGTCATCAGTTCGCCGGGAGGCCGGAGTACTTGATCGGAAATGTGCTGGCCGGGGGAATCAGGCGGCCGGACCTGGTCGAACAGTTCCGCCGGCTGACCGTCTACCGCAAAGAAGAGTGCCCCGAGTGCTGGGCACGGTACTATTGCGGTGGGGGATGCCATGCCAACGCCGCCCAGTACAACGGTGACATTAAGCGGCCGCACCGGGTAGGCTGCGGGATTACTTTTCGCCGGTTGGAAGCCGCCCTTTGGCTGGCCGCGGGAGGTAGCGGGCCGGAGGTAACAGGCTAGGTAACAATAGCATAAGAATATGTAAAAAGGGGAAAGTTATAGCAGGAATAATGGTGGTTTTTGGAGAAGATGTTGAGCCCTTGGTCCAGCGGCTGTCATTATTTGGTATTTGGAGGACCGCGTTTTTTGAGGCCGGTAAAGGCAAATAAAAAGAAACAAATTCGGATTAAACCCAAACGGCTGATCATTTCGCTGCTCGTTATATTCGGCCTGCTGGTGGTGGGCAACTGGGTTTATTCTGGTTTAGTACATAAGAAAGATCCCACAGCCACTTCGGGAGTTCGGGCGGCCGAACACGCGGCTACCGGTGGCCCTTCACCGGCGGCCAGCCCGGCCGGAGGCCCGGTTGACAGTCCGGCCGGCGGTCCGGCTAACGGCTTGGGATCCAATATCAAGGCCTGGGTCCTGTCTGTCAACGGTCAACCGGTGGTCGGACTGGCCGACCAGGCGACGGCCGAGTCGGTCATTAAGGAAATCAAGGACGGTTACATTCAGAAGCTGAACGAGGAAGGCCCTTCGATTCTCGAACAAATCAATTTCAACGAGAAGGTCGAAGTAGCCGAAAGAGACTGGCCGTCCGACCTAATAAGGAATAAAGAAGAAGCCAAGCGTATCTTGCTTAGGGGTACCGATAAGCTGGTCTATCACACCGTTCAGCGCGGTGACTCGCTCTGGTCGATAGCCGAGGCCCGGAACATGAAGGTCGAGGATCTTCAAAAGGCCAATCCCGACGTCAACCCCGACGCCATGCAGCCAGGCCAGCAGATTAACATGGTGGTAGCCGACCCGTACGTCAACCTGCGAGCCCGCGAGAAGTACACTAAAACCGAGAATATTGCCTTTGAGACCACTGAGGTGCGGGATCCGGATATCTATCCCTGGGAGTCCTATTACCAGGTCAGGGGCGTTTACGGCAAAAAGGAAGTTACCTATGTCCTTGATCGGGAGAATCTAAATGTCATTGACCGCAAGGTCATCGACGAGAAGGTGCTTTCTAACCCCAAAAACGCGATCTATCGCCGGGGCACCAAGACGGCCCCTAAACTTGGTTCGGGCAAGTTCCAGTTGCCGATCAACGGCGAATTAACTTCATCGTTCGGATGGCGGGGTTGGGAGTTCCATAACGGTATCGATTTGGCCGCTCCTTGGGGGGTGCCGGTCCGGGCCGCCGACGCCGGGACGGTCGTCAGGGCGGAATGGTACTCCGGTTACGGCCAGCTTATCGTTATTGATCATGGTGGAGGAGAATTCAGCACCTGGTATGGCCACCTCTCCAGCTTTGCCGTCAAGGTTGGGGACGCGGTCAGCAAGGGTCAGGTCATCGGTTACAATGGCAGCACCGGGCGCAGTACCGGCCCGCACGTTCATTTTGAGATTCGCTATCAGGGCCGCCCGGTCAACCCGTTGAATTACTTCCCCCGATAGTTTTGTTACCGAAATATCACCTGGCTGTAACCTTCTTGTAACTTTGGGGGTCTATACTAAGGGCGATGACAGTCCCTTGTACTGTCGATTCACCCGTCAATGACCCCCTCTATATATGCGGCCGTAGAGGCCGCAATTTTTTTGCCATTAACTGTTTACATAAATAAGGCCGAATAACCGGGCGCGCCCCGTGCTGCTGCTCTATAATTGAGTTATGTTAAGAAGCGCGCGGTGGTTGGCAGTCATCATCATTGCCGTCGGATTGCTTTACATGTTCGGCCCATTTATCTTCTGGAACGCCTCCCGGGCGGCTTACAGCGTCGTTCGTAGCCGTCACCGTCAAGAAGCCCTGGATCAAACCGGGTGGCTTTCTGACCAGTCGGAGCACTTTGTGCTTCTCTATGGACCGGCCGACGGTAAGCTGGCGCCAGTCGTCCTCGAGAACGCCGAAGAGGTTTATGGCCCGGTCACCGAGGCGCTTGGCTACCGGCCGCGTGAAAAGGTTATCCTGATTCTGCACCCCGATCGCTGGTCTCTCCGGCAGGCCTTTGGTTGGTCTGACCGGGAGAAGGCCCTGGGGGTTTACTGGAGCGGGGTGATCAGGCTTTTGTCCCCACGTGTCTGGGCCGGCGACCGCGATCCCAGGATTGTCGGTCCAGTGTTTAAAAAAACTGGGCCCATGGCTCACGAACTGGCCCATCTGGTCCTCGACTACCGGACCGGCGGCAACTACCCCCATTGGTTCTCCGAGGGCCTGGCTCAATTAGTCGAGCACCGCCTGACCGGTTTTCTCTGGATCGAACCGGGCAGCGACCACAGCCGGAAACTCTACACCTACAGCGAATTAAATCACAGCTTTGATCAATTGCCCAACCAGGCCCTGGCCTACCGGCAGTCCTACCTGATGGTCGACTACCTCGAAAGACTCAAGGGGCCGGAAGGGCTGAAAGAGCTGCTGGATCTGCTCTCTGAGGGCTTAGGTTTTAAAGCCGCCCTGAAGCGGGTTTATGGCCTGTCCACCAACGAACTGGAGAGGCGTTACCTGGAGGAATCGATTCCGGAGGCGACGAAGTCAGGGAACCATGGCCGATAAGATCTTGGTGGTCGAAGATGAACAGTTGATCGCCGATATCCTGCGCTTCAACCTTGAGCGAGAGGGCTATCAGGTGCTGCTCGCCTTCGATGGCCAGGAGGCATTGAGCGCCTGCCGGCGCGAGGCACCGCAGTTGGTGATCCTGGACATTATGCTCCCGAAGCTGGACGGATTTTCTGTCTGCCGGGAGCTTCGCCGTTTCTCGCGGGTTCCGGTACTAATGTTAACGGCAAAAGAGGAAGAGGTTGATAAGATCCTTGGCCTGGAGCTCGGCGCCGACGATTATGTCACCAAACCCTTTTCCCCGCGCGAGCTGGTGGCCAGGGTCAAGGCTATCCTCCGGCGGACCCAGCCGGCTCCGGACGAAGAGGGGGCCATCGCTCAGCTCCGGGTGGGGGATTTGACCATCGATCACGATTCTTACCGGGTCGTCCTGTCTGGCCAGGAGGTCGGCCTGACCCCTAAGGAGTTCGAGCTATTGAGATTTCTGGCCCAACACCCGGGCCAGATCTTTTCCCGCGAGGCCCTCTGCCGGGAGGTTTGGGGCTACGACTATTTCGGCGATGCCCGGACGGTCGACGTCACGGTCAGGCGGCTCAGGGAAAAAATCGAGAGTGATCCGTCCCGGCCAGTATACATAAAAACCAGGCGGGGAGTCGGGTATTACTTTCAGAGGCCGGGGCCATGATCTTCCGGGAGCTGGTATTCCGGGGGCTGGCGCCGCGAACCATCCAGTGGAAGATGGTCTGGATCTTCCTGGCGATGATCGTTTTGGCCATGGAGCTGACCGGGTTGTACGTCATCCGCTCGCTCGAACAATACTACCTGACCAACTTCAGCAACACCCTTTATGCCCAGGCGCAGCTCACCTCGGGATTTATCTCGCGCCACCTGGTGGGCAAGCCCGACCTGGCGACAATCAGCGGGCTGGTGGGCGACCTGGGACGGCAGGTCGGGGCCGATATCACCGTCCTCGATCCGTCGGGGACGGTCTTAGGCGCTTCCCGCACGACCCTTTTCCCTCCCGGCGGGACAATCAAGCGCGACGAAATCACCTTGGCTCTGGCTGGCTCGAGGGGAGACGCCAGCGGGACTGATCCCGAGACCGGTGAACGCCAGATGTCTGTGGCCGTCCCGGTTCGTTCTGGCGGGCGGGTGACTGGGGTGGTTCATCTCTCGGCCTCGTTGGAGCGCATTTATCAGACGCTCGGGGATATCCGGGCGATATTGCTGACCTCAGCCTTTATCGCCCTGGCCCTAACCGGGGGAGCTGCCTATGCCCTGGCCCGGACGATCACCGGCCCGATCCGGGAGATCACTTCCCGGGCGGCCGAAATGGCCGCCGGCAACTTCGATCAGAAGATCCGGGTTCGCTCAGATGACGAGATCGGCCAGCTCGGGGCGATGTTTAACTACCTGACCCTCCGGCTAAAGGAGACCCTGGGCGAGATCTCGGACGAAAAGGCCAAAATGGAGGCCGTTCTGGCCTACATGGCCGACGGCCTTGTAGCCTTTGATCCATCCGGGCGGGTGGTGCTCCTTAACCCGGCGGCGGCAGCCATGCTCTCAATAAGTCCCGATCATTTGTTGGGCCAGCCGGCCGGCCAGGTCTTTACCAAGATGCCCGGGCTCGAAGACGCCTTCGATGAAGTTCTTAGAACCAAATCGACGGTCTCGGGGCATTGCTCCCTGGCCGGGGACTCGAACCGGGTTTATAAGGCCGACCTGGCCCCCCTGAAAAATCGAGAGGGACGGCCGACCGGGGTGGTAGCCGTATTTCACGACATCACCGAGCTTCAAAAACTCGACCGGCTCCGCCGGGAGTTCGTCGCCAACGTCTCGCATGAGCTTAAAACCCCCCTGACCACGATCAAAGGGTACGTCGAGACCCTGCTTGACGGGGCCGGGGACGAGCCCGGGGTCAGGGGGAAATTTCTGGGCGTGGTGGCCTCGGAGACGGACCGGATGGCCCGCTTGGTTTCGGACCTGCTCAGCCTCTCACACTTGGACAGCCGGAAGCTCTCAATGGACATCGTCCCGCTCGACCCGCTCCGGGTAGTTGAAAACGTGGTCGCCAAGCTCCGGGTTCCAGCCGGGCGGAAAAAACTTAGATTCGAGACTGGGGGCGGGGGATCCGGGGCGCTGCCTCAGGTGATGGCCGACCGGGATAAGCTCGAGCAAGTGTTAAGCAACATTATTTCTAACGCCATCGACTTTTCCCCCGAGGGGGGCCGGGTCGCCGTATTGGTCTCGGGAGAGTCCGGCCAAGTGACCTTTCGGGTTCGAGACGAAGGGATCGGTATACCTCCTGAGGATCTCCCGCGGATTTTCGAGAGGTTTTACCGGGTCGACAAAGCCCGCTCCAGGGCCCTGGGCGGTACCGGGCTAGGGCTTTCGATTGCCCGGGAGATCGTTGAGGCGCACGGGGGCCGCATCTCGATCGAATCGGTTCTTGGGGCCGGCACCGAGGTCGTTTTTTCCTTGCCGGCGGGGATCGCCTCTGAAGATGGATCTGAGGCGGGATCGCTATGAGATCGCTCATCCTGATTGGTTTGGTGGTCCTCAGCCTGACCCTGTCCTTACGGCTCTGGGCCGGCAACACCGCCCGCCGCCCGCTGACAACCGACCTAAAAAGGGTCGGGGCGGTCAGTGAGCGCCCGGGGATGGATACCCTGCTTGCGCCCCGGCAGATCATCCTGCACCTTGGCCGGGACCGGCACAGCCGGCTGAGCCCCGGAGACCCGGGTTACGTCAAGGCCTGGCGATGGGGATCTCAGCGGATGGCGATCTTGAATAACGAGGCGGTGCCCGCCAAACCAGAGGGCCTGGACCAAGAACTTCTGGAGCGCCGTTCAGGGCCGGGCCTTGAAATGATCCTGCCATTATCCCTCCTTCCCGAGGAATGGCTCGAGGCCTGGGACGGCTTCAAACATGGCCCTACCCGCCCGGCCGTGAGGCGTCTTTTCTTCAGTGCCGAAAAGCCGGCGACTGTTTTCCTCTGGTCCGACGAGGGGTTGCCCCCATACCGTCTTACCTGGCCGTCTGGCGAGCAGGATCTAGCCGCCTTTTTGGCCGAACTGGCTCAAATAACTGGTGCGCTTCCGGCGTTCGCCGAGCTGCCCCGGCAGATCGGGGGCATCGAGGTTTCCGGGGGAATCTACCTTCCGGCCGGCCCGATCCTGGTGCCCCAGATAGCCGGCGTCTCTGAACCGGCCAATTTGACCCGCGACCCAGGACGCGAGGCGGGGCGATTCTTTCTCGATCTTTCGGTCGTTCGGACGGTGAAGGAGCGCGACGGCGCCCTGATCTATACCGATGGGCGGCAGGGCCTGAGGGTCTATCCCGGCGGTTCGCTCGAGTATACCGCCGTCCCGCCTTCGGCCGGGGATTTTTCGACCCTTTGGGAGGCCCTTGACCAGGCCCGGGACTTTATCGCTAACCATGGAGGATGGCCCGAACAGCCTGGGATCGACTCTGCCGTTCCCGGAAATCGGGGGTGGAGACTGAAGTTTTCCTTTTTGCTGGGAAAGCTGAGGGCGGCCGGTCATTATGGGCCTCTTGAGGTCACCCTTCGCGGGCTGAACGTAGTAGAATTCCGGAGGAGCCTGGCCATTCCGGCTGGTTTCCCGCCCGGTTCAATCAAAGAAGGGGCCCTGCTCCGCGCCATCGATCCGGTCGAGGCGGTTGCGACAGTTGCCCAATCTTGGCTGACCGTCTTTCCGGGGGAAAGTCCCCGTCCAGCCCGCTCGGTTGAGTTGGTTTACTGGATTCCACATCGCCTGGAATCACCGGCCGATATCCGGCCCGCCTGGATGGTCGGGTTCGGTGACCTGACCGCCTACGTCGACGCGGCCAACGGCCGGCTGCTTCCCTGATCGGAGGGCCTGAACCTGGATTGGCCTAGAGCGGAAAGGATCTTAATCGTTATTTTTGCCTGCCTCAACCTCTTGTTGGCCTGGGAGCTCTGGGGCGATCCGGGCCTGAGCGTCGGGCGATGGCTTTTCAGGAACCCGGAGGAGG
>JBGFRN010000309.1:0-3280 GCA_041695105.1 Bacillota bacterium | reverse complement strand
GGTCATACTGACCTCGACCCTGGGGGGGGTCTTCGGCAACATCATCGGTTACCTGGCCGGGCGCTGGTTTGGGACGGCCCTGATCAAGCGTTTCGGGCGGATCTTAAGGATTAACGAGGAGTCGTTGGAGAAGGTCAGCCATTGGTTCGAGGTCCATGGCGGGAGGACGATCTTTCTGAGCCGTTTCTTCGGCTTCGTCCGGGCCCCAAGTATTTTTTCGGCCGGAATTGCCGGGATGGACCTGCCAAAGTACATTCTATACTCAACCATCGGGGGCCTCATCTGGAACGGTTTCTGGGCCGTGGCCGCCTGGCTTTTTGGCGCCGAGCTCCCAATGATCCTGGGCCGCTTCTACCCCTACTTTGGCTTCTTCGTGGCTGCCTTGCTGATTGGGATCGCCTGGTTAAACTACACCCGAAAGAAGCCGGTCTGACATTCTAGCCCGGCCAGCGATATACAATACCGTATGGCTGTTTTTCGCATCGCCGCCACCTACGTTGGCACCGTCGTCGGGGCTGGCTTCGCCTCTGGCCAGGAAATCCTAAGGTTTTTTGCCGCTTATGGCGAGGAGGGTTACTGGGGGATCGCCCTGGCGACCCTCCTGTTTGCTATTTTAGGGCTGTCCGCCATGGAGTTGGGGCGCCAGCTCGGGACTGATTCTTACGCCGGCTTGGTCGCCCACCTCTTCGGTGACCGCCTGGGCCGGCTGATGGACCCGGTTGTGACCTTGTTTTTGGCTTCGTCAGTCACGGTCATGGTTTCGGGTTCTGGGGCTGTCTTTGAGCAACAGTTCGGGATCGACTCCATCTGGGGGGCCGGATTCCTGGTCGTGGTCTCAGCCCTGACCGTCCAGCGCGGCCTTCGGGGGATCTCAGCCGCCAATACGTTGATTGTCCCGGCAATGGTGGCGCTGGTCTTGGTCTTGACGGCCGTCTCAGTCAATTCACACGGGCTCGACCGTGATTTCCTGGCCAGATCCTGGCCTGAGCTTCAGGCCGCTCCAGGTTGGGTCTCCTCTGCCCTCCTGTACGTCTCCTACAACCTAGTCCTGGCCCTGGCCGTCCTGGTCCCGCTGGGACGACAGGCCGGACGGACCTCGGATTTGATCTTGGGATCAATCTTGGGCGGGTTGATTCTCGGGCTGCTGGCCATGGCGACAACAACGACCCTGGCCCTGCACCCGGAGCAGGCCACCAGGGTCGAATTACCAATGCTTTACGCGGCCGGGCATCTTGCTCCGGTCTTCAGAACGGCCTACGTGGTTCTCCTCTGGTCTGAGATATACTCCACGGCAATTTCGGGCCTGTTCGGTCTGGCCGTCCGGGCCAGGCAGTTCTGGGGTCTTAACGCCCCGGTCACGGTCTGGGCTATGTCGCTAGCAGCCCTGATAGCCAGTTTTTCCGGCTTTGGTCCACTGGTCGGGCTGCTGTATCCCCTGTTTGGGTATCTAGGCCTGGGGGTGATGGGTGCCCTGGCCTGGGACTTTGTCAAACGGCGCTTGAGCCCTGGGAATGATCCCCGTCGCTAGCCGACCAGGCGATCACCCGGTTCTTGCCAAGGGCCTTGGCCCTGTACATGGCCAAATCGGCCTTGCGGGTCAGATCCTCGGCCCCGATAGCTTGATCGGGGAATGAGGCTACCCCGATGCTGACCGATACCTGGTAGTCCTCCCCGTTGGTGGGGGAAAACACCTGGCCGGCGATAGCCTGGCGCACCCGCTCTAGCACCAGGAGGGCCTCATCCAGTTCGGTCTCGGGCAGCAGGATGACGAACTCATCCCCGGCGTAACGAAAGAGAATATCGGTCGATCTGATGTTTCGCCAGACCGTTTCGGTCAGTTCCTTAAGCAGGCGGTCGCCTTCCAGGTGGCCGAAGCGGTCGTTAACCACCTTGAGCGAGTCGGAATCAATCAAGGCCAGGGTTAGCTTATGCCCATAGCGGCGAGCCCGCAGGATCTCCTCCCCCAGGCGCTCAGGCAAGTAACGGGCGTTGTAGGCGCCGGTCAGGCTATCGGTCACCGTCAACCGCGCTGTCTCTGTAAAAAGGCGGGCGTTGGCCACGGCCATGGCAACCTCGTTGGCGAAGACAGTCGCCACACTCAAGTCGTCCTCGGTGAACTGGCCAGGCGACAGTCGATAGAGCAGGATCACCCCCGTGGTCCGCCCGGCGACCGTCATGGGCGCCACAATGACCGAAGCCCGGGCCCGGCTGAGCCCTGGGAGGTCGGCGGCATTGGGGTCGGCTGAAGTGTCGGGAACCAAGCGGGGAACCGGCACCGAGCCGGTCAACCCGATCAATCCCTGCCCAACTCGCGGGCAATAGAGCCGGTACTTGGCTTCTAGCTCCTTGCCTGGGTCATTCGACAAATTGACTACCTTGGGGAGCAAGGCATCCTGGGAAGAATCCAGGAGGTAAATAACACAACCGTCCGCTCCCAGCCCGTTTTTTATCGCCTCGGCGGTTTCGTCCAGAGTCTGCTCAAAATTTAGGTTGGTGGCAACCCTTGAGATTTTAAGCAACGAGGACAGGTGCTGGCGCAAGCTATATTCCTCGTCGTGGAAGCTTGGGATAGCCCGGCTATAGGTCCAGGTAAAGACCAGCGAGACCAGGATCACCATCGCCGCCCCCGGCCCGGAGGAACCCGGATCTAGGAGCCAGATCCCCAATACCGTTAGGCAGGAAAAGGCTGCCAAGGATGTCATGATCCATCCGGTGGTTACGCCGGCGAAGAAAACCGAGAGGACTAAAATGAATAATAGCAGCGGTGAGTCAAAGCCGCCGGTCAGGAGGGTGGCCCCCGACCAGACGGCTACTAGCAGGCAATATAAAAGGAGGAGGCCGATCAGGCTGGCCTTCTCCCAGGGGACCAGGTAAACAAGGGTTCCAATAACGAAAATGGTGGAAACCAGGTAGAGGGCGGACAGGTCATCCAGCAAGATCAGCCCGTCGACGAACAACGCGGCCACCCCGACCCCGGTGCTGCCAACGGTAAACAGGGCTATTATTGGCTTCAGCCTCTGCAGGCGCAGCCGGAAGGCCTGTTCCTGTTTGGTTAGGGCGGACAGTTCGGTCACTGACGCCAGTCCTTCCCAAGAAAGAAAGGGATGACCAAGTATTTAAGAATACTTTGCCATCCCTCGACAATATCCTTCATTGAATGTCGAAGTTTGTCGACACATTTGAATGATTATTGATAAGTGAAGAAACCTTGTCCGGATTTACGACCCAGGTAGCCAGCCATAACCATCTTTCGCAGCAGCGGGCAGGGGCGGTATTTCGG
>JBGFRN010000226.1:0-18504 GCA_041695105.1 Bacillota bacterium | reverse complement strand
CCGTGTCTGGTGACTGTGATCAGGCTATCGGAAACCACCCAGGCCCAGTTCTCGTCAGCTCGCCCCATCGCGACCGAACCCCGAGTCAGGCCTGAGCGGATGTTCTGCCAGGTGATCCCGGCGTCAGTCGAACGGAGTACGCCGGTTTCGCCTACCGCCATCAATATGATTGGATTGATGCGGGAGAAAGCCACCGATGTCATTCCTGACTTCCAACGATGCGGGGCGCTGGGGAGGTTCAGAATCTCCCAGGAACGGCCTCCGTCGTATGATCGGTAGAGCCCGCCCTCAGGCCCGCCGGGGGCAGCCGGACCGGCCGCGGCCAGCAGGAGTTGAGGGTTGCCTGGATCCATGGTCAGGTCCTTGATCTGCGGGGGCTGCCCACCCTCAAAGCGAACGGGGAGAGGGGGCAGTGCGGACCAGGTCTTGCCTCCGTCCCGGGTGACCCCGGTCTTGGAGTAGCCCAGGACGGCGTAGATCAGGTTCGGGTCGGAGGGGGAGACGGCCAGCGAGGTGACCGCGGCCCCGGGAAGCCCCAGCGGTTGCCAGGTTTGGCCGGTGTCTTCGGTGCGCATCAGCCGGCCGGTCGGCAGATCGACCGCGAAGGCGACCTGGGCGTTGAAGGGATCGATCGCCACTAGTGTCATATCCTTGGCCAACAGTTTCCAGCGTTCAGGCAGGTCGATCTCGGCTTTCCCGGTCCCCGGGCTGGTTCCCCGCAAGAACTCGCGGAGCTTATGCAGTCCAAGCCGTTCAACGGCCGCCGAACAGGAGGTCAGCGCCAGGGCTCCTATCAGCACCGCCGTTAGGGCGATGACTCGTCCGAGCAATACATCCACCTCGGTCAATTAGACTCCTATATAACTTAACTTAAAAAGCACCCAATTGGACAGAGGAATTTTGTCGCCATACAGTAATTTCCAGAAAGCGAGCCCTATAGGAAAAATGATGACCTGCCCCAGTCCTGGGGAGGAAAGGATGGAACCAGTTGTGAAAAAGCCACTGGCCCTGATTTTGACGATGGCCTTTATCCTGGGAACTGCGGCCGGAGCTGTGGGGGCGGCCCTGACCAGAACGATCGAGGTCACCTATCGCGATATCAAGATCAACGTCGACGGAAAGGCCATCCAAACCCCCAATAAGCCCTTCATCGTCAACGCCGAGGGGCGCACTTACCTCCCGGCCCGTCCCCTGGCCGAGGCCCTGGGGGCCAGGGTCGGTTGGGACGAGGCCTCCGGGACGGTTTTGGTTTACAGCTCAAGCTACAGCCTGGAGACCGACAGCGGTGATTTTAAGGTTCTGCGATACCCGGCCAAAGGCTTTGGTCTGACCTACCCCAGGACTTACACCAAGCTACAACCCGGCCTGGCCGGGGCAGCCTTGACTCTGCAGAAGAACTTGACTACAGTTTCCGTTACCCCATCGCCGGCGCCCGGCACTGATTTGGAGACCTGGGCGGCTTTCACTGTGACGATGATGGAGAGCCTGTTCAGTGGCTTCAAGACGATCGGTCAGCAAAAAATCAAGGCCTACGGGGTCGATGTAATTGAAGTGACCGGCGAGTACAATTTGGCCGGATCGGCCCTGATTCTGAAAATGAGGCTTTTCGCCAAGGACGGTCAGGCCTGGGTCATAACCGCCTCGGCCGAAAAGTCGGCCTACGAAAATCAAAAGTCCGAGTTATACGGTATCATGGAGAGCTTTGGCACCATCCAGTAGAGGAATTGGAAACGAAGTCGGCCCCCGGATATAGAATTAAACAAAGTAAGTACTTGACAAAGTTTTCCCCGGTGGGTTATCTTGGTTCCAGGAGAACTTTCCGGGCGCGATAGCTTTACGGCACTGGAGATAAACTATGTGATGAAGGCCAAAGAAAAGGATCAGGAGGGGAAGAGAGAAAATGACGACGACCGCTACTCATCAGACCGTCAACATCTACGAGAATCCTCAGTATAACGATAACGCCGTGGCTAAGATCCCGACCGTCAAGGGGAACGACATTACCTCTGAGGTCTACTACTTCAAGCCGGGGCAGATCCTGGCCTACCACCGGCACCCCAACGGTGACCAGATCTTTTACATTCTTAAGGGCACCGGGACTTTCTACCTGGACGGGGGCACCGAGAATGCCTTGCCGGTCCGCGAGGGCGCGGCGATTCTTGCCCCCGCCGGTACCTGGCACAAGTTGGTTAACGACAATCGGGGCGAGATGGTAGCGATCCAGGTTACCAAGGCCAATGCCGGGATGGAGGCCCGCCAGTAGCCTGGACGTTGAAAAGACCCGCTGGGGAAATGGTCCCCAGCGGTTTTTTTATCTTCAGAAAAATTGTTCTTTCTCAGGAGGAAATCCTCGAAAGGGAGCGAATATGGTCTAATGGTCAGACCGTCTGACAGTCTCTCCAGGGCCCGGAGGGGGGAAGGTGGCTGGCGATACCGAATAAGGGGGCATGGTTTGGTGATGTGGAGATTCAAAAATGTTTTGGCGGTTATCCTGGCGGTTGGGATGATGGTGGCTGCCGGCTGCGGCGGGGCTGGCACCGCCGGCAAGGACGCCAAGCCCGAAGCCAAGGCGGACACCGGAGACATTGTCATCGGCTGGAGCATGTCGCTTTCCGGCGGTACGGCTGACATGGGGCAGTCGGCCAAATGGGGTACCGAGATCGCCCTGGACGATTACAAGGCGGCCAAGGGCAAATACGCCGACCGGGTTAAGATCAAGTTCTATGATGATGAGGCCAAGCCCGAGAAGTCGGTCGAGAATGTCACTCGTCTGATCAAGCAAGATAAGGCCATTGCCATCATCGGGCCGGTCAACACCGGCAACGCCCTGGCCCATATCAAGATCTCGCAGGATTCCAAGGTCCCTCAGGTCGTAAGCGTGGCGACTGGAACCCCGATAACCCAACAGTTCAAGGCGGCTCCAAAGAACTATATCTTCAGGACCTCCCAGGTCGACTCCGGGCAGGTGATCGTTTTCGGCGAGGCGATCATCAAGAAGGGGATCAAAAAGGTGGCTGTTTTCCACGACACGAGCGGATACGGCTCTTCCGGGATGAAAGACGCGGTGGCCTTCTTTGAAAAGAAGGGCATGAAGCCGGTGGCGGTTGAGTCGTTCCAGATCGGCGACACCGATATGACCGCCCAGCTTAACCGGGCTAAAGCGGCTGGTGCCGAAGTCATCGCCACTTTTGCCCTGGCCCCAGAACTGGCCCAGCTTTTGAAGAGCGCCGACAAGATTGGCTGGTACCCGCCCATGTACGGGTCCTGGACCTGGTCGCAGCCGGTCCTGGTCAAGCTGGCCGGCCTTAATCTGATCGAAAAGTTCCAGATCTTGATGGTTCAGTCGTTTGTGCCTGAGATGAGCCAGAAGGCGGCTTCATTTGACCAGAAGATGCGTGACAAGTACGGCGACAACCCGATGCCGGTTACCGCGGCCCAGTCCCATGACGCCACCCGGTTGATCCTCAGGGCCCTGGATCAAGTCGGGCCCGACCCGGAAAAGCTTCGTGACGCCATTGAGAATATGATCGGTTTCACCGAAGGCGTGACCGCGATCAAGGACAAGCCCTTCCCGGGCAAGGACAATCACGAGTCGATCGACGAGTCCAACATGTTCTTGGGCACCTACAAGAAAGGCCGGATCGTTAAGGCCGACTAATACGGGGATTAGACGGGCGGGGTTTGCGTCTGGTCGACCAACCCCGCCCGGTCTCCCAAAAGGGTGGTTTTGATGGAGGTTCTTTTCCAGGCATTAATCAGCGGGCTGGCGATCGGCAGCATCTACGCCTTGATCGCCCAAGGTTATTACGTCACCCACATTACGACCAACACGTTGAATTTCGGGCAAGGCGACTTTCTAATGCTCGGAGCCCTGGTGGCCCTGAGCCTGATCGGGGCCGGGGTTCCTTTCCCGATTGTGGTTTTGGGGAGCATGGCAGTGATGGCCCTCTACGGGGTGATTCTCGAGCGCACGGCCATCAAGCCGCTTAAGCACTTCTTTTCGATCGCCTGGATCATGAGCACGGTGGCGGTGGCGACCATCAGCCGGAACGTGGCGATCCTGATCTGGGGGCGAAACGTCCTGTCTTTTCCCTCTCCTTTCGGGGACCGGATCCTGAGGATCGGTTCGGTCGGAGTTCCGTACCATGAAGTCTTTGTCTTTATAGTTTCAGCCCTGTCGGTGGCGGCCCTGGTAGTCTTCCTGAGGAAGTCGATGCTCGGCAAGGCTCTGATGGCGGTGGCCTTCAACCGCGACGCCGCCGCTTTGATGGGGATCAACGTCAATCGGATGTCGATGCTGGCCTTCGCCCTTTCTTCGGCTATCGCCGCCCTGGGCGGCATCCTGATCGGCCCGGTGACCTTTACCGGCGCATTTATGGGCGGGCTGCTCGGGCTCAAGGCCTTCGGAGCGGCTATTATCGGAGGAATGGAAGAGCCTCAGGGCATCTTCATCGGCGGCCTGATTCTAGGGGTGTCGGAAATGCTCTTTGCCAACGTCCATTCGGCTTTCAAGGACGCCAGCGCCTTTATCCTCATCTTGCTGATCTTGGTCATCCGCCCGGCCGGGCTCTTCGGCCGCCAGGCGATTGGGAAGGTGTAACCGATGACCAGGGGAATCAATTTGCCTATCTTTTCGGGCCTGACCGTCAAAGAGGCCGGTGGCATCCTGACGGCGGCCGTGGTCCTGGCGGCCGCACCTTTCCTGATGCCCAACGAGTTTATCCTGCACACGGCCCAAAGCGTGGCCTTCACCTATATCGTGGTTTTGAGCCTGAACTTCCTGGTCGGTTTTTCTGGCCAGGTCTCGCTCGGGCACGCCGGGTTCTACGGCCTGGGCGCTTACACTTCGGCCCTGCTGGTCACCAAGCTCAACCTGCCCTTCTGGGCCGGATTGACCGGGGCCATCCTGCTGAGCGCTGTCTTCGGGGCCCTGGTGGCCCTCCCGGCCCTGCGGGCCAAGGGCCCGTACCTGGCCATGGTCTCGATCGCCTTCGGGCTGTTGGTTGAAATTGCCGGAAACCGCTGGGTATCGCTGACCGGGGGGCCGATGGGCGTAATCGGGATTCCCAAACCATCCCCCTTTGGCGAGGAGGTCAGCGGCGAGGGGTACTTCTGGATCGTGGCCGGAGCGGCCCTGGTCTGCCACCTGCTGACCGTGAACCTGAAACGGTCGAGGGTGGGACGCCTTTTCAAGGCCCTGGGCAACTCCGAGATCGCCTCAGAAGCGGTTGGGGTCGACGTTTACCGCTGGAAGGTGATCGCCTTCGCCTTCAGCGCCTGCCTGGCCGGGATCGGCGGGGCCTTGTACGCCCACCAGAACGGCTTCGTCAACAGCGACAGCTTCACCCTCGAAAAGTCGGTCTTGTTTTTGGTCGGGGTGATCGTCGGAGGGAGCGGGACGGTTTACGGGCCCCTGCTCGGGACGGCCGTCGTAGTCTTGGTCCCACAGATCTTTTCGGCCTACTACGATTACCACCTGATGATTTTCGGGAGCATCCTGCTCCTGTCTCTTATCCTACTACCGGACGGGATCGTCGGGACAATTGAAGATTGGCTGAGGCGCCGTTCGGCCAAGGCCAGATCCTTTGAGTCCGAACCGGTCCGCTCGCGTCAGGACTGGAGAGCCGTTCTGGCCGGGTTGAAGGCGGACCAGCCAGCCCGCGATGACGATGTCCTCCTGGAGATCCGGGGCCTGACCAAGGATTTTGCCGGGCTGCGGGCGGTCAACTCGGTCGACCTGAGTTTGAAACCGGGTTCGGTTCACGGCCTAATCGGTCCCAACGGATCAGGCAAGAGCACTTTTATTAACCTGGTCACCGGTGTCTATCGATCCACTTCGGGGAGCGCCAAATTCAGGGGCCAGGAAATTGGCGGCCTGAAAACCCACCAGATCGCTGCCCGGGGTCTGACCCGGACTTTTCAAAACCTGCAGATCTTCAATGATTTAAGTGTTTTGGAAAACGTCCTGATGGGTTTTCATCTTCATTACCGGTCGGGCTTCTTTGCCTACCTCTTCCGGACCTCCTCCTCCCGCCGGGAAGAGGAGGACTTCCGCGACCGGGCCCTGGCCTTGCTCACCTTCATGGGTATCGAGGGGCATTGGAACGAGGACGCGGCCAGCCTGCCTTACGGCAGCCAGCGCTTGCTTGAGATCGCCCGGGGCCTGGCCACCGGGTGCCGGGTTCTGTTCCTGGACGAACCGGCGGCCGGAGTCAGCACTGGCGAGGTGGCCGAACTGAGCAAGGCCCTGCAAAGGTTGAAGGAGACCGGCCTGACCCTGCTCTTAGTCGAACATCACGTTGAGATGGTTATGGAACTCTCAGATGAAGTGACCGTTCTGGACTTCGGCGAGAGAATCGCCCACGGGAGGCCGGAGGCCGTCCGGGTTGACCCCCGGGTCCGGGAGGCCTACCTAGGAGGAGGTTTGGCCCATGCTGGTGATTGATGATCTAAAGGTAAGCTACGGCCAGGCCAAGGCTCTTCAGGGGGCGAGCCTCAAGGTCAACGCCGGGGAGATCGTGGCGGTCATCGGCCGAAACGGAGCCGGCAAGACCACGCTCCTCCGGGCCGTTTCCGGGCTGGTCAGGCCTTCCTCCGGCAGTATCAAGTTCCATGGCCGGGAAATCGCCGGTCTTGACCCGGACGCCGTTAAACGGATGGGAATATCCCACGTCCCCCAGGGGCGGATGATTTTTGCCGACCAAACGGTAGAGGATAACCTGCTGCTAGGTGCGTATATCATCTTTGGGAAAGATAAATCTCGGGTTATGGCAAACCTTGAACGGGAATACGCCCGGTTTCCCCGCCTGGCTGAGCGCCGCAAGCAGCTCGCCGGCACTCTGTCCGGCGGCGAGCAGCAAATGCTGGCTATTTCCCGCGGTTTGATGACCGATCCCCCCCTGATCGCCCTGGATGAACCGTCACTGGGTCTGGCCCCAATCATTGTCGAGCAAATCCTGAAGAACATCCTTGACCTGAAACGGCAAGGAACAACGGTCCTGTTGGTAGAGCAAATGGCTCAGGCGGCCCTGCAAGTGGCCGACCACGGCTACCTGCTCCACACCGGCCAAGTTAAGGCTTACGGGACCGGAGAGGAGCTGCTTGGGAGCCAGGAAGTGATGCGGAGGTACCTGGGGGAGGCCGTCTAGTTCACGGAGGTTTAACTCATGAGCCTGTTTCACCCGGTTGAGCAAAAGAAGATTTACGAAAAGGTGCTGGATCAGATCCAATCCCTGATTTCTGAAGGCACCCTCAGACCGGGCGACCGGTTGCCTTCTGAAAGGGATCTGGCTGAGCAACTTGGGGCCAGCCGGGCGTCGATCCGCGAGGCCTGTAGGGTGCTCGAGGCCATGGGGCTGGTCGAGAACAAGCCGGGTGAGGGAAAAGTGATCAGGGAGGCCAGTTTAAACCCGATCCTGGCCTCAATGGCGATCAATCTGGGCCAAAGTGATGGATTCAACTTCCTTGAGGTCAGACGCGCCTTAGAGGTCGAGGGGGCGTCCTTGGCCGCCGAACGAGCTTCCGATCAGGACATCGAGAACATGTCCGCTCTGATTGAAACCATAAAAATCCACCAGCAGGACGACTACGGAGTCGATGCCGACACCAGGTTTCATTTCGCCGTGGCTGGAGCCACCCACAACCCGTTCTTCCTGCAAGTGATGAATACCGTCTCCGACCTGTTCACCATCGCTGTGAGGGAATTTCGGTTTACTCTCGTCCGGGTGCCCGGAAACGCCGACAAGCTGGTCGACCAGCACGTCAGGATTTTCGAGGCAATTAAGGCCCGCCATCCGGGAATGGCCCGGCAAGCCATGAGCGATCACCTGGAATTTGTCCGGCAGGAGCTGGAGAGGAGCCAAAGGGCGTGACCTGTTGCTTAATCCGAAACTCAGGCGGGAACTGATCGAGCTGCTCGGCCCCAACCGGTTGCTCACTTCCCGCGAGGAACTTCTAAGCTATTCTTTCGACGCCACCGCCGGGGTGAACGGGCGGCTTCCCGAGGCCGTTGTTTGCCCCCAAAATAAGGCTCAACTGGTCGAGGTCGTCAAGGTGGCCGCCAGGCACCAAGTCCCGATCTACCCCAGGGGGTCCGGGACCAACCTGAGCGGGGGGACGATCCCCGAAGCCGGCGGCCTGGTCGTTCTAACGCTTGATCTGAACCGGATCCTCGAAATCGACGACGATAATCTCACTGCCACGGTCGAGCCTGGGGTGATCGTCCAGAGCCTCAATGACGCCGTGGCTCCCCTGGGCTTGATCTATCCTCCCGACCCGGGGACGGTGGCCACCGCCACCATGGGCGGAACCGTCGCGGAATGCTCGGGCGGGCTTCGTGGCCTGAAGTACGGTGTCACCAGGGACTATGTCATGGGCCTGGAGGTCGTGCTGGCCGATGGCTCCCTGGTCCGTTTCGGAGGTAAGACGGTCAAGAACGTTACCGGGTACGATCTGACCCGCCTTTTCATTGGTTCGGAAGGCACCCTCGGGCTGATTACTGAGATCACCGTCCGGCTGATCCCGGCCCCCGAGTCCCGGCGCAGCCTGATTGCGGTCTTCGACAGCGTCGAGGACGCCGGGAAAACCGTCTCCGCAATTATCAAGAACCGGGTGGTTCCGGCCACCCTTGAGATTATGGATCGGATGACCTGCGAGACAGTCGAGGCCTTTGCCAAGGTCGGACTGCCACCCGGTGCCGAGGCCATCTTGCTGATCGAGGTTGACGGCGCGCCCGAGCCGGTCGAGCGGGACGCCCAGACCGTGGCCAACATTTGTCAAGAGCACCGGGCTCGCCAAGTCAGGCTGGCCCGTGACGAGGCTGATCGAGACCGGCTGTGGGCCGCCCGGAGGGCGGCCCTGCCGGCCCTAGCGCGGCTCCGCCCGACCACGATTTTGGAGGACGCAACCGTTCCTCGCAGCCGGATCCCCGAGATGCTATGCTCGCTGAACGAGATTGCCCGGCGCTACGACCTGTTGATCGGGACCTTCGGCCATGCCGGGGACGGAAATCTTCATCCGACCATCCTCTGCGATTCCCGGGACCCGGCCGAAATGGAGCGGGTGCACCGGGCGATCGAAGAAATCTTCCGAGCTGCCCTCAGCCTGGGCGGCACCCTGACCGGCGAGCACGGCATCGGCTTGGCTAAGTCCGGATTTCTGGAGTGGGAGTTTGGGACCGAAGGTGTCGAGATCCTGCGGCGGGTCAAGGAGGCCTTCGACCCCGGATACCTCTTCAACCGTGGCAAGATGGTCCCGTTTTCGCCTGGCAAGAGTGCATGACTGGCAAGAATCGCGTGACCGGTAAGAGCGCATGAAACACTTCGACCTTCAGGCCATCACCGAAGAACTGGTTCGCTGCATGCGCTGCGGCAACTGCCAAGCGGTATGCCCGATCTACAAGGAGATCAGGCGGGAGGTCGGGGCGGCCCGCGGGAAAATCAGGCTGATTCAGGGCTTGATCCAGGGCGAGGCCGGAACCAGCCCGGAAATGGCCAAGAGTCTTGACCTCTGCCTGACTTGCGGGGCCTGCCAGCCGGCCTGCCCCTGCGGGGTGGATTTCGGGCGTCTTTTGGCGGCGGCCAGGGCCCACTTAGTGCGCCGCCGGGGGCTTGGGACGGTCAAGTCGATGGCCTTTCGCGGCCTGCGAAGCCCCCGCCTGACCAGACTGACTTTGGGTTTGGGACGCCGGGCCCAGCGCTTTTGGCCCAAAACTTTCCCAACCGGTCTGGGCCGGAGCCGCACCATACCGCCGCTGGCGCCCAAGACTCTATTGGAGCAAGCCGGGGGGTGGCACCGTCGTGCCCCGGCCTTCGGGGGCGGGCGGCCCGGGGGCTGGCGCTCCACTCAGGAGCCAGCCCCACGGGTGGCTTACTTTGCTGGATGTTCGATCAATTACCTGTTCCCCGAAACCGGCCTGGCTGTAATTGAGGTGCTTCTGGCCAACGCGGTCGAGGTTCTGGTGCCCAAAGATCAGCACTGCTGCGGGACTCCGGTCCGGGTCTCGGGAGAGGTTGAGCTGGCCAGGGAGATGGCCGTTTCGACGATTCAAACCCTGGCCTCCGAGGCGGTCGACGCCGTTATCACGAGCTGTTCAACCTGCGGGGAGTCGCTGCGGCGAAGCTTTATCGAACTGACCGAGGGCACCGAACAGGCCGCGGCCGCCCGAAAGCTGGCCTCAAAAACTTACGATATCAGCGAATTCCTGGTTGACATCATCCATTTCAGACCCTCCCGGGGGCGCATCGATGCCAGCGTCACCTATCATGATCCCTGCCACCTCAACCGGGGGCTGGGCGTCTCCCGGCAGCCCCGGGAAATCCTGCGATCCATCCCCGGTGTGAGGCTGATCGAGATGAGCGGGGCCGACCGCTGCTGCGGCGGGGCCGGAACCTTTACGCTCTCGCACCCGGGCCTTTCCGAGGCCATCGGTGACAAAAAGGGGGCGGCCATCGCCGCCACCGGGGCTGACCGGGTCGTCAGCGCCTGCCCGGCCTGCCGCATCCAGCTCGAGGAGATCCTCCGCTGGTCCGGCCGCTGGGCTCCGGTCAGGCATGTAGTTGA
The DNA here is from genome assembly GCA_041695105.1 of Bacillota bacterium. Taxonomy (GTDB): domain Bacteria; phylum Bacillota; class Sulfobacillia; order JAMDAP01; family JAJYMS01; genus JBGFRN01. Next base: position 7,944 of record JBGFRN010000226.1, on the reverse strand, counting down.
ACTGCTGGCCAAGTCGTACCGCCTGGAAAAGAGGTCTGAGGCCGAGGAGATTGCCCAATGACTGTCAAGAAGGCCTCATTGATGATTACCTGTCTGGCCGACGCCTATTTCCCCAAGGTCGGGCAGAGCGTGGTTTACATTCTGAAACGCTGCGGGGTGACCGTGGACTTTCCCTTGGAGCAGGTCTGCTGCGGCCAGCCGGCCTTCAACAGCGGTTATCCGGACCAGGCCCGGCAGGTCGCCGCCGGGATGGTCCGGGCCTTCGCCAAGAGCGAGGCCGTGGTGTCCCCATCCGGATCGTGCGTGCACATGATCCGTCACAACTACCGTGAGCTGTTCGCGGGAACACCGCTTCAGCCCGAGGCCGAGGCCCTGGCCGGGAAGACCTATGAGTTCAGCGAGTTCCTAGTCAAGGTACTGGGTATTGACGACCTCGGGGCCGCCTATGACGGCAAGGTCACCTACCACCAATCCTGCCATCTGAGTCGCGGCCTGGGCGTGGTTGACGAGCCCAGACGGCTGCTGCGCAAGGTGCGCGGGCTGGAACTGATAGAGCTAACCCGGCCCGAGGAATGCTGCGGGTTCGGCGGTGCCTTTTCGGTTAAGGTGGCACCGGTCTCGCTGGACATGGCCGACGATAAGATTGCAGACGTTCTTGAAACCGGGGCTCAGGCGGTGGTCGGGAGCGACCTCGGATGCCTGATGCACCTAGGGGGGCGTCTGTCCCGCCGGGGCATCAAGGTTCCGACCATTCACCTGGCCGAGCTGCTGGCCGAAGGGGTGGTCGGGGCCGCGCGAGGAGGAGTCAGGTCATGATCGGGTTCGTTCAGCGAGCCGCCGGAAAGGTGGCTGATTCCACCCTGCGCGGGGCCCTGCGCCGGGCAACCGACCGGCTGGCCGGCGGCCGGAAGGCCGCCATGGATCCAGTGGAACTGGAGGAGCGGCGTCAGCGGGTGGCCGAGATCCGGAGGCGAACCCTGGCCGGCTGGAGCGGATACCTGGATCAGGCCGCCGCCAAGGTCGAGGAGGCCGGTGGGAAGGTCTTTCGGGCCGCGACGGCTGAAGAGGCCCGACGGTATGTCGGAGAGGTCCTCCGGCACCACGGGGCTGACCTGTTGGTCAAGTCCAAATCGATGGTTTCGGAAGAGATCGGGCTCAACCAATATCTCGAAGCCCAAGGGGTAGAGGTGGTCGAAACCGACCTGGGCGAGTTCATCATCCAACTGGCGGGCGAGACGCCCTCCCACATCATTGTCCCGGCCATTCACAAGACCCGTGAGCAGGTGGCCGAGGTCTTCAACCGGCTTGACCGCCGGCGCGGCGGCCAGGGGCGGATCGGGGCCGACACACCCAGCCTGACGGCCTTCGCCCGTGAGGTCCTGCGCGAGAAATTCCTGAAGGCCCGAGTCGGAATGACCGGATGCAACTTCCTGGTGGCCGAAAGCGGCACCCTGGTGATGGTCACTAACGAGGGCAACGGGCGGCTGTCGGCTTCATTGCCGAAAGTCCACGTCGCCTTGATGGGCATCGAGCGGATCTTGCCGACCTGGGAGGATCTGGCCGAAGTCTTGGCCCTGCTACCGGTCTCGGCCACCGGCCAGAAAATCACCACTTACGTCAACCTGGTCACCGGCCCGAAGCGGCCCGGAGACGCCGACGGCCCGGAGGAATTCCACCTGGTCATGGTCGACAACGGCCGCTCGGCGATCTACCAGAGCCAATACCGGGACATCCTGAATTGCATCCGCTGCGGGGCCTGTCTCAACGCCTGCCCGGTTTACCGCCGGGTTGGGGGTCACGCCTACGGACCGGCCTACAGCGGCCCGATGGGGGCGGTCCTGACGCCGTTGCTGAACGGCCTCCAGGCTTGGGGCGACCTCTCATGGGCCTGCAGCCTTTGCGATGCCTGTGCCCAAGCCTGCCCGGCCAAAATCAACCTGCCCCGGCTGCTGGTCGAGCACCGGCGGGCCTGGGCCTCAGGACCGGGCCGCTCCTGGACCGAGCGCTTGGGCTTCAAGGCCTGGTCATGGATCTGCTCCTCTCCCCGGCGGTTCGGCCGGGCGCTCCGATGGCTCAGGGCCATCGCGGGAGGTTCAGCCGGGGCGATCCCGATCCCGGGAGCCGGCAGCTGGACCGGGGGGTGGACCGGGGGGCGCGACCTGCCCCCGATGCCCGGCCGCAGCTTCCGAGAACTTTGGGAGGACGGCCTGGCTGATACCCCAGGGGCCGGCTTAAAAGGGGTGAGCGACCATGAGTCAACTGGCCGATCAAGGGCTGCCGGCTAGGACTGGGCTAGTGGAGGACTTCGAGGCTGCCCTGTCCAGGGTTGGCGGCCGGGTAATCCTGACGGATCTGGCCGGGCTCGGCACCGCTGTGGCCGGGGCGGTCTGGGAGATATCGTCCGGCGGGGAAGCCAGGGCGCTAACCGCTGCCTGCTGGAAGACTTCGGAGATCCTGGCCCTGGGCCTTCCAGATGCCTTGGCAAGGGCCGGATGCCGGGTCTCAGATGGGGATGGCTCGGCTACGGCTGACATTGGCTTGACCTGGGCCGACCGGGCCGTGGCGGCCACCGGGAGCGTCATGGTGACCAGCGGCCCCGATCGCCAGCGGTCGACCACTCTACTTCCGCCCCACAACTTTGTAATTCTGGAGGTCTCTCGCCTGGTGGCCACGACTGGGGATCTTTTCAGGCAGGTCGGCCAAATAGCGCACACCGGCGGCCTTCCGGCTAACGTCGCACTGATCACCGGCCCGAGCCGGAGCGCCGATATCGAGATGGATTTGAGCATCGGGGTTCACGGCCCCAAGAGCCTGACCGTCTTTGTCATCCGGGATCGCTAGGAGGTATTTCCTCCAAAGTGAAATAGGTCCCGCTGGCTAGGCTGGCGAGACCTATTTCTTATGAGGATCGGATGCTTCAAGCCGCCTCACCACCTATCCCGGGTGGCCCGGCGGCACGTTTCTTTTCGGGAAGGAAGCGGGCTCCCGATCAAGAATGGCTATAACCAGCAGGTTTTTCGCGTCAAGGAGGATGAGCCGGATCAAGAAAGTCTCGCTGCTGATCACCTGCCTGGCTGACGCCTACTTTCCCCAAGTCGGTCAGAGCATGGTCTATTTACTCAAGCGCTGCGGTTTGATAGTTGATTTTCCTCCCGAGCAGGTCTGCTGCGGGCAGCCGGCCTTCAACACCGGCTACCCGGATGAGGCGAGAAAGGTTGCTTCGGGCCTGGTTCGAGCCTTGTCCCGGAGCGCCGCGGTCGTTTCCCCATCCGGCTCCTGCGTCCACATGATCCGCCACCACTACCCCGAGCTATTCACGGGAACCCCGCTTCAGACCGAGGCCGAGGCCCTGGCCGGCAAGACTTTTGAATTCAGTGAGTACCTGGTCAAGGTGTTGGGCATCGACGACCTCGGGGCGAGCTATGACGGAATAGTGACCTACCACCAGTCGTGCCATCTGAGCCGGGGCCTGGGGGTGGTCGACGAGCCCAGGAGACTGCTGCGCCAGGTCCGCGGCCTGGAGCTGGTCGAGCTGACCCGGCCCGAGGAGTGCTGCGGCTTTGGCGGGACCTTTTCGGTCAAGGTGGCCCCGGTGTCCCTGGCCATGGCCGACGATAAGATAGCCGATATTCGGGAGACCGGAGCCCGGGCGGTCGTCGGGAGCGACCTGGGCTGCCTGATGCACCTGGCTGGGCGGATGTCCAGGCTGGGCATTAGGGTTCCGGCCGTTCACCTGGCCGAGTTCCTGGCCGGAGGTGTCCGGCCGTGATCAGGTTTGCCGAGCGGGCCAAGGAGAAAGTTTCCGACTTACGTTTGAGAGAAGCCCTGCGCCGGGCGGCCGGGCGCATCGCGGGCAACCGAGGGCTGGTCATGAACCAGGAGGAGATTGAGCAGCGGCGGGATCGGGTGGCCGAGATTCGCCGCCGGACCCTCGACGGCCTGAACCGCTACCTGAGCCAGGCAGTAGCCAAGGTCGATGAGGCCGGGGGCAAGATCTTCTGCGCCACAACGGCTGAGCAGGCCAATAAGTATGTGTTCAAAGTGATGGAGCGCCACGGGGCCGGCCTCTTGGTCAAGGCTAAATCGATGGTTTCGGAGGAGATCGGCCTCAACGCCTACCTCCAGGCTCGCGGCATTGAGGTGGTCGAGACCGATCTGGGCGAGTTCATCATCCAGCAGGTTGGCGAGCACCCCTCGCACATCATCGCCCCGGCCATTCACAAGACCCGCGAACAGGTGGCCGAGATTTTTAACCGCCTCGATCGCCAGCGGGGAGGAAAGGGTGAGATCCCTTCCGACACCCCGAGCCTGACCGCCTTTGCCCGCCAGGTGCTGCGCGAGAAGTTCCTGCGGGCCAAGGTCGGCCTGACCGGGTGCAACTTCCTGGTGGCCGAGACCGGAACCCTGGTAACGGTCACCAACGAGGGCAACGGGCGGCTTTCGGCCTCGCTCCCGAAGGTCCACGTCGCCCTGATGGGTATCGAACGGATCGTCCCGACCTGGGACGACGTGGCTGAGGTTCTGGCCCTGCTAACGGTAATGGCGGCCAGCCAGAGGATCACTACTTACGTCAATCTGGTCACCGGACCGAGCCGACCCGGGGACGACGACGGGCCTGAGGAATTTCACCTGGTGATGATCGACCACGGGCGTTCAGAGATCTATGCCGGCCGGTTCCGGGAGATTTTGAACTGCATCCGCTGTGGGGCCTGCCACTTCGCCTGCCCGGTCTATCGCCGGGTCGGGGGCCACGCCTACGCCCCGGCCTACAGCGGTCCAATGGGGGCCGTCCTGACCCCGCTCTTCGAGGGGCTTGAGGACTGGGGCGACCTTTCTTGGGCCTGCAGCCTATGCGGGGCTTGCTCCCAAGTCTGCCCGGCCAAGATCGACCTTCCCCGCCTGCTGATCGAGCACCGCCGTAACTGGGCGGCCGGGCCCGGGGGAACCTGGGCCGAGCGTGCCGGGTTCAAGGCCTGGTCCTGGATCTGCTCATCTCCCGGGCGCTTCCGCCGGTCGCTAGGACTGTTGAGGGCATTGGGAAGCCCAGGAACCAAAGCTATTCCCATCCCTGGAGCGGGGGAATGGACCGGCGGGCGCGATCTTCCGGCAACCCCGCGGCGCAGCTTCCGCGAACTGTGGGAGGCCGGGCTGGGCGATAATCCGGGCGCGGGGCTGGCAAACCAAGAAAAGGGGGAAGCCCAATGAGCGCTCCTTCGTTGGTCAAGGCCTTTGAGGCCGCGCTAATCCAGGCCGGTGGGCAGGTCGTCCGGACCACCCGGAGCGATCTAGAGACCGTGATAAACGAAGAAGCCCGGGCCATAGGGACCCGGACCTTTGCCTGCTGGGACGACCTCCAGCTCAAAGATGTGAAGTTGGCAGGACTTCTCTACGGAGGCGGGTTAGAACCGGTCTGCCCGTCCGAGGCCGGCCTGGGCGTCATCCGGGCCGAGAGGGGCCTGGCCTCAACGGGAAGCGCCGTGGTCACCAGCGGTCCGGGTCGGCCCCGGTCGGTCAGCATCCTGCCGCCGGCGCTGTTCATCATCCTTGATGCCTCCCGGCTCTTGCCCGGCATCCCCGACCTTTGCCGGGAGATCGCCGGCTGGGCCAGGTCAGGCGGACTCCCGGCTAACATCGCCCTGATCACCGGCCCGAGTCGCAGCGGTGACATTGAGATGGAATTGAGCATTGGTGTGCACGGTCCCGGCCGGGTGACGGTCTTCCTAATTGAGGACGACTAAGAGGAGGGAGTCAGCGTGGCTGCAAGATTCAACCTTACCCTCGCCAGGCTTCGACCCGGTTACGCCCCAGGTTCTTGGCCAAATAGAGCGCCCCATCGGCCCTGTGCAGCAGCTCGTCCTCTTGGGCGATGATATCCCGGTTCCGATCGGGGACGGTCGAGGCAACCCCGACGCTGATAGTGATTTCAATGGCCTGGGACTCATGCTGGAACACCGTGCCGGCCACGGCCAGCCTGAGGCGCTCTCCCAGAGCCAGGGCTCCGGTCTGGTCGGTATTTGGGGCCACGACGACAAACTCCTCGCCCCCGAATCGCGCCAAAAAGTCATACTCCCTGAGCAGGCCGCCCACCCTGGCGGCTAAATTCTTTAGAACGGCATCTCCAGCCAGGTGTCCATAAACGTCATTAACCCGTTTGAAGTGATCAAGGTCGAACATCAGCACTGACAAGGGCGTCCGGTGCTGGGCCGCCCAGGAGATCTCCTGCTGGAGCCGGGTGTAAAGGACGTTCCGGTTGTTGACCTGGGTCAGCCGGTCGGTATTGGCTACCTTTTGCATGGCGCTGACCATCCGGTACCCGGCGTAAACCGAGAGCAGAAAGATACCGAGCAGCAGGCAAGTGAGAAGAATAGTACGTTCTATGCGCTGGGGGTAATAGCTTTCCAGCGGGAGGGTGACCGACAAGGCCCCCCGCAATTCGCCCAGGCGGTATCCTTCCTTGGGGTAGCCGGCAATGTCCAGTTCTCCTTTGGGCTCGCCGTGGCACTGCAGGCAGGGCTGGGTGATGTACAGGGGCAGGGCATACCGGTAGGAGGGGATTGGTCCCCGGACCATCTCGCCGATTTCTGTCAGGCCGGGGTTGGCTTCAAAGCGCGAAAGAGCGGAGCGTTCCCAATCGTCTGGGGCGTCCTCGGGCATGCGGAACCTGGCGCTGGTTTGCTTGATCTTCAGGCCCCGGAATTCGTTCATATCGGAAATAAACTCATTGGCGGCCCGGGCAGGATTCAGGTTCTTAAACTCATAGTTGCCTTGACTGTCGCGATTAATTACTTCCTGATGCCGGGCGAAAAGATTCCGGACCACTAAAACGCTATTGGCAATCTCTTGAGCCCGAGTGTGCAAGGCATCGCTTTGCTGGGACTCGAGCCTGGAGAACAGCACCAGAAAAGCCACAACCACCAAGAAGAGAATGGTCGAGGCGAAAGGGATCATTATTGAGCTGACTTCAGACATTTTGTGCCATAATCGCATACAAAAAACTTCTTCATTCGACAAAAATCTCCTCTGATTCGCTATAATGACGATCGCAATATTAATGATTGATTATCGTTCGGAAAAAAAGGAGAACGAGCAGTTTTTGTTGTATAAGAAAGTTCATACATTTTTAGAGAGGGGTCGTTTATTGCATGAGAAAAAGGCTCATTCCGGTTCTTACCATATTCCTGATTGCCACGATGTTTCTATCGGGCTGTGGCGGGGGCGGGCAGCAGACTAAGCCGCAGGCCCAGCAGCCGGCTGGGCAGCAGCCGGCCGCCCAGACCGGTTCAGGAGAACCCATTAAGGTCGCCGTTGTCACCTCCTTGACCGGCCCGCTGGCCGCCACCGGCAAGCAGGTCGCCGCTGGGGTCCAGGCTGCCGCCAAGGAATGGAACGACAAGGGCGGCATCAAGGGCAGAAAAATCGAGGTTATTGTCGAAGATGACCAGTCGAACCCCAATGGCGCTCTGGCGGCCTACAATAAGGTTCTGGCCATGAAGCCGGTCGCCGTCTGGGGCCCGACCTTCACCCCGCTGATGATGGCCATGGGCCAGGCGATCAAGGCCGGTAAGATCCCGACCTTCACCTCGGCCACCGCCCCGATTACCACCAAGAGCGGATTTGAGTACGTCTTCCGCGTCCGCACCAACGACGACGAGGCCGGTGTCATCCTTGGCGAGTACGTTGCCAAGGAGATCAAGCCGAAGAGACCGGCCATGCTCTACGCCAACAACGATTACGGCAAGGACGGCTTTAAGATCCTCACCCGCGAGCTTGAAAAGGCCGGTATCAAGTTCGTCGCCGCCGAGCAGTTCAATCAGGGCGACAAGGACGTCTCGGCCCAGCTCCTCAAGATCAAACAGGCCAACCCTGATTTCCTTCTCTCTTACGCCATCCCGACCGATGCTGGTTTGATCAGCGCTCAGACCGGCCAGACCGGTCTGACCGCTA
>JBGFRN010000217.1:0-3296 GCA_041695105.1 Bacillota bacterium | reverse complement strand
GAGATGGGGAGGTTGATGTCCACATTCTTCTTGCCGCTCCGCCCATCGATCACCCGAATATTGATTGTCTTGGCCGGCAGGGCCGAACGCTCCGCCTTGGGCGCTTCCATGGCCTCAAAAAGCTTTGCAGCTTCATCAGCGGAAATCTTTCCGCTCTCGATCATTTTCAGGATCTGGATGCGTTCTTCGTTCATCGAAGTCATCTCCCGTCCGAGTATCTGCTCGTCTGCTCGTAGATATCGTCGGCCCTGACTGGGCCGGTAGTTTCCCAGGCCTACTCCAGTTCTCGGAGGCCCGGCACCAGAAAGGCCCCGAACGATGAGGCAAATACCGCCACTCCTGCGGCAATCAATACCACCGAGGCCGAAAAAGCGTCCGCGGCTACACCGGCCAGGGCCATAGCGATGGGCTGAAGACCGCCGGTTACGGTCGCCATTGCCGCGAAGACTCTTCCCCGCTTATCATCTGGAACGACGTTCTGCATGATCACTGCCAGGGTGATATTCACCCCGGCCACCACCATTCCCAAGAAGCCGAGGATGGCCAGGGATGGCCAGAAACTCCGGCTCCAGCCAAGAGTGCTCATCAGAAAACCGGACAGGATCAACCCGCCTATGAGGGCCCAGCCTTTCTTCCGAGTCTCCCCCAACATCGCCAGAGCGAGTCCGCCCAGCATCATGCCCACGGAGACGATGCCTTGCAGGAGGCCGAAGCCCCTGGAGTCCACCCGGAGTACTTCGACGGCTATGACCGGCATGAGGACCCCCAACGGAACGGCGAAGAAGTTCATGACCGACGCCAGAGCGAGGATTCCCAGCACTGTCTTCCTGGCCCTCAGGAACTGAAAGCCGTCCAGCATCTCACTCAGGACCGAGCCTGCCTGTCCGTTGTCATTGCGGGGACTGGAGAAGGGACCCAGGAGAATGGCCAGGGCCGAGATGAAAAAAGAGAGCGCATTAATCAGCATGGTTCCCCCGGTACCGAGGAACCCAAGCGCCAATCCGCCCACGGCCGGGCCCAGGAAGAAGCCGAGGTTAGTGGTCACCGATAATAGGGAGTTGGCCTTGGTCAGATGTTCCCTGACCACGATGTTGGGCAGCGAAGCCCCGAATGCTGGCCTGAAGAAGGCATCAGCCGCCGAAAGAACCCCGGCAGTGACCAGTACGTGCCAAAGCTGAAGATCACCCTGGATAGCCTTGATCGCCGGAAGGAGCACGATCAGACCCCGAATGAGATCCGTGGCAATCATCACCCGTCGACGATCCAATCGGTCCACGAAGACCCCCGACACAGGTCCCAGGACAATTCGAGGAAGCTGCCCCAGAATAAAGACCAGAGATGTAATCGCGGCTGACTTGGAGACGTTATAGACCCACCACATCAGGGCCAGGTTGTACAGACCGTCCCCCAACACCGAAATTGCGCTTCCAAGCCAAATGGCCAGGAACGTCCGGTTGGTCCATAGACTGGGCCGTTGAGCTTGACCCGCAACCGGGGGAATCGCAGTCTCCATGCCGCACCTCCAAAGCTACATCCCCTCATCCGAAGAATTCAAAGATTAGCCTGTTTCGCCCGAGGGTGACTCCATCGCCTCAAGCAAGGCATCAGCCTCGTCAGGGGTAAGCTTCCCCTCCTCAACCATCTTCAGTACCTTGATATACTCGTCGCTGAGGGGCTCACGGGCTGGAATGCTGGCGTCCCTCTCGCCGACCAAGGGCGTGGCAGGCGTGGCAACCTCAAATCGGGCGCGCCCGATCTTGATGCGACCGCTCCCAGTCCGGGCAGTCACTCGGCTGCGGCCCTCGTTGAGAACTCCGGATAGAGTCTCAGAATCAATGCTCTTATTGGTCAGCGGAAGGTCACAGCTAATCGAACTTGAGGTGGAAGCTTCCGTGACGATCGAACACCGGGAGTAAACTGGGATAGCCAGGTCGATCTTGCCGCTTCCGGTCTCGAACTCGTAGCTGCCACCGTCGCAAACGGCGAATTCTGCCTCAATGGAACCGCTGCCGTTATCAACGTCGATTCGTCGGCAGTCAATCTGGCGCAGCTTGACCGGCCCTGAGGCGGCGTCCACAACGACTTCCGGACCCCTAAGATCTCTGAGTTCGACCCCGCTCGAGCTGCTGTCCACTTTGACCGAACCACGGACACTATCGACAAAGACACCGCCGCTGGCGCTGTCAATGATGACTTCGCCCGAAACAGCCGACACATTCGTCAGACCGCTACCCGCGTCCAGGCGAACGGGTCCGGCCGCCCCGTTGACGCTGATCGATCCCGAGGCGCTGCTTGCTTCAAGTGGCCCAACATTCCGGGCAATAATGTTCCCTCCGGATGAGTCAATCTTGACTGTGCCCCGAACGCCGTGGACCTCGACATCGCCGCTGGCAGAGTCAATCTCCACATACGCCCCGTTGGGTACCCATACGGTGAGATCAGCTCTGCCGCGTCCCGCAAAAAATAGGCCTGCTTCTGATCTGGCTTCGACATGGACTCGGCCGCCCCGACCGTGAGCCTGAACGATCGCCCGACCGTGCCTGACAGCCTGCACTCGGACTTCGTCCTTGGTCCAGCCCCGCACCTCAACCCTGCCCGCCCCCTGATCAACGGTCACCCGACCGGATTGGGAAAGAGGAAAACTTTTTTCCCAGTTTTCGGTAATCTGATGAGCGTTCATTTTGATGGCCCCCTGCCACAGGAAGTTGAGCCAATGGCCCTTATCGGGACGAGGCCGGAAGTCGAAGCCTTCTCGGCTGACTTCCCTGCCACAGGAAGTTGAGCCAATGGCCCTTATCGGGACACCGCGTGGATCATCCCTAGTCCAGAAAATCGTCCCAACGCGATCCCAGGAGCAGACCGGCTCCTATGCCCAACGGAATCAGGCCGAACAACATCCATCCCGTATAATTGCCACCGGCGGCCCAAAAAGCCCCCAGGCTGATGGCCAGGCCGATGCCGCCGGTAATCAACCCGCCGATGATCATCCCGGCCGAGACGACGCTTCGGTGACGCAAACCCTCAAACTCCCGGCGAGGCTTATACAGTCCTTTGTCAATCAGGGCCATCCGCTCACGGTGGCTCATGTAGCCCAAACCAAGAAGGAAGGCGAAGAGTCCGATCCAAAATCCAGGGTTGGCGATCAGATCCTGAAGCATGTTATTCATCTCCCTGTAGGGTTCTTTGGGGTGCTTGCTCTTAGGGGCTTGCTTCTTGGGAGGCTTGCTTCTTGGGGTGCTCGCTTCCTATCGGCGAACAAGGCCGCCGACCACTTTGGACAGACCCAAACCAGCCAC
>JBGFRN010000286.1:0-3312 GCA_041695105.1 Bacillota bacterium | reverse complement strand
CGCCGGCCGCTTCTCGACGAAGGCCTTCTGCCCCTCGAGGGCCTCATCACTCTCGTAGAAAAGCTCAAGCGCCCGAAAGCCAAGCTGGGAAACCCCGGTAATGCTGGCCGTATCGGCGTTCATCGAGTACTTGGCCAATTTAATCGCGGTCGGGCTCATCTGTAGCAGTTCGCGGCACCAAGCCCAGACCTCGTCCATGAGCTGGTCCTTGGGCACCACTTTGTTGACCAAGCCCATTTCCAGGGCCTCCTGGGCCGAATACTGGCGGCAGAGGAACCAGATTTCCCGGGCCTTTTTCTGGCCCACCACCCGAGCCAGGTAGGCGGTGCCATATCCCGGGTCGACGCTGCCGACCTTTGGGCCGACCTGTCCGAAGCGAGCGGTGCCGGCGGCGATGGTCAGGTCGCAGAGCACGTGCAGCACGTGGCCCCCGCCGACGGCGTAGCCGTTGACCGCCGCGATCACCGGTTTGGGAATCTGGCGGATGATCTCGTGGAGGTTCTCGATCTCCATCCCGATGCCGCCGATCCCGCCCCCGCCGTAGCCTCCCGCGCCGTAGCCTCCCTCGCCCCGGTCCTTCTGGTCACCGCCGACGCAGAAGGCCTTCTCCCCGGCCCCAGTCAGGACAACGACACCGATCTCGCGGTCAACCCAGGCCTGGCGAAAGGCCTGGATCAATTCATCGACCGTCTTGGCCCGGAAGGCATTGAGGGCCTTGGGGCGGTTGATGGTGATCAGGGCGACCCCGTCTTTCTTTTCGTAGAGGATATCTTCGAAGGTCTGCGACAATTGGGCTCCGTCCTTTCGTAAATAGGCATTCCAGGCGCCGCACCCTTTAAAGGGGCTTGAATTCCTTGCCCAGCAACTCCCGGGCGATCACCAGCTTTGACACTTGAGCGGTCCCGTCGCCGATCTCCAGCCCGATGACGTCCCTGAGGCGCTGCTCCAGAGGCAGCTCCTGGGTGTAGCCGTAATGGCCGTGCAGGAGCAGGCATTCGTGGATAGCCTCGACGGCTGTTTTCGGACCTAGCCATTTGGCCATGGCCGCCTCAGCCGTGTGGGGCAATCCCTGGTCGCGCAGCCACAGAGCCCTAAGGCAAAGCCAGCGGGTCGACTCAATCCGGGCCGCGTGCTCGGCGATCGGGAAGGCCACCCCTTGAAAGCTCGCCAGGTGCCGGCCGAAGGCCTGGCGCTCGCGGACGTAGTTCATAGTCTCATCGAGAGACTGCCGGGCCGCGCCCAGGCACTGCAGACCGATCAGGGCCCGGGAGAGGTCGAAACCCTTCATCACCTGGTAGAAGCCCTGGCCCCCTAACCCTAGCAGATTTCCGGCCGGAATCCGGACGTCGTCAAGGAACAGCGACCCGCGTACTGAGGCCCGGCTGCCCATATCCCGGTAGGGCGTCCGGGTGATTCCCGGCAGATCCATCGGAACGAGGAAGGCGCTGACCCCCCTGGCCCCGCCACCGCCGGTCCGGGCAAAGACGATGCTGGCATCGGCGGCCATCATCAGGGTGGTAGCCGATTTCTCGCCGTTCAGGACAAACTCGTCCCCGTCCGGGCGGGCCGTGGCGCGCAGCGAGGCGGCGTCGGTTCCGGCGTCGGGTTCAGTTAGGGAGATCGCCACCACCTTAGCCCCTCGGGACATCGGGGCCAGCCAAGATTCTTTTGTGGCCGGAGTGGCGAAGTGTTCCAGGATCTCACCGGTAAGCGCCGGAACAAGCACAGTCGTGGCGCAGTTGAAATCCCAACGGGCCACCTCTTCGATGCAAAGTCCGGTGGTTAGGGCGTCGACTCCGAGCCCCCCCCATTCAGGGGAAATCCTCAGGCCGCAGAGGCCGAGTTCTCCCATCCGGCGCCAGAGTTCGCGGGGGAACTCACCGGACTGATCCCAATAAGCGTACCGCGGGGCCAGCTCCCGCTGTCCGAACCTCCGGATGGTTTCAACTAGGGCCGTCTGCTCAGGGGTCGGTGAGAAATCGATCAAGCTCCCTCTCCTCTCCGGGCCGGCCTGCCAACTCAGCCCAGTAAAGGTGGTTCTCCAATCCAAGGGGGCAATCCTCCGAAGTTCTCCGGAACGGCCTTTTACTTGGAACTGCCACTGGTTTAGAATTAGGTTAGGGGAGTGGTTGATTGAACTCCGAGGATCACTATCTTGATCGTGCCTGGGGCGTGGTGGCGGTAGCCTTTTTCGTCAGCCTGCTCTCCACCGGCGTCCGGTTTTCGGTCGGGCCATATGTCGAACCCCTGTTGAATGATTTTGGGTTCAGCCGGATCTACCTTTCGGCGGTCATCGGTGCGGGTATGCTGGTTTATGGGCTGGGCATGGCCTTGTGCGGCCGCCTGGCCGACCTTTGGGGAACCCGGACGGTGCTGGTCTGGGGGGCCATCCTGCAGAGCGTCGCCCTGATCTTAACCGCCACGACCCGCTCGGTTGCCGTCTTCGCCCTGTCGTACGCTGTGCTGGCCTCGCTTGGGTTTGCCGCCACCGGACATACGGTCTTAACCCCGGTGATCAGCCGGTCGTTTGAGAAACGACGCGGTCTGGCCATGACCTTTCTCTCCGCGGGCTCAATGGGCGGGATCGCCGTGATGACCCCGCTGTCGGCCATTCTGATCCAGTGGATCGGTTGGCGCTCGGCCTACCTGGTTTTCGCCGGAGTCTTTCTGCTCATCCTCCTCCCGGTTTCCCTGCTGGCCCTCAAAGGAAACCCGGCCGCCGGAAAAACCGGCCCGGCCTCGGACCTTGACGCCGGTTCATGGCGCCAGGCACTGGGGACCAGGCCTTTTTGGATCTTGATGTTTGGTTTCTTTGGCTGTGGTTTCAGCATGAACCTGCTCGGGACGCACGGGGTTCCGATGCTGGAGCACCATGGATTTTCAGCCATTACCGCCTCATTCGGGGTCGGGCTGATCGGGCTGGTCAGCATCGCCGGCAGCCTGATTCTCGGGGAGGCCTCGGACCGTCTCGGGCGGCACAGCTTGCTCAGCCTGATCTATGTGGTGCGGGCATTGGGATTCGTGGCCCTTTTGTACACCTCGTCAGATTGGCAACTTTACGCCATCGGAGCCGTTGGCGGGCTGGTATGGGCCGGAAGCAGCGCCCTAACCTCGGCCATAACAGCCGATCTCTTCGGACGGAATACGGTCGGGACCCTGTTCGGGCTGATCTTCTTCGGGCACCAGGTCGGGGCGGCGATGGGGACCTATCTGGGCGGGTGGAGTTTTAGCGCCCTCGGATCCTACGCCCTTCCCTTTCTGTTGGCAGCCGGGATTCTCTTGGCCGGAGCCGCCCTCTCGCTGAGGATCCCG
>JBGFRN010000258.1:0-3318 GCA_041695105.1 Bacillota bacterium | reverse complement strand
CCGCGGCGGTCGGCGCGATTCCGTTGGGCGCGGTGCCGGCTGGGTTCCCCGGCCTGGCCGGGGGCTTCCCCGGCGGCGTCCCACTGGTCGGCGGCGGGGGGAACTGAGAGGGATCGCGGTCGGGATAGCTGTGACTCGTGCAAGTTAATCCTATGATAATGCCGGCGGCCGGGATTCCCCGCCGCCCGCATGTCTGGTAGCAGTCAGGCACCTTGCAGGAGTACTACGCCTTGGCGGAGATACCCTCGTCGCTGAAGAGACTTGACTTCGGAATGTAATCTTCCAGCGGCGGGAAATCGTCGAGGTGCGAACCGAAAGCCGCTTTGAGGAATGAATCAACCCACCAGAAGATATCATGGTCGCGGATGGACCGGCGTAGTTTGCGCATTCGAAAACGTCGTTTCTCGTCAGGCATATGAAACCCTTGGTGAATAGCCTCGGCCACCTCTTCGATGTGATAGGGGTTAACTAGTAGGGCTCCCCTTTGGAGCTGGGCGGCCGCCCCGGCGAATTCACTCAAAATGAGCACGCCTTGATCGTCGACTTTAGCCGCACAAAATTCCTTGGCCACCAGATTCATCCCGTCTTTGAGAGGCGTGATCAGGGCGAGGTCGGCGGCCCGGTAGTAGGCCATAAGTTCGGAGCGGTTCAGGGCCCGGAAAAAGTAGTGGATCGGAACCCAACCCGAACGGCTGAACTGCCCGTTGATCTCGCTGACCAGGCGCTCGATTCGGGCCTTCAGGTCAAAATATTGGGGGATGTCCTCCCGGCTTGGGACGACCACCTGAACCAGAACGACCTTTCCTAACAAACCGGGGTATTGTTCCAGGACCTTTCGGAAGGCCTTCAAGCGATAGACGATACCCTTGGTATAATCGAGCCGGTCAATACCGAGGATTAGTTGACAGTTCAAAAGATCCCCGCGAATCGTACTCGCTTCGGCCTTAATCTTGGGGAGTGCCGCCGCTTTGGCGAATTCTGCAAAATCAATGCTGATCGGGAAGTTGCCGGCCCGAAACTCGCGACCGCCGACTCTGATCGAGATTACGTGGCCCTTGCCCTGGATAAGTACTTCGTCAAAGGCCAGCCGCAGGCATTGGATGAAGTTGCGCCGATCGCGTAAGGTCTGAAAGCCGACCAAATCGTAGTCGGCCAAGGCTTTGAGAATTTCGAATCTCCACGGTAGCTTGAGAAAAATATCCGGAGGGGGGAAGGGAATATGAAGGAAGAAGCCAATCGAGGATTTTAGCCCAGCCTCCCGCAGGTCTGAGGCAAGGGTCATCAAATGGTAGTCGTGAACCCAGATGTAGTCGGACGGTCTGGCACAGCGCCTGATCATCTTGGAGAACTTGAGACTGACCGACCGGTAGGCATCCCAATACTGCGGAACGAAATTGCAGAGGGATTGAAGGTCGTGGAATAAGGGCCAGATAATTTCATTGGAAAATCCATGATAGAAATTATCACGTTCTTCATTGGTAAGGATTATTGGTTTGAGTTCATAGCCCGAATCCTCGATGGCGCTGTCAAGAACCCGTTCTAGTTCGGGTGAGGCGTCTTCCGCAGTCCCGGGCCAACCGATCCAGACGCCGCCCCGGTTCTTCAGGATTGGATCCAGCGCAGTCACTAGCCCGCCGGATCCGGGTCCGATCTGCCAGTTTCCGTCCGGTTCCCTGGAAATCACGACCGGCAGGCGGTTGGAAACCACGATTAATCGATTTTGCGACGATCTCACGGTCATTTTCACCTCTCATTACACGCATTCCCGCAAGGGCCTTTGAGACGCACTGGCGGGCAAGGAAGGTTTTGAGCAGGATTGGCGAGGCTATTCCTTGTCGGTCATGCGCGTGAGGTGGCGGGTTGGATTGTTAAGGAGATCGGCGTTAAAGAAAACGGCGTCTTAGCCCTCGAAGCTGCGAATTACCCCCTCATTGCTTCTCGCCAGTTGGTCAGGAATTCAAGTAATTCCCGGGGTGGCTTCAACCAAAGATCGGCCCCTGTCGGCCGGTATTCCGGCCGGATTAAGATTCCCAGGCCCTTGCCCTTAATCGCCCGGAAGCCGTCTTCATCAGTCAGATCATCTCCCAGAAAGGCCGCCACGGCCCGAGGATGGCTTTCGCTTAAGATGGTTTTAACGGCGTCTCCCTTGTCCCGTCCCGGGGCCCGAAGCTCGATTCCACCGTCGAAAGGATAAGCCTTCAAATACCGGGGGGGCGGCTGGATGGGCCACCGATTAAAGATAATTTTCCAGAGATCTTCGATCTGACGCTGGTCTAACCCCCGCCAGTGGAAGGCCAAGGAATTGGGTTTTACCTCACACCGGTCTTTAAGACCCAGACTTGCGGCCCAGCGAAAGGCTTCAGCCAATTCGCCTAGGGCCGCTTCCTCAGGCCGGTCGATGCGATAGGTACCGTCGGGGTTAAGCCGTTCCTGTCCATGCAAACCCCATATCTCCGGGAGCTGATCAAGCCCCAGCAGTTGAACCAGGTCGGCGACCGCCCGCCCGCTGATCAGAACCAGACGGGTATGCTCCCCGGCCATAATTTTGTTTAGGGCTTCGCGAACCCCTGGGTACGGAAAGGCTTGGCTCCGGTCGGTTCGGAACGGAGCCAGGGTTCCGTCGTAGTCAAGCAGAAGAGAACGCCCAGGAGCGCCCGCGAGCTTTCGAAAAAAGACATCGAGACTCATTACCTAAACAATTCGTTTTTTTGAGTAGATACCCTTTGTCTTGGGTTAAATTTCCACTATCAATTTACTCCTCAACCTCTGCTGTTGGTCAGGCGAACGTTGGTGGTTGCCAACGGGCGGGCCTTTGGGTCGTAGCTGAGGGGCCGCGCCTTCC
Source organism: Bacillota bacterium (assembly GCA_041695105.1). Taxonomy (GTDB): domain Bacteria; phylum Bacillota; class Sulfobacillia; order JAMDAP01; family JAJYMS01; genus JBGFRN01. The sequence goes on along the minus strand of JBGFRN010000258.1, from coordinate 476 downwards.
ACGGCTCGTACCCTTGGTATTCAACCGTTACCTCCGATGTGTCCGCACGATCATAGACCACGTCGACTTTGCAAGCCGAGAAATTTGACCCCCACTTCGTATTTGCGGTTCATGAAACTGATGCAGCCGGATTCTCCAGGGCCACTTCGCTTAGAAGTATGGGGGAGCCCGAGGGGGCTGTAATCCCTCCGACTTCAGTCGGGGGATACACGGACCCCCTCGGGAATTTTCGTTCGCGGCAATGCTCGCTTAATCAGGAAAATGCGCTTAATAAAGAAATGCGCGCTCTCAAGACAAGGAAAAAACGTATCGGATTGGAGAATAATCGAACAGATGTGCGTCCTGATGAGAGGCTGGAGGTGAACCGGAATCATGCCCATGTTGACGCTGAAAGCCAAACTCATTGGGAACGAACCAGCGCGGGCTGTTCTTCTTGACGCCATGCTCTGCGCCACCAAGGTCTATAATGGCCTCAT
>JBGFRN010000298.1:0-3325 GCA_041695105.1 Bacillota bacterium | reverse complement strand
TTAATAACAACGCTGCCGCTCGTTGCCGCTTCAGCTTTAAGACCTGGGACAAGACCGGTAATTGCAATTGCTAAAGTCAAAGCAGTTGTTAAAAGAAGTGATTTAAAAAATTTCATAACAGTTAATTCCTCCTCGATTAGATTCCACCGGAGGCACCTTCCATTTGCCGTACATCGAGTTCGGCAGAACGATGAATTTTGTGTCGAAATGTTTTTGTGCTGATCCATCATTTTGAAGCGTTCCTCTGTCGATTTGCCCTCAAACACGTCGGAGAAATTTCCGTTACTCCTCTCATTTGAATTTAAATCACCCTTTTTCAACACCGAATCGGCTTCTTGTTGATCTTCGTCGAACCTCGAACCTCAAACATCGAAACTCGAATTTCTAGAAGATAACACCTCTTGCCGGGATAGCCAGATTTCCCTGGGTAACCAACCGGTCTGGCCAGCCCGGAGGCCGTTTTCTAGTGCCCTGCAGGCCTGCAGGTGCCCCACACCGTATGCCGCGGTCAAGAACACCACGCCCGCCCGGGAAGCTGACGCCGCTAACCGCATTCCGCCCGCCCCCTTTCATACACAATTCTGCACCATCAATGCTAAGTGATGTTTAGAGCAGGGTTAAAATCGTGTAAAATGTTTGTAATCATCTTGTAATCCTGCAAGCTAAATGGCAGCAACCACAGCCCCCCTGCTGCGGATGTGGCGGAGGATGAATCGACACTGTTCCGTTGGCGCAGGTGGTTTGCTATCTGGGTTGGGTATGCCAAGTGGACCAGATGCTACCGGCATCATCATTTGCGTCGATGGCCAGAAGCAGGAGTTTACCTTCTCGCTTAACGAAGCCGTATAGAGTGTTATTGCCAGGGTTGTCGCGCAGATGAACCTCAACCGCGCTTTACTCTCCATTCGAAAGATCCTTCTTCTCTTCTTGGCTTTCTTCATTATCCCTATCCCCTCACACCGTCTTGAAGCTGGCGACGCCCTTGGTCTTGAGAATCTGTACTGCTCAGCCATGGCGCGGATGAGATCCAGCGGCGTGGGCGGTGGATATTGAGGCTGGTCTGATTTCCGGCTTCCACCTGGACCACGTGCCTTGGCCTGCCCGTGGGAGTATTTGAGCTAGTAAGGCCGGTATTATGCTTCACGGACCCGAACGGGCGTGCTAAACTGGTGACAGGTAACTGGTCCCAGATTAAGGAAAGGTGAGCTTTCATGGCTGCTCTTGCCGAGGTAACCGCCCTCAAAGAAGCCTTGGACAGGCACCGCCCTTTGAGCAAGGAAAAAATGGCCATTATGGCCGAGAAACTGAATATCGAATGGACTTACCACAGCAACGCCATCGAGGGCAACACCCTGACGCTGGCTGAGACTAGCTTTTTCTTGCGCGAGGGCCTGACGGTCGAGGGCAAGCCGCTAGATGATCATCTGGCCGCCAAGAATCATTATGAGGCGATTCATTATCTGGAGGAGTGCCTTAACCTGGGTATTTCCGAGGCCTTGATCAAGCAGATTCACGGCTTGTTGCTTAAGGGCATCGAGTACGTTGTCATTGGCAAAGGCCCCACGGAGTTCAAGAAGCGGGTTTACCCCGGGCAATACAAGTACGACAATAACCATGTCCTGTTGCCGGACGGATCTATCCATTGGTACGTCGACCACCTGCAGGTTCCCGGCGAGATGGAAAGTTTGATCAAATGGTACGGGGACCACAGGGCCACCTTGCATCCGGTAGAGTTGGCCGCGGGCTTTCATCACCGCCTGGTGGCGATCCATCCTTTCACGGATGGGAACGGGCGGGTGGCCCGGGTGATCATGAACTTGATCCTGATGCAGAACCAGTACCCCCCGGCCGTCATCCGCAACGAGCAGCGACGCGAGTATTTCGACGCTCTTCGGAAAGCCGACGGCGGGGACATCGCGCCCTTCACCGATTTGGTCGCCCAAGCGGTGGCCAGGACCGCCAGGCTGATGGTGGATGTCGCTGAGGGTCGACTTGACCTGACGACCGAGGATATTAAGGCCAAGATCGAGAGGTTGAGCCAGTCCGCCGGGGCTCCGGAGGAAACGGAAGCCTATCAAAAGGTCAAAGAGGTTGGGGCTGAGATCTCCGGCTATCTTTCCAAACTGGTCAAGGAGATGGTTGTCCCGTTCGAACCTAGCAAGCGATTTGGGACGGAACTGGAAAGTTGGGCTTCGACGGTCGCGTCCCGCAGCCAGTTTCAAGATTTCTGCCGGCTGAAGGGGTTCAAACCGCTGGGGCCTAACTTTTCTCCTCAATCTCATCCGGCCTTGAGAGTGATTTTTCGTGATGCTATAAACTCGAATTGGGCTATTTCATTCCAAGTTGTGGTCGGTGCGAAAGAAATCATGGTCTTCCGTACTAGTACCGAGGATAGTCATCAGCTTCTCGATCTGAAGTTGCTGCCTTTCATTCGAACCCCGGTCATGGCTCCGGACAGAAAAGAGATAAAAGAATTCGTTTTGCGGGAAGCGGCCGCGTTTGTTGACCGTGCCAGCGCCGCCCTCGACCGCCATGAACAGCAGCCCAATTGACCGCAACCACCCCGCCCACTGAAGGCCGCCTGAACGCCGGGTTGACTCGCGCCGACGAGACCAGGGAGAGGAGAAGGGTTCAATAAGAGAAGAAATGACAGGCTAGAGACGTGTTTGGACACGTCTCTATTTTTTGTCGTTTGGGGGCGGTGCTGCATCACCACGAGCAAGTTCGAGACTAAAGGAAAAAACCTTAGAAAGGGTAAGGTCAAACTGTCGTCTTGCCCTTTGTCGTAAGTGAACAAACCCGATGTGACTTTGCTCAACCGTTTAGTGTGAAATTACAAAAATGGGGCTTGGTAACTCCAGTTACCGACCCTCTAGACTCGAAAAGGTATTATAAGATAACTCTCAATAATCTAAAGTGTCGTAAAGGGGGAGATCTGATGGGGGTAATCGTAGGCATCGACACAGGCGGTACATTCACCGACGGCTTCTTTACTGACGGCAACACGGTCAGACAGGTTAAGGTCGACACCACACCCCATGATCTAACGGTTGGTTTCATAGAGTGCCTGAAGGAAGGCGCCCGGGAGATGGGCTACAACGACTTTGGAGAGTTTCTCCGAAGTGTTCAGGTTCTCCGTTTTTCTTCAACTACGGCCACCAACGTTCTCGTTCAAAAAAAGGGCAGCAAAACGGGTCTCATGGCTTCCTCCCGAGTTAACGAGGAGGATTTGAGCGGAAAGTACGTGGACAGCAAGCTTATCCGGGAGGTGGATCTGAGCCGGCTAAACGAGGATTACCTGGTAAACCTGGTTAGGGACATGCTT
>JBGFRN010000285.1:0-3358 GCA_041695105.1 Bacillota bacterium | reverse complement strand
GGGCGGGTTTTCATCACATCGCAGAATCATGGCTATGCCATTGATGATACGAGCCTCGACTCGGGGCAGGTGGAGGTCACCCACCGAAACCTCAACGATGGTACGGTGGAAGGGATGCGGCTCAAAGGCCGACCTGTCTTCTCGGTGCAATACCACCCGGAGGCGGCGCCGGGGCCGGAGGATTCCCGGTACTTGTTTGAGCAGTTTCTTGAGGTGACTCGCCAATAGCCCTTTCCTTTGAGAGGGCGATGGCAAACAAGCCCCGCCCTCCGGGCCGGGTCCGGTCATTGGGACCGAGGTCGGCGAGGAGCGGGGCTTTTGGCAACCTTGGTCAGAGTGGCTTTTGGTGACCCTGGTCAGAGTGGTGGGGCTTTTGGTGACCTTGGTCAGAGTGGCGGAGTTTGTGGCAACCTTGGTCAGAGTGGCGGAGTTTTTCGTAACGCGCAGCAGGTCCGAATGGCGACGTTGGTTTTGATGAGTTTCGAATGAGCCAGCCTTTCAGACAACGGGATTTCGCAGAAGCGGGTCTTGGATCCAACTGGGCTCGGAGCAAGTGCCTGACCAAGAAGGGGAGGAACGACGGAATTGCCAAAGAGACAGGACCTTCAGCGGGTGATGGTGATCGGATCGGGGCCGATCATAATCGGGCAGGCGGCTGAGTTCGACTATGCCGGTACGCAAGCTTGCCGGGCTCTCAGGGAAGAGGGGATCGAGGTTATCCTGGCAAACTCAAATCCCGCAACCATTATGACCGATCCCGATATGGCCGACCGGGTGTATATTGAGCCCCTGACCTTGGAGTTCGTCACCAAGATAATCGAGAAGGAGCGGCCCCAGGGCTTGCTGCCCACGCTTGGCGGGCAGGTGGGGCTGAACCTGGCGCTGAAGCTGGCTCAGGCGGGAGTCCTCGCCCGCTATGAGGTTGAGCTGCTGGGCACACCCCTGGAGTCGATCCAGAAGGCTGAGGACCGAGCCGAATTTAAGGCCACCATGGCCTCCATCGGGGAGCCCGTCCCCGAGAGCATCATCGTTACGACCGTCAACCCCGGGCTGGAGTTCGCCCGCAAAATCGGGTTCCCCGTGATCATCCGCCCCGCCTATACCCTGGGCGGAACCGGCGGCGGGATCGCCGTGGATGAAGAGGAGTTTCGCCGCATCGCCGGTCAGGGCCTCAAGTCCTCGCCCATCGGCCAGATCCTAGTGGAAAAGAGCGTCGCCGGGTGGAAAGAGATCGAGTACGAAGTCCTGCGGGATGCTGCCGGAACGGCCATCACCGTCTGCAATATGGAAAACATCGACCCCGTCGGCGTTCACACCGGGGACAGCATCGTGATTGCCCCTAGCCAGACCCTGACCGACCGGGAGTATCACCTGTTGCGCTCGGCCTCCTTGCGGATCATCCATAGCCTAGGCATCCGGGGCGGGTGTAACGTGCAATTTGCCCTTGACCCCAGGAGCCGCCGTTATTTTGTGATTGAGGTGAACCCCCGGGTCAGCCGGTCCAGCGCCCTGGCGTCCAAGGCCACCGGCTACCCCATCGCCAAGGTGGCCGCCAAGATCGCCCTTGGGTACAACCTGGACGAGATCAAAAACCCCATCACCGGCATCACTTGCGCCGGGTTTGAACCGGCTCTGGACTACGTGGTGCTGAAAATTCCCCGGTGGCCCTTCGATAAATTCCGCCGGGCCAACCGGGTTCTCGGGACGCAGATGAAGGCCACGGGCGAGGTAATGGCCATCGACCGGACCTTCGGCGGGGCGCTCCTCAAAGCGGTCCGCTCGCTTGAGGTGGGGAGGGACAGCCTCTGGTCACCAGCTCTGGCCAGCGCATCGGTGGACGAGATTGAGCGGCTGCTGGCCGTGGCCAGCGACGAGCGGTTGTTTGCCGTGGCGGAGGCCTTTCGCCGGGGGTTCCCGGTCGAGCGAGTGCAGGAACTGACGGGGATCGATCCGTTTTTCCTCAGGGGGATTTTGGAGATCGTGCGGCTGGAGGAACGGTTGGCGGGTGAGCCTGTGGGCTCAATGGCCACAGGTTCGATATCCATGGGATCAGAAGATCGGGGTGCGAAGCCTTCCGTCACGGAAGAGTCAGATCCCCTGTCCCATGAGGTCTTGAGCCCCGACCTGCTCCGCCGGGCCAAACGGTTCGGGATCCCCGATTCTCGAATTGCCCACCTCACCGGTCGGACCGAGGCGGACATTCGCACCCTTCGCCTCTCCTGGGGGATCAAGCCGGTCTACAAGACCGTGGATACCTGCGCCGCCGAATTCGAGGCCACCACGCCCTATTTCTATTCAGCCTACGACGGGGAAGACGAAGCCCTGCCCCTGGAGGGCCGGAAGGCCGTGGTCCTGGGGTCAGGGCCAATCAGGATCGGGCAGGGGATCGAGTTCGACTACTCCTGCGTGCACGCCTCCGAGGCCCTGCAACAGGAGGGCCTGCGGTCCATCATGATTAACAACAACCCGGAGACCGTCAGCACTGATTTCAATTGCTCTGACCGGCTGTATTTCGAGCCGCTGACCTATGAGGATGTCATGAACATCCTGGAGAAGGAGCAGCCCGAGGGCGTTCTGGCTCAGTTCGGGGGACAGACGGCGATCAACCTGGCGGGGCCGATAGAGCGGGGGGCCACTAGCGAACGGTCTTCCATTGAAAGGGTATCCGCTGAAAAGACTCACGACGAGAGGCGATCCGATGAACGGTCCTACGGCAGACTATTCGATGGACGGTCCGACGATAGACCGTCCCCCGATGGGCCGCCAGGTGACCAACCATCGCCTTCGCCGACCCGGGCGACTGTCCCAGGCAAGAGCATCCTCGGAACCTCTGTCGAAGCCATCGACCTGGCCGAGGACCGGGAACTCTTCGACCGCCTTCTCCTCGAGCTGGGCATCCCCAAGCCCCCTGGCCGGACGGCAGTTTCGGCGCCGGAAGCGGCTGCCATTGCTAGGGAGATCGGCTTTCCGGTCCTCGTCAGGCCCTCGTACGTCCTGGGCGGACGGGCTATGGAGATTGTCTACGACCAGGAAGAGCTGGTCTCGTACATGGCCGCGGCGGTCCAGGTATCTTCGGACCGCCCGGTTCTGGTGGACAAGTACCTGGTGGGCCGGGAGGTCGAGGTCGATGCCGTTTCCGACGGCGAAACGGTGCTGGTAGCCGGGATCATGGAGCATGTCGAGCGGGCCGGGGTTCACTCCGGGGATAGCCTCGCCGTCTATCCCGCCCAGAATGTTTCCCAAACCGCCCGGGAAAACGTCGTCAGGTACACCGAAATGCTGGCTCAGGCCCTGGGAATCAAGGGTCTGGTCAACATCCAGCACGTCATCCACGGCGGCGAGGTCTACGTTCTCGAAG
>JBGFRN010000280.1:0-3358 GCA_041695105.1 Bacillota bacterium | reverse complement strand
CTGGCCCAGCAGGAGGAGAAAACATGTCACTTTACGAATTTGAAGGTAGAAAACCGATTATAGGGAAGGGCTGTTTTATTCATCCCGAGGCCACCCTAATCGGCGCGGTTACTATAGGAGATAACTGTTACATCGGACCTGGTGCCCGTCTCCGGGCCGATTGGTGTGACATTGTGGTCGGCCAGGGATCTAACATTCAGGACAACTGCGTGATCCACGGCCAGCCAGGCGAAACCATCCGGCTTGGACCCAACTCGCACATCGGTCACGGTACGGTGCTGCACACCGTCTGTCTCGGAGACCACGTCACCATCGGAATGGGATCGATTCTGCTGGATGGTGTCAGGGTGGGGGACGGTTGCCTCGTCGCCGCAGGCTCGCTGCTCCCTCCGGGCAGTGAGTTTCTCCCCGGACAGATAATTATGGGATCGCCGGCCAAGGTCACCGGACCGATTTCGGAGGAAATGGCCGGGCGTTTATGGTTCGGAACCCGGCTCTACCAGGGGCTTCCAGAAAGATATGTCAAGGCATTCAGGCCTTGCGGCGATAACAGCCGGGATGGCGGCGACGGGTCGCGGTGAGGCGGAAATGGGGTTTGGCGATGACCACGGGCCGGCATAATGATATCAGGACCCAATCAATGCTCTTCACTCTTTACGGCGACTATATCCGCTATCGCGGGGGTGAGATCTGGGCCGGAAGCCTGATTAGCCTGCTGGGATACCTGGGTTGCTCCGAACAGGCCGTTCGCTCGGCCCTTTCCCGGATGTGCCAGAAAGGCTGGCTCAAGAGCCGTAAAGTTGGAAATAAGAGCTATTATTCACTGACGGTTAAGGCCAGAAAACTTCTCGACGAGGGAGCCGCTCGGATCTTCTCTTTCCAGCAGCGGTCGGACCGCTGGGACGGGCGCTGGCACCTGCTGACCTATTCGATCCCGGAAGAAAAGCGGGACGTCAGGGAAAAACTGCGTAAAGAGCTGAGCTGGATGGGCTACGGCTCGCTCGGGTACGGCACTTGGATCTCCCACTACAGCTCCCGGGAGGACATCGAACGGCTGGTTGAGGGCCTGGGGATCCGCGAGAACATAGAGATTTTCAGTGCCTCGCACCTTGGATTTGCGTCAGGTCGAGATTTGGTCAACCGGTGCTGGAACCTCGATGAGATCAACTCCAAGTATCGTGTCTTCCTAAATGAATACCGCCCGCGGCTGCGCCGGATTCAAGAACAGGTCGACCGGGGGGAGCGCCTCGAACCCTCCGAGGCATTCGTTGAGCGCTTCATCCTCATTCACCACTACCGCAAGTTCCCGTTCTTTGACCCGGCCCTTCCGGTCGAACTGCTGCCGGACAACTGGCTGGGGCGGGAAGCCTCGCAGCTCTTTCAGGATTTCCACAACCTTCTGGGCGACGCCGCCAACGCCTTTTTTGATTCCGTTTTCAGGGCCGGACCGGCCTAGGGCGCGTCGACCGCTTCTCGGAGGGTATCATATGTCAGAAGATCGCCGGGTTCTAGCCATTGACATTGGGGCGGGCACCCAGGACATTTTGATTTACGACCCGGCGGTCGAGCCGGAGAACTGCTCCCAACTCATCTTGCCATCACCGACACGGGTGCTCGGAGCCCGGGTGGCCGCGGCCACCCGGCTGGGGCAGCCGGTTTTTCTTTCCGGGAGAGAGATGGGAGGAGGGGCGCTGGTCGGGGCCGTCAGGAGGCACCTGGCTGCCGGCCTCCCGGTCTACGCCCACGAAGGTGCAGCGAGAACCATCGACAACGACCTTAATCGGGTCGCCGGGATGGGGGTTGTTTTGTGCGGGCCTGGAGAGCGGGCCCCGGCCGGGGCGGTCGAGATTAGATTGGCCGACCTAGATCTTGGGGCACTGGAGGCCGCCCTGAGGCCCTTTGAGATCACCCCTCCGGGCACGGTGGCCGTGGCCATCCAGGACCATGGGTACCGTCACGGTGTGAGCAATCGTGAAACCCGTTTCGACTTCTGGCGTGGGTTTCTTGAGGACGGCGGCGACCCCCGGCACCTGCTCTTTGGCGGTCCTCGTGCAGTCCCGCGCCAATTCTCCCGGATGCGGTCTTTGCTAGACCTGGAGCCGGCGGCAGTGGTCATGGACACCGGGCCGGCCGCGGTTCTGGGGGTCCTCGAGGATCCCGAGGTCTCTGAATGGGCTGACCGGGGACTGCTGACGGTAAATGTGGGCAACGGCCATGCCTTTGGGGTTCTTTACCGCTCGGGCCGGGTCTACGGCCTTTTTGAACACCATACCGGGCAGATCGACCCGGCCAAGCTGGCTTACCTGGTCGAATCGCTGCGCCGGGGGACGATTACTCACACCGAGGTTTATGATTCCGGCGGGCACGGGGCGGGCGTTCACCCTGACTACCTAAAGTTGGCACCGTTTACCTTCACAGTCGTCACCGGGCCGAACCGGAAACTGGCCCGGGATCACGGCTGGCGCCAGGCCACCCCACACGGGAGCATGATGATAGCCGGGAGCTGGGGCTTGATCCGGGCGATGCGATCCTAAGGTCCGGCTCAGCCCCGGCCCGGGCCTTTCGGCTCCAGTTTGCTCAGCAGCTCTCTGACCACCACCCGGTCGTCAAACGGTTGTTTCCAGCCATTAAAGACCTGGTAGGTCTCATGACCCTTGCCGGCGATGACTACCAGGTCGCCAGGCTTGGCCATGGTCAGGGCGCGGGCAATCGCCTGGCGGCGGTCAATTATGACTTCATGGGCGGCCGGCTTACCGACCGACGCAGCCCCGCTGGCCACCTGCCTGGCAATCTCTTCCGGATCCTCGTCATAAACATTATCAGAAGTGATAATGCAGTAGTCGGCCTGCCGCATGGCCATCTCGCCCATGATCGGGCGTTTCCCGCGATCTTTGCCGCCTTCGGCCCCAAAAACGGCTATCCGGCGCCCGCCGGGGGCCTCGGGCGGGATTCGCAGGACGTTGGCCAAAGCGTCCGGATTATGGGCGAAATCGACGATGACTGTAAAGCCCTGGCCGCAATCAATAACCTCGTACCGGCCGGGGATGGCGGTGACCTTGCCCAGGGCCGCGGTGATAACCTCGGGGGAAATCCCGTTGGCCAGACCGGTGGCGATGGCTGCCAGGGCGTTGCTGATATTGAACAGGCCGGGCAGGTTGAGGGCCACCCGGAAGACGTGGCTAGGGGCCTGGACTGTGAAAGAGGAGCCCAACGGCTGCATTTCAATGTCAATCGCCCGGACGTCGGCCGGTCCGACTCCGTAGGTTACCACCTTGGCCAGGGTGCGGTTGGCCATGGCCGGGGCCTGCGGATCATCGGCGTTAATGACGGCGATCTTGGGAAAGCCCTTATAAGTGTT